>NZ_JBEXYP010000023.1:0-102829 GCF_040630995.1 Micromonospora sp. NPDC005710 | reverse complement strand
TATAAGCGCTACGCCGAGGTATCGCTGATCGTCCTGAATAAACTCGCGGCTGTATTCGACGAAGATGTTGTCGGGAAGGTAGCGGCTGCCTCAGGGCACGCTGAGGCAGCAGTTTCACCGAACTTGCGCTGGTCCGGGTCGAGGGCTCTATGCCTGGGCGTTCCAGCCGACGGAGGATCGTGCTCGATCCAGGAAAGAGGGAGATCGAGGCCAGTACATCTTGGATTTAGCACGATCATGACGGGCTGACGCCAAGATCGGGCCTCGCCAGGTGCCCTTGTTGAGGTGGCCTTGTCGGGTGCCCTCGTCGGGCGGGGTGAACTGGGGGGCGTTCGCGCTGGGTTCCGCTCTGGCTAGCCGGGTCAGGCAAACAGCGCGAAGTAGATCGCGATGTGATGGCAGAGCGCCGCCAGCAGCGTGCAGGCGTGGAAGAACTCGTGGTGGCCGAAGACCGTCGGCCACGGATTGGGCCGGCGCAACGCGTAGAAGACCGCACCGATGCTGTAGATCGCGCCGCCGACGATCAGGAGCACCAGCGCCGCGACACCGCCTCCGTGCAGGATCTCCGGCAGCATGGCCACCGCCACCCAGCCCAGCGCCAGGTAGAGCGGGGCGGACACCCAGCGCGGCGCGTGCGGCCAGACCACCTTGACCGCCACGCCGGCCAGCGCGCCGCCCCACACCAGGGCCAGCATCACTGTGGCCGGCCGGGGCGCGAGCAGCATCACGCAGAGCGGTGTGTACGTGCCGGCGATGAACACGAAGATCATCGAATGGTCCATGCGGCGCATCACCTGGTAGCCGCGCTCTGACCACACCCGACGGTGGTACAGGGCGCTCGTGCCGAAGAGCCCGCAGACCGTCAGGCTGTAGATGAGGCAGCTCACCAGGGGCGCCCACCCCGGTCGGGTGGCAGCGATCGAGCAGAGCACGATGCCGCAGACCAGGGCGACGAAGAAGGCGTACGTGTGCAGCCAGCCGCGCATCCGGGGCTTACCGATGTCGACCGGCTTCAGGCGAAGCGGGGCGGAGGTAGTCACCCAGTCAGGTTACGGCACCGTAGGTTACTTGTAAGTAGTGGTGTTGGTGACACCTGGCACCGTCGTCGTGAACACCGGATCGCGACGGCATCGGCGAGGATGAGCGGATGCGGATCCGACCCGTCGGGGCGCACGCCCTGCTCCTCGACTGCACGGCCCCCGCCGATGCTCACGAGGCGGCTGCCGACACCCCCGAGGCCGAGCTGGTCGAAGCGTGGCGGGCCGAGCTGTGGCGGCGTCGCGAGCTGGGCGACCTGGTCGCCGTCGAGATCGTGCCGGCGGCCAGGACCGTGCTGCTCGACGGCCTGCCCGACCCGTCCACCACCGCCCAACAGCTGAACCGGTGGGCGTCCGCCGTCACCGCCGCCATCACCCGCCTCATCGACGCCGACGCCGACATCGCCGCTGGCGCCAACATCAACGACGGCACCAACATCAACGACGAACCGCCAGCCAGAGCCAGAACGAAGACCAGAGCTCAAGCCCAAAGCCAAGCTGACGACGGGGCGGACGTGGTCGTGCCGGTGATCTTCGACGGGCCGGACCTGCCGGCGGTGGCGGAGCACTGGGGTGTGGACGTGGCGGCAGTGCTCGACCGGATGACAAGCACCCGGTTCCGGGTCGCCTTCTGCGGCTTCGCCCCGGGGTTCCCCTACCTGACCGGGTTGCCCGCCGAGTTGGCGTTGCCCCGGCTGGCCACACCCCGTCCCCGGGTGCCAGCCGGTTCGGTAGCGCTGGCCGGTCCGTATGCCGGGATCTATCCGGGCGCGTCGCCGGGCGGCTGGCAGTTGGTCGGTCGGACCGATCTGGTGCTGTTCGACGTGGCCGCCGACCCGCCGGCCCGGCTCGGGCCGGGCAGCACGGTTCGGATGGTGGCGGCGTGACCCAACCGGCGACCATCGAGGTGCTGCGCGCCGGAGCGCTCACCACAGTGCAGGACCTGGGCCGGCCCGGTTGGGCGCACCTGGGCGTACCCCGGTCCGGTGCCCTCGACCCGGCCGCCCTGCGACTGGCGAACCGACTGGTCGGCAATCCGGAGCAGGCGGCCGGCCTGGAGATCACCCTGACCGGTTGCACGCTGCGGCTGACGCGCGCCACCACGGTGGCGGTCACCGGTGCCGAGGTTGCGGTGCGGGTAGGCCAGCGGCCCGGTGACGTCGGGCGTCCGCTCAGTGTGCCGGCAGGGACGGTGCTGCGGATCGGTCCGGCCCGGCGGGGCGTACGGAGTTGGCTGGCGGTGGCGGGCGGCGTCGACGTGTCACGGGTGCTCGGTAGCCGGTCCACCGACACCCTGTCCGGGCTCGGCCCGGCTCCGTTGCGCGACGGCGACCGGCTGCCGCTCGGCGAAACTGTTCACGCTCCCGCACCGGTGGACCTGACCGTGTGTCCCGCGCCGCCCGACGAACTGCACCTGACGGTGGGCCCCGGTCCTCGCGAGGACTGGTTCACGCCGCTCGCGTTCGACAGGCTCTTCGGCAACGCGTACACCGTCAGCCCGGTGAGCAACCGGGTCGGCGCGCGGCTCGCCGGCGCGGCTCTGCCCCGCGCGGTGGCCGGCGAACTTCCCAGCGAGGGCATCGTGCTCGGCGCGGTGCAGGTGCCGGCGGACGGACAGCCCCTGATCTTCCTCGCCGACCATCCGACCACCGGTGGATACCCAGTCATCGGGGTGGTCACCGACGTGACACCGCTCGCGCAGGCCCGGCCAGGTACTACCGTCAGATTCCATGGACCTCAACGCTGACCTGGGCGAAGGATTCGGCATCTGGCGGCTCGGCGACGACGACGCGCTGCTGAGCCTTGTCACCTCCGCCAACGTCGCCTGCGGCTTTCACGGTGGCGACCCGTCCACCATGCGGCGGGTCTGCGAGGGCGCCGCGCGACGCGGCGTCGCAGTGGGCGCGCAGGTCGGCTACCGCGACCTGGCCGGCTTCGGGCGACGGCACATCGCGTACGACTTCGCCGAACTACGCGACGAGGTGACCTACCAGTTGGGGGCGTTGGACGCGTTCTGCCGGCTGTTCCGCACCCGGGTCCGCTACCTGAAGCCGCACGGGGCGCTCTACCACGCGGCCAGCATCGACGAGTCCCAGGCCGCGGCGATCGTCGCCGCGGTCAGCGGTTACGACGCCGAGCTGCCCGTGCTCTGCCTGCCCGGCTCGACGCTCGCCCAACTCGCCGTCGGCGCGGGTCTGCCGGTGGTGGCCGAGGCCTTCGCCGACCGCGCCTACCTGCCCAACGGGGCGCTGGTGCCGCGCGGCACCCCCGGCGCGGTGATCACCGACCCCGAGCAGGTGGCCGAACGGGCGGCGCGGATGGCCACCGAACGCAGCGTGGTAGCTGTCGACGGCACCGTCATCCCGTGCTCGGTCGACTCGATCTGTCTGCACGGCGACACCCCGGGGGCGGTCTCCGCCACCGAACTCGTCCGCGCCACCCTGATCGACGCCAACATCACCCTGGCGCCGTTCGCCTGATCGGAGGAGCCCTGGCCGGGCCCCTCCGAGCAGATCACGCGTCCAGGCCGCGAAGCACCAGCGGAAGCCGGGTCACGGCGCCGTCGACCACCCGGACCGGTACGCCCCAGTCCTGTCGGGTCAGGTGGCACGCCGCGTGCTCGACATCCGCGTCGCAGGTGGCCGCCTGGGCGGTCACCTGAAGCACCCCCGCGGTGACCTCGCCGTTGAGCACCAGCCGGCGGGACAGTTCGGTGCCCGTGCCGGCGCCGTCCACCAGCAGCTCGGGCGGGGACGCGGAGACCACCAACCGGGTCGACGGCCCGTACGTCTCATCCAGCTTCTGCCCCGGCGCCGGGGTGAAGACGATGTCCAGGGTGACCTCGCCGGCCGCGACGTCCGTCGGCTTGCGCTCGGTGCGGTGCCGGGGCCCGTCCACGGTGCTGGCACCCGCCGCAGACAGGGCGCCGGGTGCGAGCCGGGTCAACCGGTGGGCGGCGGACTCCACCACCAGCACCTCGCCGGACGGGGTGAGCACCAGGTCGCTCGGCTCCGCCAACCCGTCGGCGACAGTGGAGACCTGGTTGCTGGCCGGGTCGAAGCGGCGCACCGCACCGTTGTAGGTGTCCGCAATCAACACCGAGCCGTCCGGCAGCGCGCACACACCCAGCGGGTGTTGGAGCAGCGCCGTCTCCGCCGGGCCGTCCACGTGCCCGAAGTCGAACAGGCCCTGCCCGACGGCGGTGCCCATCACCCCGTTCTCGACGTACCGGACCGAACTGGTCTCGCTGTCGGCCACCCAGAGCCGGGTGCCGTCGGCGGAGGTGGAAAGTCCCGACGGTTGGGCCATCCACGCCTCGGCCAGTGGGCCGTCGCGCAGCGCCTCCACAGTGGTGCCGGCGTACATGCCGGCGGTCCGCTTGATCGGGTCGAACCACCAGAGCTGGTGGATGCCGGCCATCGCGACGATCAGCTTGTCGTCGTACCAGGCCAGGTCCCACGGGGACGAGAGGTCGACGGCGAGCGCGTCGTGGGCGTGGTCGTCGACCGACGCGCGCCACTGCCGCCCGCTGCCGGCCACGGTGACCACCTCGCCGGAGTCCAGCCGTACGCCGCGTAGCAGGTGGTTGACAGTGTCGGCCACCACCAGGTCGTAGCCGGCCACCTCGGCCACGTGCGTGGGCAGCAGGCACACCCCCTGCGGCTCGGAGAACGTCGCCGTGGCGGCCAGCCCGTCCGCCCGGCCCCGCTCACCTGAGCCGATCCGACGCACCGGCGTCTCACCGTCCGGGTCGACCTCGACGAGTGAGTGCCGCGCCGAGTCCGAGACCAGCAGGTTGCCGTTGGGCAGCAGCACCGCCTTACCCGGGAAACGCAGCGCGGTCTCCGGCGGCGGCGGAGGGACGTACGGGCCGTCACCCCGGTGCAGGGTGCCCTTGGCCTCGTGGGTGGTGACCAACTCGTCGATGAGCCGGGCCAGCCCCTCGGCGTGCCCCTCGCCGGCCATCGTCGCCACCACGTAACCCTCGGGGTCGATCACCGACAGGGTCGGCCAGGCGCGGGCCGCGTACTGCTGCCACATGTCCAGCTCAGGATCGTCGAGTACGGGGTGGTGCACCCCGTAGCGCTCCACGGCGGCGGCGAGCGCGTCGGCGTCCTTCTCGTGTTCGAACTTCGGCGAGTGGACACCGATCACCACGAGCACGTCGCCGTACTTGTCCTCCAGCGGGCGCAGCTCATCGAGCACGTGCAGGCAGTTGATGCAGCAGAACGTCCAGAAATCCGCGATGACGATCTTGCCGCGAAGATCCTGCAAGGTCAGATTCTGCCCGCCGGTGTTGAGCCACTGTCGGCCGCGCAGTTCAGGTGCACGTACACGCGCTGTCGTTCCCATGCCTGTCAGACTGCCACGCTTCGTCGTTCCGGCCGCCGTGACCCGGACGACACGAGGCGGAGCCTGGTTGACCTTGCTCGGGGTCGTCGTGACGATCGTTGGCAGATCAGCAGTGCGATGCTCGGCGTGTCGAGTTGCGCAGGTGCCAACGATCAGGGGGCGAGGCGGTACCCCTAGCCAGCCCGGTACGACGTCGGCGGGGCCACGGTTGCCAGTGACCCCGCCGACGGTGGAGCTACTTCGTGGCCGGCTTCAGGCAGAGCACCCGGTTGGTGCCGTCACCCGGCAGCACCACGTGGGGCTGCGTCGTGTCGGCGCACTTCTCCTTGACGTCGACCTTCGAGACGATCGTGAACGCGCCCGCCTCGCCGCAGTCCGCCGCCGAGGCGCCGCCCTGCCCGGACTGCTTCACACAGGTGCCGACCGCCGGGTTGAAGGACGGTGCGTCGTCATTGCCGACCTTGCCCAGCAGCAGCAGCAGGCCGAGCGGCACCGCCAGGATCAGCACCGCCGCGATCAGCACAGCGGCCAGCACCCGGCCGTTGCGTACCTTCGGCGGCGGCGCCTCCACCTTGGGCTCCTCGGCGTCCGGCTTGTACGCGTCGAACCGGCCCTGGTCCGTCGGGCCGGAGTCCTGGCCCCAGGACGGCGTGGGGTGCGACGACGGCGGGAAGGACGGCGGGAAACCACCGCCCTGCACCGGCTCGCCGAAGCCCGGCCCGCCGGAGCCCCGGCCGCCAAAGTTCGGCGCTCCGAAGGTCGCCGCCCCGTTCACGGTGGCGGAACCTGCGGCAGAGGACCCGGGGCCGCCGAACTGGTCAGCGGGCGGCTCGGCACCGGCGTGCGGGCGGGTGCCGTTCACCGGCCTGTTGTTGCTCGGGGCGTCGACGAAGGACGGCACTCCGGGTGGGAACGCCGGCGGCGCCGACGGGGCCTCGTTGAACGCGTTCGGTGCGGGCTGCCGGTCGTCGAAGCGCGAATCGGCCGGAGACTCGCCGCCCCAGCCGGGCCCGACCTGCCGCTGCGCGTCGTTCTGCCAGTCGGGAGCGATCTGCCGCTGGCCCTCGTTCTGCCAGTCCGGTGCGGCCTGCCGCTGGCCCGCGTTCTGCCAGTCCGGAGCACCCTGACGGTCGGCGTCCGGGTCGCCCTTGAACGCCTCCGGCTCCGGCTCGGCCTCCGGCTCCGGTCGGGCCGGGCGGCCGTACACCCGGGGTTGCGGGGTGGCCGTGCTGGCCGGTCGGATCGCCTGGTCGGTAGGGGGCATCACCCGGCTGGCCAGCGGCACCGAAGCGCTCGCCGTGGCCCGGGCCGCCGCGCCGGCTGCCGATTCGGCGTCCGACACCGGTACGACCGCGCGACCCGCTCCGGACTCCGGAGAGGTACGCGGGGCGGGCACCACGGCACCGCTCGTGGAGACGTCCTCGGAGCGGCCACCGTACTGCGCGGCGGCGTCCGGGGTCTCCCGCTCGGCGTATGCGGGCTGCTCGGGGATCGGTGCGAACTTTGCGTGGGGTGCGTAGTCGGCCGGCGGGGCGGCCGCCAGACTGGCACCCGGGACGCGCTGCTCCTGCGGGGGCAGCGGCACCGCGTTCGCCGGAGAGATGCCGGGTGCGGGTGCGGGCTGGTAGGCCGGTGCCTCGTCGTCCCGGTCCGCCTCCCAGCCCCCACGGGACTGGGCGGAAGCTTCGGCCTCGGCGCGACCCCACACCTCGCCGGGCGCCCACGGCTCGATCTCCGACGCGCTGCCGGAGTTGCCCTGCGCGGCATTGTCCGGGCTGGCGGCCCAGTTGGGCGCGCCACCGCTGGTGGGCACGCTGGCACTGGCCCGGGCGGGGAGGTTGCTCGGCTCGGCGGGGGTCCACGCCGCCTGTTCCGGGCGGTCGGTCTGCTGCTCCGGTTGGGAGAGCACCCAGTCGGGCTGCTGTGGACGCCCTTCGGCGCCACCCCATGCGGCCGGCTGCGCGGGCTGGTCCTGCCGCGCCTCGCCGCCGTCGTTCCACATTGCGGGTTGCGCCTGCTGCTGCGCGGCCCACCCGCCGGACTGGGCCGGGTCGTCCTGCGCGGGCCAGTTCGTCGTGGGGGCCGGGACCTGGGCGGCGCCACGGGCCGCGCTCGGCGGGGTGGCCTGACCCCACCCGGGGGCGGGCTGCTCGGTCGAGTCGGCGGGTTGTCCCCACGCCGGCGGCGACTGCTCAGCGGGCGTCCACACCGGCTGGTCGTCCTGGTTGGCGCCATTGGCGGGCCAGCCGCCGTTGCCGGCGGCCTGGTCCTGCTGTGCGCCGCCGGCCCAGCCGGCGGCCTGCGGTGCGTCGGACTGCGGAGACTCGGCCCCGCGCCAGTCGGCGGCGGGAGGGTTGGCCTGCGCCGCGCCGCCCCAACTGTTGGCCGGGTCTTCCTGGGCTGGCCAGGTGGCGGTGGCCGGGGGAACCTGCGCGGCGCCCCGCGCTGCCGGCTGGGCCTGCACCCAGTCCGGCTGCTCGGCGGGGGCGTTCGAGCTCCAGGTCGGTGAGGGCTGGCTCGGCTCGCCGGGCGTCCAGCCCTGCTGCTGGGCGGCCCAGGGGTCGGGCTGCGCCGGAGCCGGCGTGCCGTCGTTGCCGGGCCAGGTGCCGGGCTGCTGCTGCGGCGGCTCGCTCGCGCCACCGCCCGCGGCCCAGGCGGGCTGCGCCGGGTCGTTGGGCTGTGGTGCGGCGGCGGCACCCCAGGCGGGCGCCTGCGGCTGCTCGGACTGGGTCGCCCAGGCCGGCGTCGACGGGTGGGACCGTGTCGGGGGCGGGGGTGCCCAGCCCAGGTCGGGGCCGGCGGCGTTCTGGCCGTTGTCCGGCTGCGCCGGGCGGTCGCCGTACGGCGCCGGTCCGCCGGCGCCCTGTGACACCTCGTCCGGCTCCTGGCCGGGGCGGTGCGGGCCCTCGGACGTCATGGGTGCGCCTCCTCCATCACATGTCGGCTCGCCGGTGCCGATCGGTCTCCTCGGCGTGGCTGCCGGCGTCACCGGCGTACCGCTGTGCCGGCTCCCCGCACGGTATCGGGTGGTGGCACGACCCGTCCAAGGAGCACCGGTCGTCACTCACCGTGGCCGGTTGATGTCGAGCAGCTTCTGTTGGCTCGGCCTCTGCCGGTCGGCGGGCGGCGACCGAAGCCCACCGTACCGGGCGCTGCGGCACTGCGGAATCCCGGTGGTGGGTGGCTGGGAAACGCCGATGGCCCACCCGGTGGGCCGGGTGGGCCATCGATCTGGAGGAGGTGAGGAAAGTCGTGGAGCGTCAGCTCACGTGACGCTGGGCGATGACGAGGATCTCCTCGCGAACTGCCGGCGAGTTCGCCGAGCGCAGCGCGTGCTCGATGGCACGGGCGCGGCGAGTGGCGTCGCGGTGGTTGCGGATTCGCTCGATCATGCTCATTGGTGGGTCCCCCTAGCTATTCGGTTGTCAGCCCCTGATGCCTCTATTCAACAGCACAAGGCGGCAAAATTCCATCGATTATTAGGTGAGCTGGGACACTTGCCTAACAATCAAAGGTCAACAGGCTCTCTGACCGACGGTTCCGTCGCCCAACGGACACGGCCGGTGTGCCGGGAGTTAACCCGTGGCACACCGGCCGTGGCTGGCGTCTCGAACGATCAGGTCCAGGCGAGCAGGGCCGCTTCCGGATCCGCGAGGAAGTCACCGATGTCCCGCAGGAACTTCGAGCCCAACTCACCATCGACGATCCGGTGATCGAAGCTCAGCCCCAACGTCGTGACCTGGCGAACCTTGACCTTGCCCTTGTGCACCCAGGGCATCTCCCGCACCGCGCCGAAGGCCAGGATCGCCGACTCACCCGGCGGCAGGATCGGTGTGCCGGTGTCCACCCCGAACACGCCGACGTTGGTGATGGTCAGGGTGCCGCCGGACATCGCCGCCGGAGAGGTGCGGCCGGACTTCGCCGTCTGCACCAGGTCGGTCAGCGCGTCCGCCAACTCCCGCAGCGAGAGTCGGCCGGCGTCCTTGACGTTGGGCACGATCAGGCCGCGTTCGGTGGCTGCCGCGATGCCGAGGTTGACGTACTCCTTGACCACGATCTCGTCGCCCGCCCAGGTCGAGTTGACCATCGGGTGCCGTTGCACGGCCAGCAGCACCGCCTTCGCCACCAGCAGCAGCGGCGAGACCCGTACGTCGCGCCACTCGCGCCGACCGCGCAGCCGGTCCAGGGCCTTCATCGCCCGGGTCACGTCGACGGTCAGGAACTCCGTCACGTGCGGGGCGGTGAACGCCGAGCGGGACATGTTCTCGGCGGTGAGCTTGCGGACGCCCTTGACCGGGATGCGCTGCTCCCGGTCCGCGCCGAAGCTGGGTGCGGTCGGCTCGGCAACCACCACGCTCGCACCGTTCGCCGCCTGCTGCACGTCCTCCCGAGTGATCGAGCCCAGTGGCCCCGACCCGGTCAACGCGCCGAGGTCGACCCCGAGATCCTTGGCAAGCTTGCGCACCGGAGGCTTGGCGAGAACCGCCCCACCCCGTCGATCATGGACTTGTGCTGCCGGAATCGTGGAGGTCGTGGCTGGTTTGTCAACCACCACAACTCCATGATCGACCCCAGCGGGAGCCTGCGCCGGAACGCCGCTCTTGCGTGGGCGACGCTTCGCCGCGGTGGTCCGCGGGCCGTAGCCGACAAGCACCGCCGTCCGCCCACCCGGGGCCGCACCGCCGATCAGGCCGGGCTCGATCATGCCCTCGGCCGGTGCCACCTCCACCGCCGCCAGCGAGGCCGCCGACGGGGTGGGCAGATCACTGCTGGGCGTGGCAGTGGTCGACAGCGCCTCCAGCGGCCCGGCGCCCGGGTCGGTGTCGATCGCGATGATCGGCGTACCGACCTCGACGGTGGTGCCCTCCGGGTGGTGGATCGCCTGCACCTGGCCGGCCCACTTCGCCGGGATCTCCACGGCTGCCTTCGCCGTCTCCACCTCGACGATCGGCTGGTTCAGCTCAATGGTGTCGCCGACCTTGACCAGCCAGGCCAGGATCTCGCCCTCGGTCAGGCCCTCGCCCAGGTCGGGCAGGTTGAACGTCTTGATCCGGGACATCTCACTCACCAGCCGAAGGTGCGGTCGACAGCGTCGAGCACCCGATCGAGGTCGGGCAGGTACTCCTCCTCCACCCGGGAGGCCGGGTAGGGGGTGTCGAAGCCGGTCACCCGCAGCACTGGCGACTCCAGGGAGTAGAAGCACTCCTCGGTGATCCGGGCGGCCAACTCGGCGCCGAGGCCGATGTTCGACGGCGCCTCGTGCACCACGACCACGCGGCCGGTGCGCTTCACCGACTCGTACGCCGCGCTCAGGTCCAGCGGCGAGAGCGAACGCAGGTCGATGACCTCCAACTCCCGGCCGTCCTCGGCGGCGGCGGTCGCCGCCTCCAGGCAGGTCCGCACCATCGGGCCGTAGGCCAGCACGGTGACGTCGGTGCCGGGCCGCACCACCCGGGCCGAGTGCAGGGGGTACGCGTCGGACAGCGGCGCGTCCAGGTCCACCTGGCCCTTCTCCCAGTAGCGCCGCTTGGGCTCCAGGAACACGATCGGGTCGTCCGAGGTGATGGCCTGCTGGATCATCACGTACGCGTCCTGCGGGTTGGAGCAGGTCACCACCTTCAGGCCGGCGGTGTGCGCGAAGTACGCCTCCGGCGACTCGGAGTGGTGCTCGACCGCGCCGATGCCGCCGCCGAACGGGATCCGGATCACCATGGGGATGGTGAGCTTGCCGCCCGAGCGGTAGTGCATCTTCGCCACCTGCGACACGATCTGGTCGTACGCGGGGTAGACGAAGCCGTCGAACTGGATCTCGCAGACCGGTCGGTAGCCACGGATGGCCAGACCGACAGCGGTGCCGATGATCCCGGACTCGGCCAACGGGGTGTCGATCACCCGCTGGTCGCCGAAGTCCTTCTGGAGACCGTCGGTGATCCGGAAGACGCCGCCGAGCTTGCCGACGTCCTCGCCCATGATGACGACCTTGCTGTCGTTCTCCAGGGCGCGGCGCAGACCGGTGTTGAGGGCCTTGCCGATGGTGAGCGTCTCCGTGGCCATCAGTGGGCGCTCCCCTCGAACGACTCCATGTAGCGGCTGAACGTCGCACGCTGCTCGTCGAGCAGCGGAGACCCGTTGGGGTAGACGTTGTCGAACATCGTCACCGGCTCCGGGTCGGGCATCTCGAGCACCCGCTCACGCAGGTGCACCGACTCGCGGCGGGCCTGCTCGTCGACCTCGGCGAAGAAGCCCGCGTCGGCGATCTGCTGCTTCTCCAGAAACGCCTTGACCCGGGCGATCGGGTCCTTGGCCTGCCACGCCTCGACCTCGCTGGCGATCCGGTAGCGGGTCGGGTCGTCGGAGGTGGTGTGCGCGCCCATCCGGTAGGTGTACGCCTCGATCAGGCTCGGACCCTGCCCCAGACGGGCGTTGTCCAGCGCGGTGCGGGTGACCGCGTACGTGGCGAGCACGTCGTTGCCGTCGACCCGTACGCCGGGGAAGCCGAAGCCGGCGGCCCGCTGGTAGAGCGGGACGCGGGTCTGCCGCTCCAGCGGCTCGGAGATCGCGTACTGGTTGTTCTGGCAGAAGAAGACAAGCGGGGCGTTGAACACGCTGGCCCAGACGAAAGCCTCGTTCACGTCACCCTGGCTGGTGGCGCCGTCGCCGAAGTAGGCGATCGCGGCCTCACCGTCGTCGGTGCCGGTCTTGCCGTCGATGGTGATCCCCATCGCGTAGCCGGTTGCGTGCAGGGTCTGCGCGCCGATGACGATCGTGTACATGTTGAACTTGAACTCGTTCGGGTCCCAGCCGCCCTGGTCGACACCGCGGAACAGGCCGAGCGGCATGATCGGGTCGATGCCCCGGCAGTAGAGGACGCCGTGCTCCCGATAGGTCGGGAAGGCCATGTCCTGGGTACGCAGCGCGCGACCGGAGCCAACCTGGGCGGCTTCCTGGCCGAGCAGGCTGGCCCAGAGGCCCAGCTCGCCCTGGCGCTGGAGTGCTGTCGCCTCGGCGTCCAACTTCCGGACCAGCACCAGGTCGCGGTAGAGGCCGCGGTATTCCTCGTCGGTGAAGTCGACGCGGTACTCGGTGCCGTCCGGCCCGATGGCGCTGTCGATCCGCTCGCCTTCGGGAGTGAGCAGCTGCACCAGCGCGGGGTCGCCGGCCGCGCCCTTCTTGGAGCGGGGTGCAGCCCGCCTGCTGCGGGTGGTGCCCCCGGGGTCGCCCTTTGCCATCGGTGTCTCCCTGTCGTGTCTGCGTCGGCACCGGGGGGTCACCCGGCCGCGCAACTCGTGCGCCTGCCCGGCTGCTGCCGGACCGGTTCCTGGCGGCCGCGCCTAGCCCCGGTGGGGGTTGCCGCACGGCGTGATCCGGGTTCTGGCCGAGCCCGGATCGGGAGCGCCGGCGCTCAACCGCGCCTGCCGCGAGGGTGCGCGGAGGTCACGGCTGCGTTGCCGTCGTGGTCCATATTCGCAGAGCAGGTGAGCGCGCCCACAGTACGCCTGCCCCAGCACGTCGACCGCCCATGCTTTGCCGCTGTTTGTCGCCATCATGCCGGCCTGCGTTTCCCATGCGATGCGGCACGATTCGTCACCGTTCGGACAGCACAGCGTGTCGACACGCAGTGGAGGTTGGCTGACCCACTGTGACTACGCCAGGCTGGTTCCCGCAGGATCGCGCCTATCGGGTTAATTGTCGGCTTTCTGCCGTCGGGCGGTGTCCATTCATGTCATTCGGCGGTCGACGGCAAGGGGTGTGTGCGGTGTACGAGCCAGGTGACGGTCCCGGCACACCAGGGCTTGGTCGGCACCGGTCGGCGGGCGGCTATCGCCGGATGGTGGGCGTTCATCGTGCCCCCGGCGCCGGTGGCCCCACCCGGGGTTACCTGCTCACCGTCGCGCTGCTGGCCGGCACCGCGTCGATGCCCATCCTCGCCGCGATCAGCGCCGGCTCGGCCACCCCGGGCAGCACCGCCCTGCCGGACAGCAGCACCCCGTTCCTGCCGACCCCGTCCGTCGGGCCGGTGGTGATCCCGCTGCCGATGACCAGCCAACCGCCGCTGTCACCGCTCGGCACACCGAGCGTCGGCCCGACCAGTGGCTGGCTGCCCGCCGCCCCCCGGCGTCCGCAGGAGGGGCCCGTCGCGGCCGATCCCGGGCCGGCCCTGCGGACGACCGCCCCACCGGTGGCACCGAAACCCACCCGGAGCAGTTCGCCGCCCGTCGCGCCCCCGCCGAACGACCCGGACCCGACCGACCCCCCGGACCCGGAGCCGACCGATCCGACCGATCCCACCGATCCGCCGGACCCGGAGCCCACCGACCCGGAGCCCACCGGCTCGGCCGACCCGGAGCCGACCCCGACGATGGACCCGACACCCACACTGGACCCGACGCTGGCACCGACACCCACACCGACCGGCGACACGACAGCGACCGCCGTGCCGACCAGCACTCAGAGCGTCCCGGGCCCCACACCGACCGGCGACACGACAGCGACCGCCGTGCCGACCAGCACCCGGACCGTCCCGTTCCCCACCCGTACGCCGCCCGGGGAGCCGACCCGCCGGCCCAGCCCGGCGATCCCGTCGCCGTCGGCCGTCGGCCCGTCGCCGCTGGCCGGACCGACGTACCCGGCGGTGTCACCGGCGGTACGGTGACGATCAGGCGCGGCCCGTCCGGCGTCGGCGGTGTTCGGCGGTAGACGCGTACCGGAGGGGGTGACGTGGGCGGCGGTGCGGAACCCCGCCCGGTCACCACCCGGCCCGGCCCCGGGCTGCGGATCGCCCGGCTGGTCACCGAGGTCACGGCACCGGCGGTGCTCGTGTCGCTGCTGATCCTCACGGTGAGCTGGCACAGCGCGAGCCGCCCGGGTCAGGGCCTCGTCTGGGGTCTGCTCGCCACTCTCTTCGTCACCGGCATCCCGTTCGCCTACATCGTCGGCGGAGTACGGCGTGGCCGGCTGACCGACCACCACGTCGGCCGCCGCGAGCAGCGCCGGGCTCCGCTGCTCGTCGGCCTCGGTTCGGTAGCGGCAGGGCTCGCCCTGCTGGCGGTGGTCGGCGCGCCCCGCCCGGTGTTGGCGCTGGCGCTGGCCGGCCTCGTCGGCCTCGTCGTCGCGGTGTCGGTGAGCCACTGGTGGAAGATGTCGATCCACTCGGCGGTGGCCGCCGGCACGCTCGTCATCCTGATGCTGACCTTCGGGACCTGGCTGGTCGTCGCCGCCCCGCTGCTGGCGGTGGTCGGCTGGTCCCGGGTCCGGCTGAGGGACCACACGGTGGCGCAGGTGGTGGCCGGAGGCGCGCTCGGCGCCCTGATCGCCACCGTGGTCTTCGGCCCGCTGCGCTAGCCGGCCCGTTGCGCCAGGCGGCCGGCCTCGCCTCGGCCCGCTGCGCCAGCCGGCCTCGGGCGGGCTGGTTCGGAGGGTGGGCGGCGCGGTGCCGCCCACCCTCACACGTCGTCAGGCGCCGTCGTCGGCGAGGCGGTGCCGGTTCGCCTCGATCCACGCGTCCAGTGCGGCCGGGTCGTCCGGGTCCACCCCGTCGGCCATCAACTGCGCCACCGCTGCGGTGGCCGCGCTGCGCCGCTCACCAGTCGAGTAGAGGCGGGCGAACTCCGGCACCATCTCCTCGATCGCCTCGTCGGTGCGCGTCGTCGCCGCCTCGGGCAGCCCGCGCTGGCGCGACGCGTACCGCGCCCAGGCCCGGAGCACCCGGGGCAGCATCGCCGCGTCGTCCATGTCCAGCACGGCCCGGCGGTGCACCCAGTCGAGCAGGAAGAGCCCGGACACCGCAGGGCTCCAGCGCATCGGGTCGGCGTCCGGGAAGCTCGCCGAGTGGTCCAGCAGCAGGCTCAGGCAGAAGTGCAGGGAAGCCAGCTCGGGGCCGTCGACGGCGTCCAGCCCGAAGCGGGCGGCCTCCGGCGAGGCGAGGAACCGCCGGACCAGATCGGTGCGCTCGGCCGCGGAGAGTGGTTCGACCTCCGCCGGACCGGTCGGGTCGGCGGCGGTGGGCAGCACCGCCAGCCGGGCACCTACCAACGCCCGGTCGGTGGCGAGCGACCCCTCGCCGGGCAACTCGCCGAGATCGTCGGTGACGGCCAGGTGGCGTGCCACCTCACCGCGGAACCGGGCCGGGTCTTCGGTCCGGAACCAGGTCAACTCGTCGTCGGCGCACATCTGTCGGACCTGGTCCAGGATCCGTTCGGCCGGCCCGCCCACGAAGATGTCCTTGGTGATCCCGATGTTGTGGTCCACCAGGGCCACCAGCGCGTGCTCCGAGCCGCCGGAATCGTCGTCGTAGGCAAAGGTCGCGAGGTAGGAGGTCTGATCGCCGTACACGTCGCCGTACGCCCAGGTGCCGGTGAGGTGCACCCGGCCGAGCTGGGCCGTCCAGGTGGGCGCCTGGCTGCCCGGACGCACCCGCTCGCTGCCCTCGGCGGTCGGGACGAGCGTGGCGAAGACCTGCCGGATGGTGGTCGCCGCCGCCACCCTGCGGCGGGCGGTGGCGGCGAGGAAGCCGGTGACGAACTCCCGTACGGCGGCGTCGCGGTCGGTCTCCGCGATCGCGTAGACACTGCCCAGCAGGGCACTGCCGAGCATCTCGGCGTCGAGGGCGGACTCCAGCTTGGTCACGTCGCGTGCGGCGTGCAGCACCGCGTCGTAGGGGGTCTGAGGCGTGGCCATGCTCCGACCCTACGCCGCTCGAGGCGTACGCAGAGCGGTAGCGAGCCGTGCGGAGCGTCAGCGGCGTGCGGCGTCCCGCAGCGCGTCGCGTGCCTGCGCGTACGACCCGAGCACGATCCGTACCGGTGTCAGCACGTACTCGTTGCCCACCTGGGCGACCCGCGCCGTCAGTCGCTGATCGGCGCGGGCCCGGGCGCGCCGGGCGGCCCAGCGCACCACCGGACGGGTCAGCGCCGCCACCAGCAGCCCGGCCAGCAGACCGCCGAGCAGCAGCACCGTCGGCAGCGGCACCTGGCCGACCATCGGGTTGTCGAGCGCGGGCAGGCCGAGCGCTCGCAGCGCGTAGCCGAGCACCAGCCAGCCCAGCCCGACCACGGCGGCGAGGGTGACGAACCACTGCACACCGCCGACGATCCGCCACCACAGCGGCCGCCGGTCGAGGCCGAGGTCGGTGCCGGCGATCGAGCGGTCCAGGGCGTCCGGCAGGTCGCCGAGGCGGGACCGGGCGGCGGAGGTGACCGCGCCGGGCCAGTCGGCCGGCAGGTCGGCGCCGGCCCGGTCGGCCACCGCGCGGATGGCGAGGCCGAGCGCCGAGCGCTGGGCGGCCGTCGGGTCCGGTACCGAGGTGGCCGCGACCAGGCTTTCCGCCGGGTCGGTCTGGTCGCCGGCCGGGCCGGGCAGGTGCAGCCGACGCAGCGGGTCGGGTCGCAACCGCCGCCAGCCCCGGACCACCGGCCAGCCGGTGGCCGCGCCGGCCCGGTGCCGGTACGCCCGCTCGACGGCCTCGGTCACCGCGGGCACCCCGGCCGCCCCGGCCAACGCCCGGTTCAGCCCATCGACGGCGGCGTCGTCCGGCCCACCCGCCGGCCGGGCCGAGCCGACCAGTTCGTCCAGGCCGGCGACGACGCTGTCGACGTCACCAGCGAGTCGACGCAACGCGGCCTGCCGCTCGGCGACAGTGCGTTCCAGGGCGTTGCGCAGCCCGACCATCCCGGCCGGGTCGATGGCGGTGGTGGCCAGCAGGGGCACCCCGGTCAGCCCGTCCGTGTCGAGCAGCCGACGCAGGTCGTCCAGGACCCGGGGCACCTCGGCCAGGGGCAGCCGGTCGGCCTGGTTGAGCACGACGACTGTGACGTCGCGGTGCCTGTGGAACTCGCGCAGGTAGCTGTCGTGGATGACCCGGTCGGCGTACTTCTGCGGGTCGACCACCCAGACCACCTGGTCGACAAGGCCGAGGAGCCGGTCCACCTCGAGCCGGTGGGATCGCTGCACCGAGTCGAAGTCGGGCAGGTCGAGCAGGATCAGCCCGTGCAGGGCGGTCTCGTCGTCAGCGTCCAGGGCGCTCTCCCGGACGAAACGGTGGCGGGGCAGTACGCCGATCCAGTCGAGCAGGTGGCTGGCGCCCTCCAACGGCCCCCACACGCAGGCGTGGGTGACGCCGGTGGTCGGCCGGCGGACCCCGACCGGTGAGAGTGCCAGTTGGGCCAACGCGTTGAAGAGGCTCGACTTGCCGCTGCCGGTGGCACCGGCCAGGGCGACCACCGTGTGGTCCCGGGACAGCGCGAGCCGGGTGCCGGCCCGCTCGACGAGAGTGTGCGCGGGCACCAGGTCGGAATCCGGCAGCAGGCCGTCCACGGCGGTCAGGAACCGGCGTACCGCGTCCAGTCGGGAGATGAGCGCGTCGGCGTCGACCCGCTGGTCCCCACGGAACGCCTCGCGGACCCGGCCGGCGATGTTGCTCACCGCAAACCCTCCTCGTCGCGGGCGGACAGGCCGCTGCGATGCCGGGCCAGCTCGACCCGGCCGGCGGCCCGGCGCAGCCCGTCGCCGGCGTCCGCCGCGGGCCGGGCGTCGGCGGTGCGGCTCAGGAAGCGGTCGGCCTCCGCGCCGAGCAGCGTCCGCACCCGGACCAGCAGGTCGGTGCGGGCCTTGGCGGCGAGGGTACGCACCGCCTGGTCGCCGAAGATCGCCTGGAGGACGGCCTGCGCGGCGACGGTGGTGCCGGCCCCGGTGGCCAACTCCAACCCGGTCGGGATGAACGCGGTGGAGGCGAAGACGGCGATCATCACGGCCAACCCGGTGGCGTTCACCGCGTAGGCGGCGGTGCGGGCCACGAACCGCTTGTCGCCACCCTCGACCCGGACCAGTTCCAGCACGCCGCGCTGCCAGTCCCGGACCAGGCGCTCGGCCCGCTCGGGCAGCTCCTCGCTCGGGTGGGCGAGCGCCGGATCGAGCAGCCCGGCGCCGGCCGGGTGTGCCTTCCACCCGGTGTACGCGGACTCGGCGGCCTCCGAGGCCACCCCCCGCAGCAATGTCACCAGCTGGGACTCGATGGCGTTGCGCAGCTCGACGGAGGGTGCCGGCCGACCGGTGACGGCGGCCACGACCCGGTCCCGTAGCCGGCCGATCCGTGCCTCCAGCGTGCGGAACAGTTCGCCGGTGCCGACGAACTCCTGCCAGCGGGCGAGCACCTCGCCGCGGAGCAGCCGGCCGTCCTGGAGCCCCTGCTCGACGGTGCGCTCGGCACCCCGGTACGCGGCCTGGACCCGCTCGTCCAGCCCGTCGGCGGCGGCGAGCTGCTCGTCGGCGGCGTCGGCCAGATCCTCCACCGCGGGGTGGAGTGCGGCGAGCGCCCCGTCGAGCGTCTGGCGGACCACCGCGGCCCGCGCGTCGACGTCGGCGGCCAACCTGGCGAACCAGTCGGCCAGGGGCGCTGTCACCCCCTCGGGCAGGAGCCCCTGACCGTCGACCCACGTCTCGGGCAACACGAACAGCGGTGCCCGGCCGAGGTCCTGCTCGGCGAGCATCTCGGTCAGGTGCGCGGCGATCTCGTCGGTGGCCTCGGCGGGCACCCGGTCCAGCACCATGGCGATCACCGCGCCGCGCGTCCGGGCGCTGCGCAGCAGCTCCCAGGGCACCGCGTCGGCGTACCGGGCGGCGGTGGTGACGAAGAGCCACAAATCAGCGGCGGCCAGCAGTTGGGTGGCGAGCGCCCGGTTGGCGTCGACGACCGAGTCGATGTCGGGCGCGTCGAGGAAGGCCAGCCCGGCGGGCAGGGCCGGGGCGGTGACGAGGTGCAGGGCCCGCGGATCGTCGCTCGGCTCGGTGGTGCGGGTCAGCCCGGGCAGGAGGTCACCCTGCCGGAACCAGGCCGCGTCGGACGGGTTGCAGACCAGCACCGGCGAGCGGGTGGTCGGCCGGAGGACGCCGGCCGCGCTGACCCGGGCCTTGACGAGGCTGTTGACCAGGGTCGACTTGCCGGCGCCGGTGGAACCGCCGACCACCACGAGCAGCGGTGCGTCCAACCGGGCGAGCCGGGGCAGCAGATAGTCGTCGAGCTGGTCGGTGAGGGCGGTGGCGGTCTGCCGGGCGGAGCCGGCAGAGGGCAGCGCGAGGGGATACCGGGTCGCGCCGATCGCCTCCCGGAGGCCCGACAGGGCACCGGGGAGGCCGTCGTCCCCGGTGGTGGCGGGCGGCTCCTCCGCGGCGTCCGGCGGGGCGGTGCGGGCTGCGACGGCGGGCGCACCGGAACGGGTGGCGGGATCGCCGTGCGTCGTCACCGCTAAAGCGTGCCCGACCGATGCAAGGGAAGACAACCGGACGGTAATAACGGCTGGGTTGCGTCGAGGTGACTCAAGTCAACTTGACGATTGGCCAACGCGTGGCACTATTGAGTCAAGTTCACTCAACTTGTGGTGGGGCCCGCTGCGGGCGGTGCTCGCCAGCAGCCCACGGGCGACGCCCGTCACCTGCACAACCTTACGAAGCGAGGAAGCGAACATGGCACGTGCGGTCGGTATCGACCTCGGCACGACGAACTCCTGCGTCAGCGTTCTCGAGGGCGGTGAGCCCACCGTCATCGCCAACGCTGAGGGGTCACGGACGACTCCGTCGATCGTCGCGTTCGCCCGCAACGGCGAGGTGCTCGTCGGTGAGGTCGCCAAGCGCCAAGCGGTCACCAACCCGGACCGGACGATCCGGTCGGTCAAGCGCGAGGTCGGCACGAACTGGTCCGTCGACATCGACGGCAAGAAGTACACCCCGCAGGAGATCTCGGCCCGGACGCTGATGAAGCTCAAGCGGGACGCCGAGGCGTACCTGGGCGAGCAGATCACCGACGCGGTGATCACCGTTCCGGCCTACTTCAACGACAGCCAGCGCCAGGCCACCAAGGAGGCCGGTGAGATCGCCGGCTTCAACGTGCTGCGGATCGTCAACGAGCCGACCGCGGCCGCCCTGGCGTACGGGCTGGACAAGGGCTCCAAGGAGCAGACCGTCCTGGTCTTCGACCTCGGCGGTGGCACCTTCGACGTGTCGCTGCTGGAGCTTGCCGAGGGCGTCGTCGAGGTCAAGTCGACGAGCGGTGACAACCAGCTCGGTGGCGACGACTGGGACCAGCGGATCATCGACCACCTGGTCAAGACGTTCCGTGGTGAGCACGGCATCGACCTCGGTCAGGACAAGATGGCCCTCCAGCGGCTTCGTGAGGCCGCCGAGAAGGCCAAGATCGAGCTGTCCGCCGCCACCACCACCAACATCAACCTGCCGTACATCACCGCCGGCGCCGCCGGCCCGCTGCACCTCGACGTGACGCTGAGCCGCGCCGAGTTCCAGCGGATGACGCAGGATCTGCTGGACCGCTGCAAGGGCCCGTTCGAGCAGGCCGTGAAGGACGCCGGGATCAAGATCTCGGACGTCGAGCACGTCATCCTGGTCGGCGGTTCGACCCGGATGCCCGCCGTGACCGACCTGGTCAAGCAGCTCACCGGCCGCGACCCGAACAAGGGCGTCAACCCGGACGAGGTCGTCGCCGTCGGCGCAGCCCTCCAGGCCGGTGTGCTCAAGGGTGAGGTCAAGGACGTTCTGCTGCTCGACGTGACCCCGCTGAGCCTGGGCATCGAGACCAAGGGCGGCATCTTCACCAAGCTGATCGAGCGCAACACCACGATCCCGACCAAGCGCTCCGAGGTCTTCACCACTGCCGACGACAACCAGCCGTCGGTGCTGATCCAGGTGTTCCAGGGTGAGCGGGAGATCGCGGCCTACAACAAGAAGCTCGGCACCTTCGAGCTGACCGGCCTCCCGCCCGCGCCGCGCGGCGTGCCCCAGATCGAGGTCGCCTTCGACATCGACGCCAACGGCATCGTCAACGTGCACGCCAAGGACCTGGGCACCGGCAAGGAACAGAAGATGACGATCACCGGCGGCTCCTCGCTGCCGAAGGACGACATCGAGCGGATGCGCCGGGACGCCGAGGAGCACGCGGAGGAGGACAAGCGTCGCCGCGACGACGCCGAGACCCGCAACGTGGCCGAGGCGCTCCAGTGGCAGACCGAGAAGTTCCTCGCCGAGAGCGGCGACAAGCTGCCCGGCGAGAACCGCGAGCAGCTCAACGAGGCGCTCGGCGAGCTGCGTGGCGCCCTCGGCGGTCAGGACATCGAGAAGATCAAGTCCGCGCACGAGAAGCTGGCGCAGGTCTCCCAGCAGGCCGGTTCGCTGCTCTACTCACAGCAGGCCGAGCAGGGGCAGCCGGGTGGCGAGCCCGGCCCGGGTGCGACCGGCGCCACCGGCGCGACCGGTACGGGTGGCGCGCAGGCCGGCGGCGCCGACGACGTGGTCGACGCGGAAATCGTGGACGAGGACGGCAAGAAGTGACCGTCGGCCTCCGACACGTATCCACCGCCAAGGGGATGAGGTAGCCGCATGACGCAGAAGCCACGAGCCGCCGACCCGGCCGACACCGGGTCGACGCCGGGTGGCTCCGCGCCCACGGAGCCGACCACCGGTGACGGGGAGCGGGTCGTCATCCGCAACAACCGAAAGCTCATCGACACCACCGAGCCGGAGGGCACCGCCGCCGACGCGGAGACCGGTGTGCCGGCCGAAGGGCTGGTCGAGGACGCCGAGGTCGTGGTCGACGAGATCGAGGTCGAGGTCAACGCCACCGACGGGCCGGAACCGTCCGGTCCGCCGGTGGTGGACGCCCCGGCGCAGCCGGTCGACGGTGGCGGCCCGGGCACCTCGCTCGGCGCCGAGTTGGAGGCGCTGCGGGCCGAGCTCGACGAGCGCACCAGGGATCTGCAGCGGGTGTCGGCGGAGTACGCCAACTACCGCAAGCGGGTCGACCGGGACCGCAGCCTGGTGCAGGAGCAGGCGACCGGCTCGGTGCTGGCCGCGCTGCTGCCGATCCTCGACGACCTGGACCGGGCCCGGGAACATGGCGACCTGGTCGGGCCGTTCGGCACGGTGGCGGAACAGCTCACCACCGCGCTGGGCAAGTTCGGCCTGAACGCCTTCGGCGAGCAGGGCGACCCGTTCGACCCGACCCGGCACGAGGCGGTCGCGCACCAGACCTCGGCCGACGTCAGCGAGCCGACCTGCGTACAGGTCATGCGACGCGGCTACCAGCTCGGTGAGCGGCTGCTGCGCCCCGCGCTCGTCGCGGTCGCGGATCCGGAATAGTGCCAGACAGTGACCGGGTCGTCCCGCCCACCGCACAGCGGTGGGCGGGACGACCGGGCCACCAGGGTCGGAAGGAGGTGGACCGGTGAGTTCCAAGGACTGGATCGAGAAGGACTTCTACGCCGTGCTCGGCGTGGACAAGGCCGCCTCCGCTGATGACGTCAAGAAGGCGTACCGCAAGCTGGCCCGGGAGTCGCACCCGGACCACAACCCCGGAGATCCGAAGGCCGAGGAGCGGTTCAAGGCCGCGTCCGAGGCGTACAACGTGCTGTCGGACAGCGGTCGCCGTCGCGAGTACGACGAGATGCGGTCCCTGTTCGGCTCGGGCGCGTTCCGACGCAACGCCCGGGGTGGGGCTCAGCCGGGCGGCATGCCGTTCGACGTCTCCGACATGTTCGGCGGCGGCGGCGCCGGTGATCGCCGCTTCGGAGGCGCCGGCTTCCAGGACCTGTTCAGCTCGATCTTCAGCGGTGGGCAGGCCGGTGGGCAGGCCGCCCCACGCGGTCCGGCCCGTGGTCGGGACGTGGAGACCGAGGTGGCACTGGACTTCGGCGACGCGGTGCGTGGGGTGACGCTGCCCCTGACGCTGCGCGCGCCGGGGGTCTGTGACACCTGCAACGGCAACGGGGCGAAGCCCGGCACCCAGCCGCGTACCTGCCAGGTCTGTCACGGTGCCGGTGTGACGACTCGCAACCAGGGGTCGTTCAGCTTCTCCGAGCCGTGCCGCAACTGCCAGGGCGTCGGCACCGTGGTCGAGGAGAAGTGCCCGGAGTGCCACGGCAGCGGCGGGGTCACCAAGACCCGCACCATGAACGTGCGCTTCCCGGCCGGGGTGGCCGACGGTCAACGCATCCGGCTTGCCGGCCGCGGGGAGCCGGGTGAGCGCGGCGGCCCGGCCGGCGATCTCTTCGTGCACGTCAAGGTTCGGCCGGACGAACTGTTCGGGCGTACCGGCGACGACCTGACGCTTGCCGTGCCGGTCACCTTCGCGGAGGCCGTGCTCGGCACGGACCTGCGGGTGCCCACACTCGACGGTGCGGTGACCCTGCGGGTGCCGCCGGGGACGCCGAGCGGGCGGGTGCTGCGGGCCCGCGGCAAGGGTGTGGTCCGCCGTGACGGTCAGGCCGGTGACCTGCTTGTCACGCTGGACGTGGTGGTGCCGGCCCGGTTGTCGGACGAGGCACGCACGGCGCTGGAGTCGTTCGCGGAGCAGAGCCCGCCGGCGGCCCGGGAACATCTCGACGCACGGGTGCGCAGAGTCAGTTAGTCCGGTGGAATGGACGCGGAGGTGAGCGGGATGTCGGGCGAGTTCCTTGGTTCGGGTGACCCTGCCTACGAGGCCAAGGTGCTGATGATCTCGGTAGCGGCGCGGATGGCGGGAATGCACCCGCAGACCCTGCGCCAGTACGACCGGCTGGGGCTGGTGCAGCCCGGCCGGGCCGCTGGCGGCGGGCGTCGCTACAGCGTCCGCGACGTGGTGCTGCTGCGCGAGGTGCAGCGGCTCAGCCAGGACGACGGGATCAACCTGGCCGGCGTCAAGCGGATCATCGGGCTGGAACGGCTGCTGGAGCAGGCGCAGCAGCGGGTTGCCCGGCTGGAGGCGGAGCTGGACGCCGCGTACCGCCGGGTGGCCGAGTTGGAGTCGCTGGCCCGCTTCCCGGGCCGGGATCTGGTGCCGACCAACCGCACGTCCACCGCCCTGGTGGTGTGGCGTCCCCGCCGCACGCCCGATCGCTGACCATTCGCTCACCCGGATCTGTCTCATCGGCCCGGACCACGCTGGATTCCCGGCGCGGTCCGGGCCGCTTCGGTTAGCCTGTCGATACGGGTCCAATCGTGTTAATACGGACCTACCGGCATGGCGAGGGGGAGCGATGGCGGAACCGGCGAAGAAGGTGGCCCAGCAGACGGAAGACCGGTTGGAGAGCCTGGCCGAAACCGTTCGCAAGAAGTTCGACAAGGTGACCGAGGGGACCTACCGGGACCGGATCATCGCAGGCCGGTTCGCCGAGGACGGCGACCACGCCGGCGAACAGGGCCGAGCCGAGACGGTACGCAAGCAGGACTGACCGGTGACCGACGTGCGGGCCGGGACCCACGGGGGGTCCCGGCCCGTTCGTCGTCGGGTGCGGGCCGCAGCGAGGGTCCGCCGATCGACTCGCAGGTCCTTTGGAACTGAATCGTCTACGACATCACGCGGTGGCTCTGCCCCCGCCCGCCCCGGCCAGCGGAACGACCCGTACATGTCGGGCACGAATCGTTTACGACATCAGCTCCAAAGGGGCGTACTCGCACCAAGCCCTCGCCGACGGTTCGGCGAATCCGGCGTTCAGCCGAGGCGGCGGTTTTCGCGGACCAGGCCGCCCTCGCACCAGTCCCGGTAGACGAAGAGATCCGGTCGGGCCAACAGCACGCGGCCGTTGTGCGCCCAGATCCTCATCAGTTCGTCGCCGTCCCGCTCGGCCTGTTCGACGAGCTTGCGGAAGCGGCGTTTGGGGTGGGCGCGGAAGTTCGTCCGGATGCCGTCAGCCGCGTAGATGTAGAGGCAGTGCAACGCGAAACGCCGCGCCGGGCAGGTCGGGTCCATCGCCAACTCGAAGAGCGTCACCACCAGTCGGTCGCCCGAGACCAGCAGGTCCCAGTCGGGTGGCATCGAGGCCAACGGCACCGAATCAGGCTGGTACGCCCAGGCCCGCAACTCCGCCGGAGTCGGATCGACGGGGTTGGCGAAGCCGTGGAAAGTCGACTCCTGCACGCTCACCGGCCAACCTTCCGCTCTCGCCCGCGTCTGGCAACGCTGCCTGCGGACCGTGGCTGCTGGGGCGAAACGGTAACCCGCCGTCGGGTGCTGCGGTAGCCCCCGTGGGGAGCAATTCCGCAACCGTTGGCACGGCGGGTCCACGAGATCGACAGCGCCGTCGATGATGCTCCTATGACCACACACGTTCGACGGTCCCAGCCCGGAGCCGAGGCGCAGTTCGTCATCGGGCTGGAGTGGCTTTTCGCCCCTCCCGGTAGCCGTCCCGTGGATTGGGACCGCGACCGCGCCGTCGAGCGGACCGCGGAATTGCTCACCCGCGAAGATGTCGCACTCTTCGAAGCGCGATCGGATGAGGACCAGGTGGTCGGCGTGGCGAGCGTCTACCTGGACATCCTCTCGGTGCGCTTCGGTCGTCGGGCTTCGATCGAGGACCTCGCCGTGCACCCCGAATGGCGCTCCCGGGGTGTCGGCTCGAACCTCCTCGCGGCGGCCAGGGCATGGGCGTACGAACAGGGCGCCGACTACGTCTTCCTGGAGTCCGGGCTGGCCCGCACCGAGGCGCACCGCTTCTACCTTCGCGAGGGTGCGACCCAGGCGGCCGCGGCGTTCAGGTGGACCGGACGGCCCACCCGCTGACGCCGTCCCGGTCAGTGAACTGAGTCGGTGACCGGAATCCGCTCCTGCCGCTGGGCCGCCGCGCGGTTGCGCAGCCACCGCTTGAACCACGGGAAGTCCGGCAGCCGGGCCAGGATCGGCCCGGTCACCACCGTGATCAGGACGTACGTCGCGGCCAGCGCAGCCAACCGCGGCTCGACGCTCCCGGCGGCCACCGCGAGCCCGGCGATGACGATGGAGAACTCACCTCGGGGTACGAGCGCCAACCCGGCCCGCCATCGGCCAGGTTCCGCGATGCCGACCCGGCGGGCGGCGAGGTAGCCGGTGAGTGTCTTCGTCGCCATGGTGACCACGGCCAGGGCGAGTGCCGGCAGCAGCACCGGCGGAATGTCCTGCGGGTCGGTGGTCAGGCCGAAGAAGACGAAGAACACCGCGGCGAACAGGTCCCGCAGGGGCGAGAGCAACTCAGTGGCGTGGTGCGCCACCGGGCCGGACAGGGCGATGCCGACCAGGAACGCGCCGACCGCCGCCGACACCTGGAGCGACGCGGCGATGCCGGCGATCAGCAACGTCAGACCGAGTACGCCGAGGAGCAGCGCCTCCGGGTCCTTCGCCGACAGCGCGGACGAGATCAGGTGGCCGTACCGGATGGCGACCACCAGCACGATCAGCACCGTACCCACCGCGACGGTGAGCGCGATCCCGCCGCCGAGCAGGCCGGTACCGGCCAGTACGGCGGTGACCAGCGGCAGGTAGAGGGCCATGGCCAGGTCCTCGATGACCAGCACCGAGAGGATCACCGGGGTTTCCCGGTTACCGAGCCGGCCCAGGTCGGCGAGGACCTTCGCGATCACCCCGGACGAGGAGACCCAGGTGATGCCGCCGAGCACCAGGGCGGCTACCCAGTCCCAGCCGAGCAGCAGGGCGAACCCCGCGCCGGGTAGCGCGTTGAGGACGCCGTCGATCAGCCCTGCCGGTGCCGCCGAGCGAAGGTTGCCGACGAGTTCGTTGGCCGAGTACTCCAGGCCGAGCATCACCAGCAGAAGGATGACGCCGATCTCGGCGCCGACTGCGAAGAACTCCTCGCTGGCGTCCAGCGGCAACAGCCCACCGTGCCCGAACGCGAGCCCGGCCAACAGGTAGAGAGGAATGGGAGAGAGGCCGAATCGCCGGCTGAGCCGGCTGAGGAGCCCGAGCAGCAGCAGCAGCGCACCGACTTCGATGAGCAGCGTGGTGAAATCGTGCATCCGCCTCAGCCGTCCGGGTCACTGTCGGCGAGGATGGCGGACACGCCGTCGAGACCTCTACGGGTCCCGACAACGACCACCACGTCACCGGCCGCGAAGCGGAAGGAGGGGAGTGGCGAAACGATCACTTCGCCTTCACGCAGAACAGCCACGATGGAGGCGCTGGTGCGGGTACGCGCCTTGGTGTCGCCGAGCTTCCGGTTCACGTACGGCGAACCGGCAGTGATGGCGATCTGTTCGGTGAGCAGACCGGCGGCCTGCTCCCGGAGACCGGAGAGCTGACCGAGCATCAGCGACGCGCCGAGAATGTCGGCCAGAGCCTCGGCCTCGTCGTCGGTGAGCGGGATGTCCGACTGGCAGGCGTCGGGATCATCGGGATCGTAGAGAACAAGATCCCGGCGGCCGTTGCGGTGGGAAACGACGCCCAGGCGGCGTCCGGACTCCGTCACCAGATCGTGACGTACCCCGATCCCGGGTAGGGCGGTCTGCTCGACACGTACTCGCACTCTCCAAGGCTACCGCTTGATGAACAATCCGCAGATCTTGGACGGACGGCGGTCGTCGAACCAGGCCCCGCGCAGCTCAACGGCCGTGATCGGGGGAAGGTCGGCGGCAACGGCGGAGTGGAACGATCCGTTCCGCTGATAGCCTGGCGGCATGTCACCGACTTCCGGCAAGACGCTCGGCGGCCGCCGCGCCCAGGCCGCCCGCAACGACGAGGTGATCCTCGAAGCCGCCCGCGCCGTCTTCCTGGACGACCCGAAGGCCCCGATCGCCGCCGTCGCCGAACGCGCCGGCGTCGGCATCAGTGCGCTCTATCGGCGGTACGCGGGCAAGGAGGACCTGCTGCGTCAGCTCTGCCACGACGGGCTGCGCCGGTACGTGGCGGAGGCCGAGGCCGCCCTCGCCGAGCCGGACGACTGGGCCTCGTTCACCGATTTCCTGACCCGGGTGGTCGACGCCGACGTGCACTCGCTCACCGTTCACCTGGCCGGCACCTTCACGCCGACCGAGGAGATGGGTCGGGACGCGGTGCGGGCCGGCGAGTTGGCCACCGCGCTGGTCGACCGGGCCCACGCCAGCGGTCGGCTGCGCCCCGACGCGGTCGTACACGATCTGGGGTTGTTGTTGGAGGCGTGCGCCGCGGTCCGCGTACCCGATCCGGAGCGGACCCGCCAACTGCGCCGCCGGCAGCTCGCGGTCCTCCTGGCTGGTCTGTCGTCGGTGCCGGACGCCGACCCGCTGCCCGGCCCGCCCCCGGCGGCCGGCGAGTTCGACTGGCGGTGGCGGCGGGAGTGATGGGCGTCACGCGCTAAGGTTGAGCGGAATACGCTCAACTCTGGTTGTGTCCAACCCAGTGGACAACGCCGATCCGGGGGAGCCCATGAACACCGAAAGACTCACCACCAAGAGCCGCGAAACCATCACGGGCGCTGTCGCGCTGGCCAACCAGCGTGGTCACGCCACCGTGGAGCCCTGGCACCTGCTTTTGTCACTCCTGGACACCGATGGCTCGACCGCGACCGGTCTGCTGCGCGCCGTCGGGGCCGACCCGACCGAGCTGCGCCAGGCCGCCCAGCGTGCTGTCGACAACCTGCCGGCCGCCCGCGGTTCCAGCATCGCCGAGCCGACGTTGGCGCGGGAGTTCGTCAACGCCATCGGCGCCGCCGAGCAGATCGCCCGGCCCCTGGGCGACGAGTACACCTCCACCGAGCACCTGCTCGCCGGCCTGGCCCGGGTGGGCGGGGCGGTGTCCGGCGCACTGAAGTCCGCCGGTGCCACCGAGGAGGCCCTGGTCGCCGCCTTCCCGACCGTTCGCGGTGGGGATCGCCGGGTCACCACCGCCGACCCGGAGCAGACCTACCAGGCCCTGACCAAGTACGGCGTGGACCTGACCTCGAGCGCCCGGGACGGCAAGATCGACCCGGTCATCGGCCGGGACTCCGAGATCCGCCGGGTCATCCAGGTGCTCTCCCGGCGTACCAAGAACAACCCGGTGCTGATCGGCGAGCCCGGCGTCGGCAAGACCGCGATCGTCGAGGGCCTGGCCCAGCGGATCGTCACCGGCGACGTGCCCGAGTCCCTGCGCGACAAGAAGCTGATCTCGCTGGACCTCGGCGCGATGGTCGCCGGCGCGCAGTACCGCGGCCAGTTCGAGGAGCGGCTGAAGTCCGTCCTGGAGGAGATCAAGAACTCCAACGGGCAGGTCATCACGTTCCTCGACGAGCTGCACACGGTTGTCGGTGCCGGCAAGGGCGAGGGCTCGATGGACGCTGGCAACATGCTCAAGCCGATGCTGGCCCGCGGTGAGCTGCGGATGGTGGGTGCCACCACGCTCGACGAGTACCGCGAGCACATCGAGAAGGACCCGGCGCTGGAGCGTCGGTTCCAGCCAGTGCTCGTCGGTGAGCCGACCATCGAGGACACCATCGGCATCCTGCGTGGGCTCAAGGAACGCTACGAGGTGCACCACGGGGTACGGATCACCGACGCCGCGCTCGTCGCCGCCGCGACCCTGTCCGACCGTTACATCACCGACCGGTTCCTGCCGGACAAGGCGATCGACCTGGTCGACGAGTCGGCGTCCCGGCTCCGGATGGAGATCGACTCCCGTCCGGTCGAGGTGGACGAGATCGAGCGGGCGGTCCGCCGATTGGAGATCGAGGAGATGGCGCTGGCCAAGGAGCCGGACGCCGCCTCGGCTGAGCGGCTGGAGCGGCTCCGCAAGGAGTTGGCCGACAAGCGCGAACAACTCACAGTGCTCTCCGAGCGCTGGCAGACGGAGAAGAGCCACATCACCAAGCTGTCCACCGCCAAGGAGGAGTTGGAACGCCTCGGCGGCGAGGCGGAGCGGGCCGAGCGGGACGGCGAGCTGGAACGCGCCGCCGAGCTGCGCTACGGCCGGATCCCCGCCCTCAAGGTCGAGCTGAAGCAGGCCGCGGAGGAGTTGGCCCAGCTCCAGGCCGACGGCGCGATGCTCAAGGAGGAGGTCGGCGCGGACGACATCGCCTCCGTCGTGGCCTCCTGGACGGGCATTCCCGCCGGCCGTCTGCTGGAGGGTGAGACGGCCAAGCTGCTGCGGATGGAGGAGTCGCTGGGCGGCCGGGTGGTCGGCCAGGCCGAGGCGGTCGGCGCGGTCTCCGACGCGGTACGCCGTGCCCGGGCCGGTATCGCCGACCCGGATCGCCCGACCGGCAGCTTCCTCTTCCTCGGCCCCACCGGCGTCGGCAAGACCGAGCTGGCCAAGGCCCTCGCCGAGTTCCTCTTCGACGACGAGCGGGCGATGGTCCGGATCGACATGAGCGAGTACGGCGAGAAGCACTCGGTCGCTCGCCTGGTGGGCGCCCCGCCCGGCTACGTCGGCTACAACGAGGGTGGTCAGCTCACCGAGGCGGTGCGCCGCCGGCCGTACTCGGTGGTGCTGCTCGACGAGGTGGAGAAGGCCCACCCGGACGTCTTCGACGTGCTGCTCCAGGTGCTCGACGACGGTCGGCTCACCGACGGTCAGGGCCGTACCGTGGACTTCCGGAACGCGATCCTCATCCTCACCTCCAACCTCGGGTCGTCGGTGATCAGTGACCTCACGCTCGCTGACGAGCAACGCCGGGAGGGTGTGCTGGCAGTGGTCCGGTCGCACTTCAAGCCGGAGTTCCTCAACCGGCTGGACGACATCGTGGTCTTCGCCTCGCTGCGCGGGGACGACCTGCGCTCCATCGTCGACATCCAACTGAACCGGATGCGACACCGTCTTGCGGACCGTCGACTGGCCCTGGACGTCACCGACGCCGCCCGGGACTGGCTGGCCGAGCACGGCTACGACCCGATCTACGGTGCCCGCCCGCTCCGCCGCCTGGTCCAGACGGCGATCGGAGACCAACTGGCCAAGGCCCTGCTCTCCGGGACGATCCGCGACGGCGAAACGGTAGAGGTGGACCGCATCACCGAAACCAACGCCCTCTCCGTCACCCCCGCCTGAACCTGAACGTGTTGATCAAGAGGTTTGCGTCAATCTGGCGTCTTCTCATGGCGCAAACCTCTTGATCAACGGGGTGGAGTTGGGGTGGACGGGGAAAGGGTGGAGTCATGTTTGGGATGCGGAAGGCTTGGGAGCGCGAATTGGGCGCGGCCGTCGACGAGTTGGTGGCAGCTGACACCCTCGCGTTCGGGGTGGTGGGCTTCGCCGGGACACTGCTGCCGGTGACCGAGGCGTACGAGCGGGTCTCGGCCGCTCTCGACGACCACCCCGAGGAGGTACGCCGCCAGCTCGACCGGGTGCTGGCCGACGGCACACCCGCCGGGCGGGCGTACGCGGCCACGCTGCTGGAGCGCGTCGACCCGGAGGCGGCCCGAGCGGCCTGGACGTCGCTGCGGGACGATCCGAGCGAGTTCACCACATTCGTGGGCTGCGTGATGGACCGTGAAGTCCTCGGCACGTACGCCAGTCGGCGGCTCGCCGCAGCATGATCCATTTGCCGGTCGGTGCTGCCCGATCGGTTCTGCCGGTCGCCGACGACGCGCCGTACGTTGCGAGCCATGAGCCCGCCCGCGACCGCGCCGCGTCCGCCCCGCCCGGTCACCGTGACCAGCGCCTTCTGGCTGCAACTGGCAGTGGTGCTGGTCCTGGTCGGTCTGGCCGCGCTGGCGGTGGCCGAGGCGGTGCACTTCGACGGCCGGATCGACACTGCGGTGCGGCTGGTGCCGGACGCCGACCCGGACGAGGTGGCGGGCGAGCGGCAGGGCAACGTGGCGATGGCGTTGATCCTCGGCGTACCGGCGGTGTTGCTCGCGATATGGCTGGCGGTCACCGCCGTCCTGACCCGGCAGGGTGGCAACGTCGCGCGGATCCTGGTCTTCGTCGCCAGTGGCGCGCAACTGCTCGTCTGCGTCGCGCAGTGCTGCTCCGGGGGGTTCATCGTGCCCCTGTTGACCATGCCGGAGGTCTCGGCGGAGCCGCCGACGGAGTGGGACGAGGAGTGGGAGACCTCGACGTTCTTCGACACGCTCTACTCCGGCACCGATCCCTGGGACGATCTGTCGTTCCCCGCGGCCGGGCTGGGCGTGCTCACCGTTCTGACCCTCTCCGTGGCGGTGGTCCTGCTGCTGGCGCTGCCGCCGGCGAACCGCTGGTTCGTGCCGCGTACCGCGAACGAGGCACTGCCCGGCCCGGCCTGGGCGATGGCCGTGCCCACCTACGCCCCGACCGGTTACGGATACCCGACAGCTCCGTTCATGCCGGGCTTCCTGCCGCCGAACCAGCCGCTCCCACCCGGCTACCTGATCTGCCCCGACCCGGCCGTGCACCTGATTCCGGGCGCGCCGGGCACCCCACCAGCGCCGACCGGACCGCCGGCAGCGCCTCCGGAGGACGCACCGGACGGCGTCCGCTAGCTGAGCTGTCGGCCACAGCGCCAGCCTTCGTGGTGCCGAGGGTTGTTACCGTCTGCGCCGACGTACCTGGGGAGGTGGTCGGGTGGACGCGCTGGTGATGTGCCTGGTGGCGGCTGTTGTCGTACTCGCGCTGGTCGTGATCGTCGTGCGGGCCCGCCGGCGGGCGACGAGCCGGGCCGCCGGCCAGCCGGCGGAGGCGCCGCGCGGCGGCCCGCTCCGCCTGACCCTTGGCGACCGCGTGCGGATCCGCAATCGGGAGTACGCGGTGAGCGCCACCATCCGCCTGGTCGAGGGCGACTGGAGCTGGGTGCAGCATCTCCTCGACGACGACTCTGGCACCCGCCACCGGCTGTCCGTGGAGAACGGCCTCGAACTCGAACTGGTGCTCTGGACCGCCGAACCGGGCGCGACAGTCACCCCGGGTGCCCCGACCATCGAACTCGGCGGGCGGCGCTACACCTGGGCCGAGACCGGGCAGGCGCGCTACACCGCCACCGGCGAAACCGAACTGCCGTCGACCGGAACGATGCGCTACCACGACTACCAGGCCGGTGGCGGCGCGCGGCTCTCCTTCGAGGCGTACGGCGAAGAGGGCTGGAGAGTGGCCCGCGGTGACCTTCTCGACCCCGCCGACCTGACGATCCGCCCCCACGCCTGAGGCGCGCCGAACCGGCCCGGCCGGGCGTCGGGCCCGTCACGGCATGCCGAACTGGCCGGTTGTCGATACGGTGTGGGCGATCTTAGGGAAGGAGAATCGTGGTCGATTCCCAGAGCACGCCGGCCCGCCAGCGGCCATCCATCGTGTCGATTTCCAGTTATCTGCTCTTCCTGTTCCTGGCGCTCCAGGTGATCAGTCTGATCATCACGCTGAGCACCTTCGGCAAGACGCGGGACGCGCTCCGCGACGCGTACGCCAACAGCGCCACCGACGGTGAGCAGGTGGCGGACGTCTTCGCCGTCGTCGGCATCGGTGGCAGCATCGTCCTGCTGCTGCTCGCGATCGTGCTGGGCGTGCTGGCCCTCTTCAACAACCAGGGCCGCAACGGTGCTCGCATCACCACCTGGATCGTCGGCGGCGTCATGGTCTGCTGCGTCGGCGGTGGCCTGCTCAGCAACGCGGCCGGCGGCTTCAACGCCGGTGGCGGGACTGGCGACGGACCGAGCCCGGAGGAGATCCAGCGTCGCCTGGACGAGGCCCTGCCCACCTGGGTCACCCCGGTCAGCCTTCTGCTCGGCGTGCTCAGCCTGATCGCGCTAATCGCGGCACTGGTGCTGCTGGCGCTGCCGAAGGCGAACCCGTTCTTCCGCAAGGCCACCGCAGCCTGGGAGCCGCCGACCCCGGGCGCCAGCTACCCGGGCCACCCGCAGGCGCCCGGTCAGCCGGGCTACCCGCAGGCGCCCGCTGAGCCGGGCTACCCGTCGAGTGGGGAACCGAGCTACCCGCCGCCGGTGAACCGGCCGGACGACACACCACCCACGGATCGGCCCGGGTCGACCCCGCCGTCGACGAGCTGACGGCTCGATAAGCACGACGCCGACGATCCCTCCGAGTAGGTTGCAACCCGAACACCTACCGGAGGGATCCGTCGTGTCGTACCCGGAAACCACGCCGGCCCGTCGGCCCGCAGCCGTCGTGTCGGGCGCGACAGTGCTGTCGGTGATGGCGGTCGCCGCGCTCGCGTACGCCGTGGTCGACCTGGTGGTGCTGGGCGGGACCGTCGACGCGTTCCGCTCCGCCGCGCGCGACACCTCGGCCAGCCCGGAGCAGATCAACGACGTGGTGACCCTGCTCCGCGCGTCCGCGGTGCTGTCGGCGGTCGTGGCGGTGCTCTCCGTGCCGCTGCTCGCCGGCCTCGCTCTCGGGCTGCTGGCCGGCCGCAACGGGGTCCGGGTGGCGACCTGGGTGGTCAGCGGGCTCGGCCTGCTCGGCGGCTGTTGCAGCGTGGCGGTCGTCGTCGGCGAACGGGCCGCGCCGCTGCAACTGGGCTCTGGCGAGCAGGCTCTCGCCGAGTTGCTGGGCCTGATCGGCGACGCGTACCCGTCCTGGTGGATCCCGCTCAATGCCGGGCTTTCCGTCGCCCAGGGGCTCGGTTACCTTGTAGTAGCTACGCTGCTGGCGCTGCCGGCGGCGAACAGCTGGTTCGGCCGCCACCGCTCCACACCCACCGCACCGCCCGGCTTCACGCCCGCACCGCCCGGCTTCACACCAGCACCGCACCAGCCCCCGCCGGCGCCGCCCGCGCCCCCGTACCCGCCCAGGTGAGGACCACCCCGTGACGCTCGATCCCACCACTGCCGAGCGCCGAGCCCTCATCACCGGGGCCACCGCAGGCATCGGTGCGGCGTTCACCCGGCGGCTGGCCGCCGACGGCTGGCACCTTGTGCTCGTTGCCCGCGACGCGACACGGTTGACCGAGTTGGCCACCGAGTTGGGTTCCGCGTACGGGCGCGAGGTGGAGACGATTCCGGCCGATCTGTCCACCGACGACGGCTGCGCCACAGTGGAACAGCGCCTCGCCGACGGCAGTCCCGTTCACCTGTTGGTCAACAATGCGGGGATCAGCCTCAACAAACCGTTCCTACGTTCGACGGCGGAGGACGAGGCGCGACTGTTGCGGCTCAACGTGCACGCCGTCATGCGGCTGACCCTGGCTGCGCTCCGACCGATGACCGAACGGCGAAATGGGGCAGTGATAAATGTCTCTTCAGTCGCCGGATTCGGCACGGCGATGCCCGGCTCGACCTACTCCGCCAGCAAGGCGTGGGTCACCAACTTCAGTGAGTCCGTCGGCCAGTCCGCGCGGCCGTTCGACGTCCAGGTGATGGCCCTCTGCCCCGGCTACACCCGCACCGAATTCCACCAGCGAGCAGGCATCAACATGTCCAAGACGCCGGAGTGGCTCTGGCTGCGGGCCGAGGATGTGGTGGACGAAGCCCTGCGTGACCTGCGCAAAGGCAAGATGGTCAGTGTCCCGGCGTGGAAGTACAAGGTGGTCGTCGCCGGCATGCGACACGCGCCGCGGCGGTTGCTCCAGGCAGTCGCGCGGGACACCCGCGGCCGGATCGGTCGCGACGAGCGCTGAGCGCCAACCAGCCTGTCGCCGCCCGGCGAGCAGCCGGACGACATTGGCGCGCCGCTGTGGGCCCGGTCGCTGAGCGTAGTCGAACATCGCCACTCATCGGTTCCCCCGCGGGCTGATCAGGGTGGACCCCACACACGGCGTTCAGACTTGCGCAGTAACCTCTATCGCCATGGGGGACCACGACGACCTGCGTAAATTCATTACCGACCTGGCTGTGGTCCACGGACGGGTCGTGCTCTCGTCGGGGCGCGAGGCAGACTGGTACGTGGATCTGCGTCGCGTCACGCTCCATCACCAGGCCGCTCCTCTGGTCGGCCGGGTGTTGCTCGACCTCACCGCCGACTGGGAGTTCGACGCCGTCGGGGGCCTCACTCTGGGAGCGGACCCTGTCGCGCTCTCGATGCTGCACGCCGCCGCTCCGACCGGCCGGGCCCTGGACGCCTTCGTGGTGCGCAAGGCGGGCAAGGCCCACGGTCTTCAGCGGCGGATCGAGGGACCGGAGGTGGCCGGCCGCCGAGTAGTGGCGGTGGAGGACACGTCCACGACTGGCGGAAGTGTTTTGACAGCTGTCGAGGCGCTTCGCGAGGCCGGGGCGGAAGTCGTGGGCGTGGTGGTTATTGTTGATCGAGGCGCCGGCGACGCGGTGCGAGCCGCCGGATTGCCGTACCGGGCGGCCTATACGTTGGCTGACCTCGGCCTTGTGGCGTAAAAGTCTGCCGATTCGGATCTGCTGATATGCAGGCGGATCGATGCTGCTGGTGGAAGGATGGAATACGTGGGAACTGCGTTGGCCGAAATGACTATGCCTCAGATCTCGCCGCTAAACGGCGAGCCGATCGAACGTGCCGATGCCGAGCGTCTCGCCGGGGTCCTCAAGGCCCTTGCTGATCCTGCTCGGTTGCGGCTGCTCAGCCTGATCCAGTCGGCCCCCGAGGGCGAGGCGTGCGTCTGTGACCTGACGGCGCCGCTCGGCCTCTCTCAGCCGACGGTCAGTCATCACCTGCGTATCCTCACCGAGGCCGGCTTGTTGCAGCGGGAGAAGCGCGGTGTCTGGGCGTACTACAGCCTGGTCCCGAGTGCGATCGCGACGATCGCTGACCTGCTGACCCCGCCGCGTAAGCGAGCCACCAAGAAGGCCCGCTGACGTAGGCACACACGTCGTCCCGAGCCGGGGCGACGTCCGGTGGCGAGCCAGGGGTGGCGCCACCGGTGGTTGACACCTGCTCGTCCCCGGTCGCACCACCGGAGGCCGGGTTCGACATGCCGACGGCCGACCCCCTCACCAGGGGGCCGGCCGTCGTCGTACCCCTCAACGGTCCTGACCGTGCTCCGGACGCTGACGGCCGTGCTCGTGGCGGTCGTGGTCGAACGCCTCGCGGGCGGCCTCCACCGCGCCGGCGGCACTGGCCGCCGCGACCACCGCTACCGCCTCGCCGCGCTTACGAGCCCGCCTGTCGCGCAGGAACTCGACGAAGATCGGCAGCACCGAGATCAGGATGATCAGGGCCACCACCGGCAGGATGTAGTGGTCGATCTTGTCGCCGATGGCCTGGTAGATCTGCTCGGCCAGCAGGTAGCCGATCAGCAGGATGCCGTCCACCCAGAGCACCGCGCCGACGATGTTCCAGAGCAGGAACTTCCGGGCCGGCATGCCGAGCGCACCCGCGACCGGGTTGAGGAACGTCCGGACGATCGGAATGAAGCGCGCCAGCACGACTGCCTTCGCCGGGCCGAACTTCTGGAAGTAGTACTCGGCCTTCTCGACGTACTCCTTCTTGAAGAGCCGCGAGTTCGGCCGCTCGAACATCGGCCGGCCGTACCGCGCGCCCAGCCAGTGCCCCAGTTGGGCGCCGAGGATCGCGCAGATCGGCCCACCGATCAGCAGGCCGGCGAGGGAGAGGCGGGTGCCGTCACCGAAGATCGCGTCCGCGACCGGTGACGAGGCGACCCCGGCGAGGAACAGCAGCGAGTCACCGGGGAAGAAGAACCCCACCAGCAGGCCGGTCTCGGCGAAGAGGATCACCCACACGCCGATCAGCCCGAAGGTCTGCAACAGATCCTTGGGATCGAGCGGGTTCAAAGCGACGCTCTCCAGGAGGGCGCGGGTCTTCTCAGCTGTGTCCACGGCCACAAAGGGTACCGAAGCCCGAGGCCCCGGCCGCGCCGGACCGGCCCGTCACCACCCGCCCGCGCCGTGGGGCCCAACGACGGTGCCCCGCCGACCGTGGTGGTCGACGGGGCACCGGTGGTGCGGGGTGGGTCAGGCGACGAAGCGGGTCCGGCGGCGCTTGGCCACCAGGTAGCCGCCGACACCCGCGGCGAGCAGCAGCGCGCCGAGGCCGGCGATCAGGCCGGTGGACTGACCGGTGATCGGCAGCGAGCCGCCGTCACCGCCACCGCCGTTACCGCCGTCCGGGGAGGTCGGGTTGATGACGATCTTCGCGGTGTCGTTGCTCTTGTTCGGGTCACCGATCAGCGCGGTGGTGAAGGCACCCGCCGTGTCTGGGACGACCTTATCGATGCGGAGCGCGAACTCGTATAGGGACTCGTAGTCCTTGTCGTTCGGGGTCTCGAGGACCTGGCAGGCGTATTCCTTGGCACCCGGCTCACCCCAGCCAGCGTTCCACGGGTCCCACTCCTTCTCCGGGGTGAACGGCACGCAGTCGAAGGGAGCCTCGACCACAGTCGTGTCGGCCGGGATGGACACCCGGACCGGCAGGTCCTCGAGGCGGATACCCGGCGTGCCCTGGCCCAGGTACTCGAGCACAGCCGGCCCAAGATTTGTGAAGCCCGGCGCGACGGTGACCACATCGCCCTTCTTGCCACTCGTGGCGGTGGCCTTTGTGGCCAGGTCGGCGTGGTTGTCACCGGTCACCCGGACGGTCCCGATGGTGGTGTTATTCATGTGGTCCAGCTCGGTCTGCGGCACCCGGGCCGCAGAGGCGGACTCAACCAGCCGCAGCTTCTCGCCCGTGCCGGGCTTGACGTCGTCCAGGAACCAGTCCTTGAACGCCAGGTCCCAGTCGTCAATGGTCCACCAGTCGAGCGCGACCGGGAGTTCGGCGCCGGTGCGTGCCTCGGAGGTCACCTTGATCGGCAGATTCTCGGAGAGCTTGTACGACTTGCCCGGCTCGATCTTCGTGTCGAATGTGCAGAAGGCGACCGAGCCCCAGTCGTCGGTCTTGCAGTTGGAGAAGTTTCCGCCGTAGGGGGTCAGGTACTGGGCCTGGACGACGAGGACGGCACCCTCGACGGGAGTCTCACCGGCGTTGCGCACCACGCCCGGCAGGAGCGCGTTGCCACCTGGAGCGCCATCGGCCTCGACGGTCGGGTCGCTCACGAGGTCAACGCCCTCGGCGACGGTGATGTCGGCCGTCGCCTTGGCCGTCTTGCCGCCGGAGGTCATGCTGATCGCGAGAGCGCCCTTCTGCCCCGGCTTCGCGTCCTCCTTGCCATAGACCTGGTAATCGAAGTCGGGCGATTGGCCGTCCTCGATGTCAGCTTCGCAGTGCAGCTTGGCCGGCGTCGCCTCGCACGTCCAGCCCCACATCGGCTCAACGGTGGCGAACGCCGCGACCGCCGACAGGTCGATGTCGATTGAGGTTTGGCCGAACTTCGGCTCGGACTCGGTGTCGGTGGGCTGGGCGTAGAGCCAGCCGTAGCCAATGTGGCCGGGTGCGAGCAGCAGATCGTGCGTGGCGATCTCGAATGGGGCCTCGGCGGCGACGGCCGGGCTGGCGGAGGCGGCGACGAACGCGCCTGCAACGCCCAGGCCGGCGAGCCACCGCCGGGCGGAGTGGGTGAGCATGAGGAGGTTCCTCCAGTTGGGGAATCAGGTGGAGCCTGCGGATCTTAAGGAATCACTAAGGTTGCCCGCCGCCCCCGCCGCCCCTCATCGATCAAGACCAGCCGAAAGGTTGATCAGAGTCACCGCAACGTTCAGCCGGTCCGCTCCCGCACGGGTGTGGACGGCTTCGGCCAAGAAACTGTCGTACCTGTTGGCGGACACCGTCCTGCTGGTGCACATGACGACGATGCCCCGCCGGCCAGGTACGGGTCGGCGGGGCATCGGTCGGGCCGGGACGGGTCAGGCGACGGTCCGGCTGCTCGGGCGTCGGGCGAACAGGTAGCAGCCCGCACCGGTGACGAGCAGCAGGGCGCCGATGCCGGCGATCGCTGTGGTGGGAGCGCCGGTGATGGGCAGCGAACCGCCGCCACCGCCACCCTCACCGTCATCCTGGCCACCGCCGCTCTGGGCCGAGTTGACCACGATGGTGGCCTTGTCGTTGGCCGGTTTGATGTCGTCGCGGAAGCTGCCGCCGGCCGGGCACTCGCACGGCGCGTTGACCCGCACCGCACCTCGGGCGTTGGGGATGACCTTGTCGATGCGGAGCCGGAACGTCGAGGTGTAGCTCTGCCCGGCCACCAGCAGCATCCCCGAGGCGCACAGGTAGGTGCGGGTGCCCTGCCGCAACTGGCAGGTGTCGGGGACCTCGACGGCGGTGGTGCCCGGCGGCAGCTCGACGTCGGTGTGGGTGGCGGCCTCGAAGTCCCCGTTCGTCCGGTCGAGCGTCGCCGGGCCGTTGTTCCGGAAACCGACGGTCGCCGTGACGACGGCGCCGGTCCTGCCCTTGAGCGTGGCGCCGATCGCCGCGAGGTCGGTGCCGTTCGTACCGGTGGTCTTGACGATCCATCCGGTGTGATCGTTGCCCGGGTTGACGTCGGTCTGGGCGGCCTTCCGCATCCGGCCGGGTGCCTGGGTCAGAGTCAGTTTCGGACCGCTGCCGGGGGTGGCCGCCCGGGTGCCGACGGCGGCCCGTACCCGGGTCAGGTCCTCGAAGTCGGCAACGGTCATGAACTGGGCGTAGCCGGACTGGTTCGTCGGCGCGTAGGTGTCAGTGGCGAGTTCGAGGTTCAGCGCGGCGACCAGCCCGGTGCCCACCGGGATGTCCTCGTCGAACTGGCAGGAGACCAGGTGGTCGTCGGCGTAGAGGCAGTTGCTGAACCGGTCCGTGGCGCGGATCGAGTAGCTGAGATCGAAGACCGCGACGAACCCGTTGACCGCCGTGTCGCCGGCGTTGGCCACGGCCAGCGGCACCGTGAACTTTCCACCAGGCTTCGCGGACAGGTTCGTGAACGGGCCGCCGGCCAGGTCGACCCCCTCGCCGACCCGGACGTGCGAGGTGTAGTCGCCGCGCCGACCGCCAGCCGCCTGGAAGCTGACGGCGATGTCCCCGGAGTCACCGAGCTGCGCGTCGTCGGTGAGGCCGAGGCGCACCTGCCCGGTCGCGTTGCGGTAGGTGCCGCTGCCGACCGGCGGCACCTCCTGCAGGACGACGTCCTTGGGCTCCGCACAGACGAGGACGCCCGGCTCCGGTGCGGAGCACTGCTGGCCGTCGGCGGGGGCCACGGTGATCTTGCTGGCCAGGGAGCGGTAGTCGTACCGCACGGAGACGTCGGTGAGGACCGTCGGCTCGTCGGCGTACAGGAACAGAGCGCGGGTGGTCGGCGTGCCACCGACGGCCAGTGTGGCGTTCTGGAAGTAGGGCTCGACAGTGGTCGCGGCGACAGCGGGCCCGGCGGAGAGGGCGACCAGCGCGCCTACCGCGCCGAGCCCGGTCAGCCAGCGGAGCGAGTGCTTGAACATGGGTTCCTCCGGTGGGGGTACCTGTGGCGCTCGTCCAACCTAGGGAGGCCACGAGGTCTCCGGTAACCCCTACGGATCGATATCTGTCCAATGACCCGAACGGCTGAACACCTCTGACGCAACGGGCAGCCGGCCCGGCAGCGGGATCAGCGGTACTCGTCCTCGTCCCCGGTGACCACCCGGGCCTGCTCCATCGCGTCCCAGTCGCCGACCTCCAGGCCACGGTGCGGCTCACTGTCGACATCGGCGGGGGCGGCGACGGTGGCCTGCTCGACAGCGTCCGCCGGGTTCGCCTCGCTGTCGCGTTCGTCGGGCGTGAGGTGGTCGCCGGGGGTGAAGTCCTCGTCGGGCTGACCCATGGTTCCTCCCGGGGGTCTCGGGGCACGGTCCCACCCACCGTACGGGTCGGGCGGGCGCGCCGCCCGGAAGCGGAGTAGGCCGAATCAGCCCTCGGCGACGCGACCCGGTGCCAGGATGGTGCCGTGGGCTTCCTCATCAGACTGGCGATCACCGCCGTCGCGTTGTGGATAACCACGCTGATCGTGCCCGGGGTGGACGTGCACGGCCGCTCGGGTGGCAACACGGTGCTCACCCTGATCGTGGTGGCACTGATCTTCGGTGTGATCAACGCGGTGCTCAAGCCGGTGATCCGAGTCGTCGGCTGCGTGTTCTACCTGCTGACCCTGGGCCTGTTCGCGCTCGTGGTCAACGCGTTGCTGTTCCTGCTCACCGACCGGATCGCCCGCGGCCTCGATCTGCCGTTCCAGGTGGACGGATTCTGGCCGGCGTTCTGGGGAGCCATCGTGATGACCGTGGTGACCTGGTTGATAAGCGTCATCGTGCCGGACAACCTGGACCGTCGGTGAACGGCCGGCACCCGGGTCGGTTGTTCCGGCGCACCTCACCTACGGGATACTTCCGGCGGAGGACAGCGCGGTCCGGCGCACACATGAAGAGCAGCGGCCAGCACGGCCGAGAGTGGTAAGTAAGGAGCACATCACATGCCCATCGCTTCCCCCGAGGCCTACGCGGAGATGCTGGACCGCGCCAAGGATGGCCGGTACGCGTACCCCGCGATCAACGTGACCTCCTCCCAGACGCTCAACGCGGCGCTCAAGGGCTTCGCCGACGCGGAGAGCGACGGCATCGTCCAGGTCTCCACCGGTGGTGCCGAATACCTCTCCGGCCCGTCGATCAAGGACATGGTCACCGGCGCGGTGGCGTTCGCCGCGTACGCGCACGAGGTGGCCAAGAAGTACTCGGTGAACATCGCCCTGCACACCGACCACTGCCCGAAGGACAAGCTGGACGGGTTCGTGCGTCCGCTGATGGCCATCTCGCAGGAGCGGGTGAAGCGCGGCGAGGAGCCGCTCTACCAGTCGCACATGTGGGACGGCTCGGCCGTGCCGGTCGCGGAGAACCTCGAGATCGCCGCGCAGCTGCTCGACCAGGCCGCCAAGGCCAAGATCGTCCTTGAGATCGAGGTCGGCGTCGTCGGTGGCGAGGAGGACGGCGTCGAGAACGCCATCAACGACAAGCTCTACACCACCACCGATGACGGTCTGGCCATGGTCGAGGCGCTCGGCCTCGGCGAGAAGGGCCGCTACATGGCGGCGCTCACCTTCGGCAACGTGCACGGCGTCTACAAGCCGGGCAACGTCAAGCTGCGTCCGGAGATCCTCAAGCAGATCCAGGACGCCGTCGGCGCCAAGTACGGCAAGGACAAGCCGCTCAGCCTGGTCTTCCACGGCGGTTCGGGCTCCCTGCTGAGCGAGATCCGTGAGGCGCTCGACTACGGCGTGGTGAAGATGAACATCGACACCGACACCCAGTACGCCTTCACCCGCCCCGTCGTGGAGCACATGCTCCGCAACTACGACGGCGTGCTGAAGATCGACGGCGAGGTCGGCAACAAGAAGCAGTACGACCCGCGCGCCTGGGGCAAGGCCGCCGAGGCCGGCCTGGCCGCCCGTGTCGTCCAGGCCTGCGAGGACCTGCGCTCCACCGGCACCACGATGACCAAGTAACGACGTACTCAGCAACGGCCGGCTTCCCGCACGGGGAGCCGGCCGTCGTCGTCAGGCCGTCAGCAGGCGGACGGCCTCGCGCACGTCGTCGGTGAGATGGATCGTCGACGCCAGGTCACCGAACGGGGACGCGGCCAGCAGCGGGCGCAACAGCGCCTCCACCGGCAACTCCTCGGTCCAGTAGGCGCGGTCCAGGAAGATGTACGCCCCACTGGCGCCGTCCGTGCCGTAGTAGGTCTTGGTGGCCGCCTGGAACACCTCCTGCACAGTGCCCGCCCGTCCCGGCGCGAAGACGATGCCGCCCCGGGCGAGACGCAGGATGGTGTCCTCCCGGATCGCGTTCGAGAAGTACTTCGCGATCCGCCCGGCGAACAGGTTCGCCGGCTCGTGCCCGTACAACCAGGTCGGAATGGCCAGGCCACCAGCACGCGCCCAACCCAGATCGTCGCCGCGTTGCCGGGGCACCCCCGCGTACCGCTGCCGCACCGTCAGTGCCGCGGCCGTGTACCTGTGGTGGTCGGTGAAGTCGGGGGCGGTGGCCAGCAGGTCGATCGCCGCCGTCACATCCGTCGCCGGACGGTCCGCCAGGTAGGCGCCGAGGTTCGCGGCCTCCATCACCCCGGGCCCGCCGCCGGTCACCACCAGCCGGTCGGCCCGCGCCAGCTCCCACCCCAGCACGGCCGCCATCCGGTACGCGGGACTGCCGCGCCGCACGGCGTGCCCGCCCATGATGCCCACCACCGACTGCGGCCCGTACGCCGCCAGCCAGACCCGGGTGGCGTCGGCCAGCGCGTTGTCCACGCCGTGGTCGTGCAGCCGCTGACCCAGCGCCTCCTTGACGTCCGGCAACGCGCCGCCGTGCGCCCGGTAGTGGTCGTACACCCGGGTGTCGTACATCCCGGTGAACCCGCCCTCGACGAACCCGGCGGCCAGGTCCTCCGGCGTGTAAAGGTGCGTCGGCTGGGTCGGGTACGGCAGTCCCGAGAACGGCGGCACCACGTTCGCGCCGCGCCGGACCAGGTCGGCGCCCACGTCCCGGGACGCGAACCGGCAACCGACGAAGAGGGTGCCGACGACGTCGACGTCGGTCAGGTCGGGCACCGGCGCCAGGTCGAGCCGCAGGCCCTGCACTGTCAGGCCGGTCAGCCGACCGGTGGTCAGCTGTCGATCGAATTCGGCCCGGGTCTGGATCTCACCGGCGTGCAGGTGCGGCTCGATGACGTCCGCGGGAGGTGGGGTCGGCACCCGGCCATCCTGCCCGTCCGCCCGGGCCGGCCAAACCTCGGGCCGGGCCGGAACCGGCAGGAGCCCGGTGGTCGTGGCCACCGGGCTCCTGCTTAACCGGTTCCTGGGGAGGCTCCGGACTATCAGTTGTAGTGGAAAACACCTGGCGGCGGCATAGGCCGCAGGCGTGACCAACTCCTCAGCCGTTCAGCGGGACACGTCGGCCGACCCGCTCGCGTCTCACCCCGTCCAGCGGGTTGAATGGGGCGATGCAGAACCTTTTGCCAGAGCCACCGGCCACCCGCCTGCCCGTGAACGACGAGGCCGACGCCGCCCTGGCCGCCGCCGACGAGGCCGGCACCGACGAGGCGTACGCCAATGTGGCGGCCGGCTTCCCGACCTACAGTGCCGCCTGGGCGGAGCTCGCGGCGCGGGCGTTCGCGCAGGGCCAGGTGGTGACGGCGTACGCGTACGCCCGCACCGGCTACCACCGGGGCCTCGACCAGCTGCGCCGCAGTGGGTGGAAGGGGCACGGCCCGGTGCCGTGGTCACACGAGCCCAACCAGGGCTTCCTCCGCTGCCTGTACGTGCTGTCCCGCGCCGCCGGCGAGATCGGCGAGGCCGACGAGGCGGCCCGCTGCGCCCAGTTCCTGCGCGACTGCGACCCGGCAGCGGCGGATGCGCTGGCCAGCAACTGACCCCGCCCCCGGCGGCCGGCCCGACACCGGGCCGGCCGCCGGCGGGTTACAGGCCTTCGGCGACCGCGGCGGCGATCTTCAGCCAGGCATCCCGGGTGGCCGAGGAGAGCCCGCCGTACCGGATCGGCTCACCACTGTCGATGAGCCGCTCGTACGGGGCCAGCAGCACCGCCCGGGTGCGGGCCGCGAAGTGCTCCTGGATGGCCGGTAGGTCGATCTCCTTGCGGGACGGCGGCATCGACACCACTGTCACGGCCTGCCGGACCAGCCGTTGCCGGCCGCTCTGCTCCAGGTGGTCGAGCATCCGGGCGGCGGTCTCGGCGGAGTCGTTACGGGCCGACATGGTGACCACCAACTGGTCGGTGGCGTCCATCGACGCCTGCCAGTTCTGCGCCCGGACGTTGTTCCCGGTGTCCACGAAGATCAACTTGTAGAACCGGCTGACCACCTCGCGAATCTCGGCGAACGCGGCAGCGGTCAACATCTCGCCACCGGTGGCCGACTCGTCCGACGCCAGGACGTCGAACATCCCCTCGCCCTGCGAGCGGACGTACTGCGACAGGTCGCCGACCCGCCCGTGCGCGCCCTGGAACTGCCCCAGGTCACGAAGCATGTCCCGCACGGTGCGGGAGTGGAAGTCCTGTTGGGCGCGCATCCCGAGGGTGCCCTGGGTTTCGTTGTTGTCCCAGGCCAGCACGTAGCCGCCACGCTTCTGGCCGAACGTCATGGCGAGCAGCAGGATGGCCACCGTCTTGCCGGCACCACCCTTCGGGTTGACGACAGTCACCTGCCGCAGACCGCCGAAGTTGCGGCGCACCATCTCGATGTCCCGCTTGAGCTCCTGCTCGTGCCGCCCCGGCGAGAGCCGGAGCAGACCCATCTTGTTGACCACCGCGCGGACGCCCATCGTCGCCACCGGGTCCGCGGGCCGAACCTGACGGCGTCGGGCGAAGTCCTCGGCGGTCGGCGCGACGGTCTCGTCCGGTGCCCAACTCGCGTCCGGGTACGCGGTCGCGTCCGGATAGGCGGGGGCCGGCACCCGGGTGACCCCGGCGGCCTCCTGGTACGGCTGACCAGGCGTGCCACCGGGAGAACCCTGCTGCCAGGGCGGCGGGTACCAACCCGGCGAGGGCGGGAACGGCCCGGGAGGCGGGGTCGCCGACCCAGTCTGCTGAGGAGTCTGCTGCGGTGCGGGTGGGACGGGCGGCGGCGGACTGAACTGCGTCAGGTCGGGCGGCGGCGGAATCTGTGCCGGACCGGCCTGGCCGGGGACGGCCGGGGTGAACGGCTGCCCGGGGTGCGCCTGCGCGGGACCGACGTGCGGAACGACTGGCGGCGGCGGGATCGGAGGCGTCACGGCGGCCTCGTCCTGAGCGGGTGCGGCCGCTCCGGCCGGACGTTGCGGCGGGTATGCCCACGGCGACTCGGCGATCGGCCGCGCCGGCCCGTCCTCACCGGGCCCACCAGCCTGCGGCGCTGATCCCTCGACCGGCGGTGTCGGCCCTTCGGCCTGCTGGGCCGCACCACCAGGCTGCGGCGCGGGAACGGTCACCGCAGGGCCGGTCGCCGCGGAATCCGTTGGCGCGGGGCCGGCGGCCGTCGGGTTGTCGGTGGCGCTCGGGCTGACGGCGGACGCCGTGGCGGCCGGGGTGGACCGGTCGACGGCTGCGGCCCGGTCGGTGGCTGCGGGCGTCGTGGGCCGGTCGGTGGCTGCCGCTGCGGTGGGGCGATCGGCGGCCGCGGTGGCCTGATCCAGGGTGAACGGCAGATCCAGGTCCACGCCGCCCGGGGTGATCGGCGGTGCGATCGGGCCCCTGCCGACGGGCTGGACCCGCGTCGCGTCGCCGACCTGGCTGGCCGCGTCACCCGCGGCGGGCCGCCCGCCCTGCGGCGTGACGGTGGTGTGCGGTGGGGCAGCGGCGACGCCCGGCCCGCCGTTGCTCCCAGGGCCACTCGCCGGCTGAGCAGCTGTCGCGGGCGGCGCGGGCGGTGGTGACCCGGCGGCCGGATCGGACGGTGGTGGCCAACTCGGCTGCGCCGGCGCCCAACCCGAGCCGGACGGGCCGCCCGCCCCCCAACCCCCGGGCGCCGGGACGGCGCCGGTGAGCGACGGGTAGTCCGACGGCGAGGGCGGCGACAGGGCCGGAGCGCCGGGCTGACCGGGAACCGGCGGTCGACCGATCGGCGGCGCGGCCACCGGTGGCGTGACCGGCGGGGTCACCGGCGACGGCCCACCCCGCTGCTCGGCGACCGCGGCCCAGGGCGGCACCGCCCCCCGGTCGCCCGGATCTGGTGGCCAGAGTGGTTCGACGTCCCGCTCCGGCACCGGCTGCTGGCCGGGCACCTGCGCCCGGTCGGCGTTCTCGTCCATTACGGCCCTCCCCAGTCCTCCTGCGAGGATAGGCCCAATCGCCCAGCAGGGCCGATCGGCGCAGGCAGGTTGGCCGATCCGTGCGGCGACGTCAGATCGACCAGACCGCCCACGCGCCCGGCTCGATCCACCACGAACGCTTGCGGGTCAGTTGGCCCTCGACACCATCGTCGAGGTACGGCACCTTGCCCTCCCTGGGCAGCACCGACACCGCCCGCCCACGGGCCCGCCGAACTTCGAGGCGTACCCGCTTACGCCCCCATGCCGAACGGACCACCACCGGCACTGCCACCGCCACCTCGACCTGGCCGTCGGTCGGGTCGGGCGCGGTCAGCAGCGCCACGTCGTCGAGCGTGGCGTACCCGCCGGCGTTGCCGACCGCGCAGGCCAGCAGCAGTTCCGCACCGTCGGTGAGGATCGTGTCGTCGACCTCCACCCGGGCGCGCCAGTGCAACGGCCGGCCGGCGTCGTCGGCAGCGCCGAGGAGCGCGCCGTCCAGAGTCACCGACCCGCCGTCGTTGCGCAGCAGGTCCAGCCGGCGCGGAGTGCCGTCGAGCACTGCGGTGGCCACCGCCACCGGGTCGCGGGGCAACCCGAGCTGCGCGGCCAGGTCTCGGTGGGGGCCACCACGAGCCGGATCGAGCGGGAGTACGGCCACCGGCGGCAGGTCGGGCAGCGTCCGGTCGCCGGCCAGATCGTCCGGGCGCTTGCTCGGCGCCGGGGCGTACCGCTTGACCAGCCGGCGCAGCACGGCGCGCAACTGCCCGTCGCTGGCGGTCGCGACGACCAGCCGGGTCTTGCTGTCCGGGTCCGGCCAGGTGAGGCCGTCCGGGCGGGCCGGGCCGTCGAGCCGGGCCAACACCGCGTCGATCTCCGCGTCGGAACGGGCGGTGACCGTCTCCACCCGGGCCCCCCGGGCGATCAACGCGTCGGCGCAGGCCAGCACCGGCACCCGTGGACGCTCCGTCGCGCACTGCTCGGTCTCGGCCTGGCGACCGCTGACCTGGTCGGTGTCGGTCTGACCCGTGCCGACCTGGTCGGTGTCGGTCTGGTTCGTCGGGGCGGCGTCGGCCCCGGTCGCGCCGCCGCAGCAGGCCCCGCCGCTGCCACAGCCCCCGGAAGCGTCCCGCTCCGAGCCGAGGGTGAGCAGCACCACGTCGTACACGGAAGGAGCCTCCTGCCTCTCGACGCGACCCCTGCCGGCCACGCCGTCATTACTTGTTAACCTGACACCCCGGGCTCGCCGAGCGGTCGCCACCTGGCACCCGAGCCTTCTGGAGGCGGAAAAGATGCCAGCGATCGTGCTCCTCGGCGCTCAGTGGGGCGACGAGGGCAAGGGCAAGGTTACCGACCTGCTGGGTGAGCGGGTCGACTACGTCGTGCGCTACTCCGGCGGCAACAACGCCGGACACACGGTGATCACCCCGGACGGCCAGAAATACGCGCTGCACCTGATGCCGTCCGGCGCGCTCTCACCGAACGCGATGATCGTCATCGGCAACGGTGTGGTGGTCGACCCGAAGGTGCTGCTCGCCGAGATCGACGGACTGGCCGAGCGGGGCGTGGACGTCTCCCGGCTGCGGATCTCCGGTGACGCGCACCTGATCATGCCGCACCACCGGGCGCTGGACCGGGTCATCGAGCGCTACCTCGGCTCGTCCCGGATCGGCACCACCGGCCGAGGCATCGGCCCGGCGTACGGGGACAAGGTCGCCCGCATCGGCATCCGACTCCAGGACCTGCTGGACCCGGGCATCCTGCGCAAGAAGCTGGAACTCGCGCTGCGCGAAAAGAACCAGATCCTGTTCAAGGTCTACAACCGCAAGGCGATCGACCTCGAGGCGACAGTCGAGGAGTACCTGGCGTACGCGGAGCGGCTCAAGCCGTACATCGCGGAGACCCGGGCGATGCTCTGGGACGCGCTGGACCGTGGCGAGACGGTGCTGCTGGAAGGCGCCCAGGCCACCATGCTCGACATGGACCACGGCACCTACCCGTTCGTGACCTCGTCCAACCCGACCGCCGGTGGTGCCTGCGTGGGCGCGGGCATCCCGCCGACCGCGATCAACAAGGTCATCGCGGTGAGCAAGGCGTACACCACCCGGGTCGGCGCCGGGCCGTTCCCGACCGAACTGTTCGACGCCAACGGTGACCACCTGCGCAAGATCGGTGCGGAGTACGGCACCACCACCGGGCGGGAGCGCCGGTGCGGCTGGTTCGACGCGGTGGTCGCCCGGTACGCCTGCCGCCTCAACGGTGTCACCGACCTGGTCATCACCAAGCTGGACGTCCTCACGGGCCTGCCCAAGGTGCCGATCTGCGTCGGCTACGAGATCAACGGCGTCCGGGTCGACGACATGCCGATGAGCCAGACGGACTTCCACCACGCCACGCCGGTCTTCGAGGAACTCGACGGCTGGTGGGAGGACATCACGAAGGCCCGCAGCATCGACGACCTCCCGGAAAACGCCCGCCGCTACATCGCGCGGGTCGAAGAACTCTGCAACACGAGGGTGAGCGTCGTAGGCGTAGGCCCAGGCCGAGAAGAAAACGTCCACCTCCACCCCCTCCTCCCCTAAAACCCACCCCACCCCCAGCCCAGCCTCGGTTGATCATGAGGTTGGCGTGGTATTCGATCTTCAGAAGCCTGTCAACCTCATGATCACTGAGGTGGTGGATGTCGTCGTCCACAGGGTTATCCACAGGGCTGGTGATTGGTTGGTGGAGCGGCAAGCGTGGGCTCTGTGGATCGCGCAGAGCTTGTTCGCTCGATTGCTGCCGCCCAGGATGACCTGATCACCCGAGCGCAGGCGCTGAAGGCCGGCTTCAGCCGGCACGACATCGATTACCTGGTGGCCGTGGGCCGTTGGCGGCCACTCGCTCGAGCGGTCTATCTGACGCGCGGTCCGGACGGCGAACCAGCCGCTCGTCGGTGTCGCATTCGTGCTGCGGTGCTCTCGTTGGGCCCGGCGGCTCACGCGGTGTTCGGCACTGCGGCTGAGCTGTACGGCATCGCCGGACTGCCGCGTCGGGACGAGATACACGTGGCGCTGCCGGGCAGGGCGGCAAGGCTGGCGCGGGTATCGGATTCCGCAATCGTGCTGCATCAGCTCGAACACCCGGTGGGCACTGTGGTCCAGGTGAACGGGATCAGGGCTACCGACCCACTAGTGACCGTCTCCGAGGTCATCCTGCGGGAGCGCCGGTACCCGGCGGTTTCGTTGCTCGATTCGGCCCTCAATCGGAAGCTGCTCGCGCCTGAATGCCTCGCCACCATTCCGGCGCTGATCCGCGGTCGACGCGGGGCGGTCGCAGCACGGGGTTACCTTGCTGAGGCGGATGGTCGGGCCCAGTCTCCTCTGGAGACCCGCACTCGGCTGCGATGCGTTGACGGGGGAGTCCCGCCCGATGCGTTGCAGCTGGAAGTACGCGACGACGACGGCTATTTGCTGGGCATCGGCGACCTGGGCTGGCGCGGCCCACGACTGATCGCCGAGGCGGACGGCCGGGACCCACACGGCACCCCGGAAGCCGTGTTCGCCGACCGCCGTCGCCAAAATCGCCTGGTGAACGCCGGCTGGACCATCCTCCGCTTCACCTGGCAGGACACCCTCCACCCGAACTACATCCCCGAAACGGTCCGCCAGGCGATCACAGCCCTTCAATCCCGTTGATCATGAGGTTGGCGGGTCATTCAGTGATCCACGGGCTCGTCAACCTCATGATCAACGGGGGGTGGCGGGGGGACAGTAGGATCTCGGGTTGTGCGGGTTCTTTTGGTGGGTGGTGGCGGGCGGGAGCATGCGCTCGCGCTCGGGTTGGTGGCAGATTCGCGGGTTTCCGCGCTTGTTGCCGCGCCGGGTAATCCGGGGATCGCGTCGCTGGCTGAGCTGCGGACAGTGAGTCCGACGGACCCGGCCGCGGTGGCGGCGTTGGCAGTGGAGTTGGCTGCCGACCTGGTGGTGGTCGGGCCCGAGGCGCCGCTCGTCGCCGGGGTCGCGGACGCGGTGCGGGCCAAGGGCATCGCCGTGTTCGGCCCGTCCGGAGCGGCCGCCCAGTTGGAGGGCTCCAAGGCGTTCGCCAAGGACGTGATGACCGCCGCCGGTGTGCCGACCGCCAGGGCGTACGTCTGCACGGACGAGGAGAGCACCGGTCGCGCGCTTGACGAGTTCGGCGCGCCGTACGTGGTGAAGGACGACGGTCTGGCCGCCGGTAAGGGCGTGGTGGTGACCGACGACCGGGCCGCCGCGTTGGCGCACGCCGCCGAGTGTGGACGGGTGGTGGTCGAGGAGTTCCTCGACGGCCCGGAGGTCAGTCTCTTCGTGGTCACCGATGGCGAGGCGGCGTTGCCGTTGGTGCCGGCGCAGGATTTCAAGCGGCTCGGTGACGGCGACACCGGGCCGAACACCGGTGGCATGGGGGCGTACGCGCCGCTGGCCTGGACCCCGTCCGGCCTGGTCGACGATGTGATGCGCGACGTGGTGCACCCGACGCTCGCGGAGATGCGTCGTCGGGGTACCCCGTTCGCCGGGCTGCTCTACGTCGGGCTCGCGATCACGGCGGCCGGCCCTCGGGTGATCGAGTTCAACGCGCGCTTCGGTGACCCGGAGACGCAGGTGGTGCTGGCGCTGCTGGAGACTCCGCTGGGTGGGTTGCTGCACGCGGCGGCCACCGGATCGTTGGCCGAGCACCCGCCGCTGCGGTGGCGGGACGGCAGTGCCGTGACTGTGGTGCTCGCCTCCGCTGGTTACCCGGCCGCGCCGCGTACCGGCGACGTGATCACCGGCGCGGAGGGCCCGGGCATCATCCACGCGGGCACCGCCCGCCGGGCCGGCGACGGCGCGTTGCTCTCCGCCGGTGGCCGGGTCCTCTGCGGTACGGCGACCGGCGCCGATTTGGCCGCCGCGCGGGACGCCGCGTACGCGCTGGTGGACGGGGTGGAGTTGGCCGGCTCGCAGCACCGTACCGACATCGCCGCCGCCGCGATCGAGGATCGCATCACGATCCCCGGCTGAACTCGGCGGCGGGCAGCGCAACCGCGGGCCTCGCCACCGTCAGCCGTAGTAGCGGCGGAGTTCGCGGGCGAGCACCTTGCCGGTGGCGTTGCGGGGCAGGTACTTCACGAAGATCACGTCCCGGGGGACGCTGAACCTGGCCAGGAAGTGCCGGACGTACTCGCGGACCGCCTCGGGGTCGAGTGTCTCGCCGGGGTGCAGGGCGAGGAACGCGGACAGGCGCTGGCCGTACTCGGGGTCGGGTACGCCGATCACGGCGGCCTCGCGTACCTGTGGCAGTTGCGCGAGGAGGTCTTCCACCTCGGACGGGAAGACGTTCTCGCCACCGGAGACGATCATGTCGTCGGCTCGGCCGTCGACGAACAGCAGGCCGTCGGCGTTGAGCCGGCCGAGGTCGCCGGTGTCGAGCAGGCCGTCGCGGGTTTCCCGGCTGGCACCTGAGGTGTAGCCCTCGAAGAGCATCTCGTTGCCGACGAAGATCCGCCCGACCCGTCCGTCGGGTACGGGCTGGCCATCGTCGTCGAGGAGTTCCAGCCGGGTGCCGTGTGGTGCACGCCCAGCGGTGGTGGGTGCCTGCCGCAGCTCTGGTGGGCCGGCGATGGAGGCCCAGGACACCTCGGTGGACCCGTAGAGGTTGTAGAGGACGTCGCCGTAGACGTCCATGAACGTGGGAGCCAGCCCGCCGGGCAGGGCGGAGCCGCTGACCGCGACGACCTTCAGCGAGGGGCGCGGGTCGGGCGGGGGCACCTCCAGCAGTCGTTGCAGCATCACCGGTACGGCGAAGAGCGCGTCGCATCGGTGCGCGGTCAGGGCGGCGAGGGTTGCGGTCGGGTCGAAGCGGCGGTGCAGCACGACTGTGGCTCGTAGCGCCAGGCAGACCTGGAGGGCGGCGAGACCCCAGGTGTGGAAGATCGGTGCGGCGATCATCACCCGGTCCCGGGCGTGCAGGGGGATCCGGTCGATGATGGACACCAGTGGGCCGAAGCCGCCTGGCGTTGGCCGGCGGGCGCCTTTCGGCGTACCTGTGGTGCCGGAGGTGAGCACGATGATGCGGCTGTCGCGCTCCGGCGGGTGCAGGTCACCTGGCAGCGCCCCGGCCACCAGTTCCTCGCGGGCGCGTTCGTCTAGTCGGGGCAGTTCGGCGGGGAGGCCGAGGACCCGTTCGGCGAATTCGTCGTCGTGCACCAGGAGCCGTAGCCGCTGTTCCTCGGCGACGGTGCCCAGTTGGGCGGCGCTGAGCCCGGTGTTGACGAGGACCGCGTCGACGCCGAGCAGGGTGGCGGCGACGATCGTCTCGATCAGCCCGTGGTGGTTGCGGCAGAGCACGCCGATCCGGTCACCTGCCTGTACGCCGAGCCCGGCCCGCATGGAGCGGGCCATCCGTTCGGCCCGGTCGAGCAGGTCGTGGTAGGTCAGTTCGACGCCGTTCTCGTCGATGACGGCGGGGCGGCCCGGGTCCCGGGCGGCTGCCTGGCGTAGCTCGCCTGCCAGGCTCCACCCCCACGTTCGCAACGCGTTGAGCTGCGAGGCGACCCGGATCGGGCTGCCGGGGGTGAGCAGCCCGCGACGGGTCAGCGTGGTGACGACGAACGGCAGGTCCATGCCGCAGACCTCCTCGGGTGGTGCGCGGACGGGGCGACCGGATCCCCGCCCATCAGGGCTTCCTTCCTTGATCATGCACTGGGTGCGGCTGGAGGCCCAGTTGGCGTCGGCGTGGGGTGACGAAGACGGCACAGATCGTGGAATCCGGGCCGCCGTCGGCCCGACCCGTCACGACGGGGTCGGGCCGACGGCGGTCAGCGGATCTGCATCCCGGAGATCGCCCGGGAGATGACCAGTCGTTGGATCTCCGAGGTGCCCTCGAAGATGGTGTAGATCTTGGCGTCCCGGTACCAGCGCTCGACCGGGTGGTCACGTAGGAAGCCGGCCCCGCCGAGCAGCTGCACTGCCTTCTCGGTGACCGACACCGCCACCTCGCCGGCCTTGAGCTTGGACATCGACCCTTCGCCGGCGGTGAACGGGCGGTTGTTGCGACCCATCCACGAGGCGCGCCAGACGAGCAGCCGCGCGGCGTCGATCTCCATCCGCATGTCGGCAAGCGCGAACGCGACAGCCTGGTTCTCGATGATCGGACGGCCGAACTGGACCCGGTCCTTCGCGTAGTCCAGCGCGTACTCGTAGGCGGCCCGGGCCACGCCGAGCGCCTGGGCGCCGACGGTGGGCCGGGACAGTTCGAAGGTGCGCATGGCGGCCTGTCCGGTGGCCCGCTGACCGGAGCGGGCCCGGTCGAGGCGTTCCTGCAGGGCGTCCCGTCCGCCGAGCAGGCAGCGGCCTGGTACGCGTACCCCGTCGAGGAAGACGTCGGCGGTGTGGGACGCGCGGAGGCCGAGTTTGCGCAGCTTGCGGGTGGCGACCAGGCCGGGCGTGCCCGGCGGTACGACGAACGCGGCCTGACCACGGGAGCCGAGGGTGGGGTCGACGGACGCGGTGACCACGTGCACTCCGGCGATGCCGCCGTTCGTGGCGTACGCCTTCTGGCCGGTGAGCACCCATTCGTCGGTGGCCTCGTCGTAGACGGCCCGGGTGCGCATCGCGCCGACGTCGGAGCCGGCTTCCGGCTCGCTGGTGCAGAAGGCGGCGACGGCCGGCGAGTCGACGTCGCCGAAGCACTGGGGGACCCACTCGACCATCTGGTCGGGGGTGCCGGCGCCGTAGATGGCGGCGACGGCGAGGGCGGTGCCGAAGATGCTCAGGCCGATGCCGGCGTCACCCCAGAAGAGTTCTTCGCTGGCGATCGGCAGGGAGAGGCCGGTCGGGTCGGCCCAGCAGGTGGCGAGGAATTCGAAGCCGTAGAGGCCGACCTTGGCGGCTTCCTGGATCACCGGCCAGGGGGTGTCCTCGCGTTCGTCCCACTCGGCGGCGGCTGGGCGCACGACCTCGGCGGCGAAGCCGTGCACCCAGTCGCGTAGATCCCGCTGTTCCTCGTTCAGGTCGAGCGAGAACTCGGCCATGTCAGGCCTTGGGGATGTCGAACAGGTTGGCGATGTTGGCGGCGAGCCCGAGGTCACCCTTCGCCTTCAGCTTGCCGGTCATGAACATCATCACCGGGTTGGCGCCACCGGACACGATCTTCAGGAACTCGACCGGGCCCATGGTGAGGCTCAGCTTCGGGTCGTGCTGCGGGGTCTCGTTGACGACGCAGGTGCCGTCGGCGATGGCCACCTCGTAGGTGTCGCTGCCGCCGTCGGGGCGACCGGTGATGATCCAGTGGATGACCGCGTTCGTGGAACCGGCCCGGTCCGCGCGGAACAGCGACGGCATCCGACCGAACACCTCGCCCAGGACCTTGCCGCGCAGGTCGCCGGACATCACCTGGGCGATCTTGTCGTCCGGAGTGGACTTGACCAGCTGGGCGAACTCCTTGGGACCCACGTTGGCGAAGGTGGCCGGGTCGAATTCAGTCATCAGGTGCGCCTTCCGGAAGATTGGCTACTCGCGCGTAACCCTACGCACGAGTAGGTATGCTCGCAAGGTGTCCAGCGTCCCCGCCTTCAAGCGCCTGCCGCGTGCCGTCCGCGAGCAGCAGATGCTCGACGCGGCCGTCAAGGTCTTCTCCCGACGTGGCTTCCACGCCGCCAGCATGGACGAGATCGCCGAGGACGCCGGCATCTCCAAACCAATGGTGTACGCCTACCTCGGCACCAAGGAGGAGCTTTTCGTCGCCTGCCTGCACCGGGAGGGCACCCGGATGATGCAGGCCATCGCCGGGGCTGCGGCCCCCGACCTGCCGGCCGACGAGCGGCTCTGGCGCGGGTTGCGGGCGTTCTTCGGCTTCGTGGGCGCCTACCGGGACGGCTGGGCGGTGCTCTACCGGCAGGCCCGGGGAGAGCAGCCGTTCGCCGGGGAACTGGCCACCATGCGGGCCCGGCTGGTCGAGGTGGTGGCCGGGATGCTCGACCACGCCCTGCGCGCCGAAGGCCGGGAGATCGCCGCCGTCGACCTGGAGGTCGTCGCGTACGCCCTGGTCGGCGCGACCGAGTCACTTGCCGACTGGCTCGCCGACCACCCGGACGCCGACCCGGAGAAGACTGCCACCCGGATGATGAACGTGGCCTGGCTCGGTGCCGCCCAACTGCTGCACGGCGTCACCTGGCGTCCACCGGTCGACTGACCGCCTGGCCGGCGATGGCATCCCTGCCCGGCTCGCCGGCTCGTACCGCACGACGGCGGTGGCGAAGCCACCGGACCACCTCGACAACAACTGTCACCGTCAGGGCGAGGCCCAGACCGAGCAGGAGACCACGCAGGGGGTCCTGCTCGAAGGCCAACCCACCGAGGTAGCCGACGAGCGCCGAGTAGAGCCCCCACGAACTGGCTGCCAACGCGTCGAAAACCAGGAACCGTCGCCGGGGATAGCGCACCGCGCCCATGGTGAGCGTGACAGCGGTCCGGCCGCCCGGAACATAGCGGGCCACGGTGAGGATCAGACCGCCCCGGGTGGCGATCCCCCGGCGGGCCCGGTCGATGGCGGCTCGCCGTCGACCGTCCGGCGGCAGCCGGTCCAGAAGCCGGGTGCCGCCGCCCCGCCCAAAGGCGTACGAGATGTGGTCACCGACAAGCGCCCCGGCGGCGGCCACCAGGATCACCGCCGGCAGGTACGGCGCTCCGGATGCCGCGAACACCCCTGCGGTGATCACCGCCGTCTCGCTCGGCACCACCGGGAAGAAGCCGTCGAGCACGGCGATCGCGAAGATCGCCAGGTACACCCAGGGTGAGGACATCGTGTCGTGCAGCAGGTCGAGCAGATCCATGATCCCGATGCTGGTCGGGCCGGGCGCGGAGGACATCGGCCAGTGGTCAGGTGGGCGCCGCTACTTAGGTAGCGACCGTCCCCGAGGCCAGCTAGGGGTCTTCCCCCACTGCGCCCCGGTCCGGCGGCGCGCGGGCGGCCCGATCCGTGCGTGAAGCCCTAGGCTCGCTGAGTGGCCTCCAGCGCCGCCGTCCTGCGGCGGGTCGTCAAGCGGTACGCCCCGCTGCTGCTCGCCGCCGTCGTCGCCGCTGCCGTCTTGGCCAGCGCGACGGGTGACATCGGGGTCCGCTCGCCGCTGTCGGGCGCTGTGGTCCTGCCGATTGCGCTGGGCTCGGCGTGGGCCGCCGGCACCGTTCGTACCCGTCGCTGGCCGTTGTTCCTGGCCGCGACGGTCGGCTGGTTGGTGCTCGCCGCGGCGGCTGCCGGCGTGCTTGCCTCGTACCAGGCGGGTCTGCGGCTGCGTGGTCGCCAACTGGCCGGTTTCCTCGCCGGGGCCGCCCTGGTGCTCACCGGCGGCGTGCTGGTCGGGCTGGCCGTGGGTGGCGTACGCCGGATCACCACCGCCACCACCGGCAACGTGTTGCTGCTCGCCGCCTGTCTGGTGGGGCTCCCGTTGGTCCTCGGCCTGTGGGTGCGGGCCCGCCAGGACACGCTGGCCGCGCTGCGAGACCGGGCTGAGCGGCTGGAACGCGAGCAGGAGGCCCGCGCCGACCGGGTCCGCGCCGAGGAGCGGACCCGGATCGCCCGGGAGATGCACGACGTGGTGGCGCACCGGGTCTCGCTGATGGTGGTGCACGCCGGGGCGCTGGAGGTGACCGCCGAGGACCCGGCGACAGTCGAGGCCGCCGCGCTGATCCGGACGACCGGTCGGCAGGCGCTCACCGATCTACGCGAGGTCCTGGGTGTGCTGCGTCAGTCCGGCGCGACTCGGACGCCGGAGCGAGGGGTCGACACGTTGGACGAGTTGATCGGGGAGTCCCGCGCCGCCGGGCTGCGGGTGTCCCGGCAGGACGAGGGCGTGCCGACGGTACTACCGGCGACGGTGGGGCGGACCGCGTACCGGGTTGTTCGGGAGGCGCTGACGAACGTGCGCAAGCACGCTGCCGACGCCGAGACGACTGTCTGCCTGCGCTACCTGCCCGACGGGGTGGAGGTGCTGGTCCGCAACGGCCCGTCCGCTGCCGGGTCGGCGCTGCCCGGTGCCGGGCAGGGGCTGCTCGGGCTGCGGGAGCGGGTGGAACTGCTGGGCGGCCGGTTGGAGGCGACCCCGGTGGACGGCGGCTTCCTGGTCCGGGCGCTGATCCCGCTGGTGGGTACGGCGTGATCAGGGTGGTGGTGGTCGACGACGAGCAGTTGGTCCGGGCCGGGCTGCGGCTGATCCTCGAGGCGGCGGACGACATCGCCGTCGTGGGTGAGGCGGCGGACGGCGTCGGCGCGTTGGAGCAGGCCCAGCGGTTACGCCCCGACGTGGTGCTGCTCGACGTGCGGATGCCGGGCGTCGACGGGCTGACCGTCGCGCCCGATGTGGTCGCCGCCGGCCCAAAAGTGATCATGTTGACCACCTTCGACCTGGACGAGTACGTGCACCGGGCGCTGCGGGGCGGCGCTGTCGGTTTCCTGCTCAAGGACACCCCGCCCCGCGAGTTGGCCGCCGCCGTGCGGACGGTGGCCGCCGGAAACGCGATGCTCGCTCCGACGGTGACCCGCCGCCTGATCAGCTCGTTCGCCGAGCGTGGCCCGGCCCGCCGGGACGCGGCCCGGGAACGGCTCGCACCGCTCACCGAGCGGGAGTTGGCGATCGTCCGGGAGGTGGCGCGCGGGCACGGCAACGCGGAGATCGGCCGGCGGCTGACGATGAGCGAGGCCACCGTCAAGGCCCACGTCAGCAGGGCACTGGCGAAACTCCACGTTGGCAACCGGGTGCAGGTGGCCATCCTGGTGCACGACGCCGACCTGTTGTGACAGGTCCGGGCGTCAGCGTCGGGCGGCGCGGCGGTGTGCCTGGCGGCGTAGCCACCGGATTCCCTCCAGACCGAACGTGACGATCACCGAGACCCCCACGCCCACCAGCACGCCCTTGACCGGGTCACGTTCGAACGCCAGCCCGCCGAAGTAGCCGAGCAACCCGCAGTACAGCGCCCAGGTGCTGGCGCCGATGCTGTCGTACAGCAGGAACGCCCGGCGGGGATAGCGCACCGCGCCCATGGTGAGGGTGACGGCGGTCCGGCCGCCCGGCACGTACCGGCTGGTGGTCAGGATCATTCCGCCGCGCCGGTCGACGGCCCGGCGGGCCCACTCCGAGCTGGCTCGGCGACGGCTGCCGTCGGGGAGTCGGGCCAGCTTGCGGGCACCCCCGCCCTGCCCGATGGCGTACGAGACGTGGTCGCCGACGAGCGCGCCGATGGCGGCGCTGACGATCACCAGCGTCAGGCTGGGGTGCCCCCCACTCGCCGAGAGCACCCCGGCGGTGATCACGGCCGCCTCGCCCGGCACGGCGGGGAAGAACGCGTCGACAGCGGTCAGCCCGAAGATCACCAGGTAGACCCACGGCGACGTGACCGTCCCACGGAGGAGGTCGAGCAGGGCGTCCATGCCCCCATGCTTGCCGGGCGCGACCGGCCCGGTGGGCGAGTCGCCAGATCCCCCGGGAGTTGTCAGTCGGCGTGCACCAGAGCCGGCGGGGCGAGCAGCGGGCCGCACGGGGTCTTGTCGTCGGCGGTGGGGCCGTGCGAGGTCAGCACCACTGGCGCCCCCAGTTCGGCGCTCACCGCCTCGGCCCAGTCCGTCGGCGGCTCGTCGTACACCGGGCGGGAGCGCAGCAGGCGGGCGGTGAGCGTGGCCTGCCGGTCCAGGTCGCCGGGCGGGCCCGCAGTGAGCCGGTCGGCGTTGTCGTAGCGGCGGCAGATCCGCAGGTCGGGGCTGGCCAGGTCGAGGTGGGTCAGGGCCAGGCCGTCGACGCCGCCGGCAGCGGCGAGGGCGTACCGGTGGGCGACCGCGTCGAAGTGGCCGAACCGGAACCGGCCCTGCCACTGGTTCGTGGCGTTGTGCGCGTCGGTGAACGGCAGGCTCGGGTCCTCGGTCACCAGCGGACCGTGCCCGTGCCGGGTGGTGACCACGCGGAGCACCCCGATCCGGGTCACGTCGCCGGGCCGGCCCGCCTCGGTGAGCAGGCCGTCGACGTTCGCGAAGGTGGTGGTGCTCCAGGTGGTGTACGGGTGGAAGCCGTGCCACTCGTCGAGCAGCACCCCCTGCGCGCCCTCGAAGACGCAGGTGCCGGTGCGCAGCGCCGCGGCGAGCCACCTGCCGTCGACGATGGCGACCCGCCCGGCGAACCCGGTGAACGCGGCCAGGCAGTCCTCGATCGGTGGCGCGTCCAGTGGGCCAAGCTCGGCGGCCAACCGGTCCCGCACTGTGGCCAGCTTCCGGCGGAGCAGCGCCGGGTGGTGACAGTCGGCGACCCGGGGTGCGTCGTCGGGGTGGGCGAGACCGTACGCGACGGCCTCGCCCACCCCCAGCCCGCAGGAGCCGTGCCGGTCGGCACCGCGGGCGGTTTCCCGAGCCCGGTTGGCGGCCCGGTGGTACGGGGTGGCGAGCAGCGCGTCCCCGTCGACGGTCAACCGGTCGAGCGCGTCGGACACTCCGAGGGTGGCGAGGTGGTCGGCCTCGGCGGCAAGTGCCAACGGGTCCACCACCACGTGCCGGGACAGGTGCGTACCGACACCGCTGTGGAACGTGCCGGCGCCGAACTGCGCGAACGTGTGGTGCCGCCCGTCGCGCAGCACCACGTTGTGTGCCGCCTGCGCGCCCCCGTTGAAGCGGACCACGGTGTGCACCTGACGGGTGGCGCAGAGCCAGTCCACCACCGTGCCCTTGCCGGCGTCGCCGTAGCCGAGGTCGACCACCGCCACGTGCTTCACAGCCGCGTCACCCCGCCGGCGGTGTCGGTGAAGGCGGGCAGCGTCGACACCTCGGCCCGCCGGTTCCGGCCGAGGCGGGCCAGCGCCTTCGACACGGTGCCGGTGGCGCCGGAACCGGCGCGGTCCAGGTCGCGCAGGCCCTCGTCCAGGTCGATGGCCTGTTCGCCGAGGCCGATGGTGAGCGCGATGGTCTCGCAGACCGCGTCGAGGTCGTCGAGCACCACGGCGTTCTGCCCGAGCAGGTCCCGCCAGAAGTCGAGCACCTTCGCGTTGCCGGCGTAGTGGCTGCCGGCGGGGAGCAGGTAGTAGGTGTCCCAGCGACGGGTCACCTCGTCGACGACCTGCCGCAGCGGCACGTCCTCGGGGAGGTCGTCCCCGATCAGGCGGGCCACCTCCCGGGCCTTGACCAGCGGGTACGCCAACTCGTCGCCGATGATGAACAGGTAGCCGCGACGGCCGCGCTTCTCCCAGTTGTCGGTGACCGTGTGCCGGGCCATGAAGTACATGGCCAGCTCGTACGACTCGCTCATCTGCCCGCCGCCACCGCCCTCCAGCACGATCCGGCCGAGGTCGTCGTCCATCCGGTTGTCCGACTCGAACTGGCCCACCTGCAACGGCACCCGGTCGCAGGTGGCGTCTCCGATGGCACCGAACATGATCTGCGGGTCGCTGGCGTAGCCCTGCCGTTGCAGCAGCCCGAGCAACTGCGGCAGCTTGGTCTGCAGGACCCGCGGCACGGTGCGCATCGAACCGGTCACGTCGAAGAGCACAGCGACGGGCGTCGACAGCGGGTGCTCGTCGGAGTCGCGGCTCTCCCTGCTCGCGTCCCTGGGGTCGAGCGCGGGGTGCACGGTGCGCGCCCCGCTGTCGCTGTAGGAGAAGGCGCTCTTGCCGGTGGACCGGCGGTAGCGGTCGGCGGCGTCGTACACGTCGGTGGACCAGATTCCACTGCCCATGACAGCTCCTTAGGGGGTGAGGGTGAAGGGTCGGAAGGTGCGTGGCCCGTAGAGCCGGTCCAGCACCTGGTCGAGTTCGCGCAGCAGCCGCCAGGCGTCGTCCGGCCGTTCGCTCAGCGACCGCTGCCGGCAGCCACGCGCGAAGGCGTCCAGCTCGCGGGGGGCGCGCGGCCCCATCAGCCAGCTCATGCAGTGGCTGGCCATCGCGATATCGGTGCCCGGCCCGCACGGCCGCTTCCGGAGGACCTCCTCCGGGTTCCAACCGTCCCCGGGTACGACAGCCGGGATCGTGCCCCCGACGGCTGCGGAGAAGCACCAGTCGACAAGCACCACGCCGTGGGCGTCCGGTTCGATCAGCACGTGTCGCGGCAGGACCGCGCCGTGCACCACGCCCGCCCGGTGGGCCAGGCCGAGCACGACGAGCAGCCGCCGCCACATCCAGGCCACGTCCCGGGCGTCCAACCCGTCGGGGTACGCGCGCCGCACCTCGTCCAGGTCGTGCAGGCCGGGTGCGGTGGCGAGCACTGTGATCCGCCGTTCCGCGCCGGTGGCGGTGTCCCGGTGCCGGAACTCGTCGACGAGCCGGGGCACGTACGGCAGGTAGCGGGGGTCGCCGCGCTCGGCGATGGTGCGCAGGGCGTGCGCCTCGCGGGCCATCAGGTCGTTGTCGGCGGGTCGTCGGGGGAGCTTGAGCAGCCGGTCGTCGCCGACGTCGTAGAGGTCCGCCAGGTCACCAGCGTGGGCCGGTGCGCCGAGCCGGTAGTCGCCGAGGACAGTGGTCTGCCGGGCCCGCCAGCGGGTCGTGACGTGGATGAACGCGTCGATGGCTTCGGCGCGTACCCCACTGTCGGTCGGCAGGCGGTCGGGGTGCAGGGCCGCGACCAGCTCGCGGTAGCGACGGGCCGACTTCTCGGCGCCGAACAGCTCGGCGTCGGTGCGGGCGGCGGCGACCAGCCGGATGGCCTCGGTGGCCCTCACCGCACCGTCTCCTCGCGGGCGGGGCGCAGCAGCGCCGGGTGCAGCAGGCGGGCGTCGCCGGCCCGGTAGAGCCGGGCGCGTGGGCCGCCCCGGGCGCCACCGCGCTCGGTGCTGGCCCCGGTGCTCTCCACGAAGCCCGGCACGGAGAGCACCTTGCGGTGGAAGTTGCCGGCGTGCAGCGGATGCCCCCAGACCGTCTCGTAGACGGCCCGCAGCTCGCTGATCGTGAACTCGGCGGCGAGGAAGCGGGTGGCGAGCGGTGTGTACTCCAGCTTGGACCGGGCCCGTTCCCACGCGTCGTCGATGATCCGGCCGTGGTCGAAGGCGAGCTGTCGGCTGCTCAACGCGGTCACCGGCAGCCAGATCGCCTCGTCGGCGTCGCTGCCGGCGGCCGGGTCCGGCAGGTCGGGGGCGAACGCGAGGTGGGCGATGGAGACGACCCGCATCCGCGGGTCACGGTCGGGAGCGCCGTAGCTGCCCAACTGCTCCAGGTGTACGCGCCGCAGCGCCTCGCCGCCGAGCCCGGTCTCCTCGGCCAGCTCCCGTCGGGCGCCTGCGGTCAGGTCCTCGTCGGGGCGGATGAAGCCACCGGGCAGCGCCCAGTGCCCCGCGAACGGTGCCTCGCCGCGCCGGATCAGCAGCAGGTGCAGCGCGTCGTCGCGGATGGTCAGCGCCACCACGTCGACTGTCACGGCGACCGACGGGTAGGCCCGGGGGTCGTACGCGGCCAGGAACTCCTGCTCGTTCATCACGTCTCTCTCAATCTGAGAACATCTCGCTGTGAGAACAACCTAGCGCACGAGGGAGCTTCTGCCAAGCGGGGAATCCTCAGCGCAGGTGACCCGCCAGGTGTGGTCGGCCGCGCGGGTCGTGCAGGGCGAACCCGCCGTCCGGCAGGCGCGCGAAGCTCACAGTGCTCGGCAGCGGAACAGGCAGTTTGAAGGCGACCTCGACGGTGTACGCGTCCGGAAGACGGGCCTCCAGCGCGGCCAGGCAGCGCGCCTTGCTCCACATGCCGTGCGCGATCGGCCGGCGGAAGCCGAACAGCCGTGCCCCGAGCCGGGAGGTGTGGATCGGGTTGTGGTCGCCAGAGATCCGTGCGTACTCCGTACCGACGCGCGGTTCCACCCGCCAATGGGCGGTCGCCGTCGGCGCCGCCGGACGTTCGCCCGGCTCACGCCCGCCCGACGTGCGCTCCCGACCGAGGTACGTCGAGACACCCCGCCACACCTCCGCCCCGCCGACCGAGCCGACCAGCACCACGTCCACCTGCCGCCCCCGGTCGTGCGGACGCAGATCCTCCGCGTACGTGGTGAAGTCGATCGTCTCGTCGGCGGTGACCGGGCGGTGCATGGTGATCCGGTTGCCGACGTGCACCAGGCCGACGAGCGGGAGGGGGAAATCCGGCGCGGTCATCAGGCGCAGGGCCAGTGGGAAGCCCATGACGTGCGGAAACGTCGCCGGCAGCCGGTCGCTGAGCCGGAAGCCGCAGATCCTGTCGTAGTCGGCGAGCCGCGCCCGGTCGACAGTCACCCCGCGCACCGTCAACTCGACCGCCGGCAGGTCGGGCCCGCGCCGCCCACCGCCGAGGCCCGGTAGCGCGCCGAGCAACGCCCGCCGGTGCAGCGCCCCGGCCACCGGCATCCGGGCCAGCTCGACGGGGGCGCGGTCGCCCGGCTCCGGCCGCGCGCCCATCACGCCCCCAGCAGGCTCTGGCCGCAGACCCGGACCACGTTTCCGCTGATCGCACCGCTGGAAGGCCAGGCCAGCCAACCGATCGTCTCGGCCACGTCCACCGGCAACCCGCCCTGGGCCAGGCTGTTCATCCGCCGGCCCGCCTCGCGGACCACGAGCGGGATACGCGCGGTCAGCCGGGTCTCGATGAAGCCCGGGGCCACCGCGTTGACGCTGATCCCGCGGTCCCGCAGGGCCGGCGCGAGCGAGTCGACGAGCCCGATCACACCGGCCTTGCTGGTGGCGTAGTTGGTCTGCCCCCGGTTGCCGGCGATCCCGGCGATCGAGGAGACCGAGATGATCCGCCCGCCGACCGGGATCAGCTCCCGCTCCAGCAGCACGTCGTTGATCCGCTCCTGGCTGGAGAGGTTGACGTCGATGACCTGGTCCCACCGGTCGGCGTCCATCCGACCCAGCGTCTTGTCCCTGGTGATGCCGGCGTTGTGCACCACCACGTCGACCCGGCCGTGCCGGCTGGCCAGGTGCTCGGCGAGTCGGGTCGGCGCGTCCGGCGCGGTCAGGTCCAGTTGGACGGCGGTGCCGCCGATCTCGTTCGCCACCGCGGCGAGCGCGTCGCCGGCGGCCGGGATGTCCAGGGCCACCACCTGCGCGCCGTCGCGGGCCAGCACCTTCGCCAGCGCCGCACCGATGCCACGCGCCGCGCCGGTGACGAGCACTACCTGCCCGTCCAGCGGGCGGGCCCAGTCGGCCGGGATGCTCGCCTTGCCGCCGGCAACCCGGATGACCTGCCCCGACACGTACGCGGACCGGCCGGAGAGCAGGAACCGGAGGGTCGATTCGAGGCCGATGCTGGGGTCGCCCTGGGCATGGGCCACCTGGACGAGTTGAGCGGTGATGCCCCTGCCGAACTCCTTGCCGATGCTGCGGACCAGCCCTTCCAGGGCGCGCTGGGCGGTCGCCTCGCGGGGCGTCGGGCACTCGCGTGCCACCTTGCCCAGCACGATCACCCGGCCGCTGGGCAGCACGGAGCGGGCCTGCGGGTGGAAGAAGTCCCACAGCTGACGCAGGTCGGTCGAGTCGCTGATCCCGGTGGCGTCGAACAGGAGCGCCGCGTACCGCTGCGGGTTGTCGCCGTGCGGACCGGCCGACGGCGGATTCTGTGCCGGGGCGCCCCCGGCCCATTCGATCAGCTCGACCCCGGCGGCGGTGAGTCTGGCGGCCACCGGCTGGGCGTACCGGCTGCCGGTGGCCGCGCCGAGCAGGGCCGGCCCAGGCAGCAGAGGGTCGCCGGGGCGGTGTCGGCGCAGTCGGGGCGGGTCGGGCAGCCCGAGACGCTTCACCAGCGCGCGGCCGGCGGTCGATTGGACGAAGCTCGCGTACCTGTCCGTCATACGCGTAGCCTACTGACGAGTAGGGTTCAAGCACTACTTCGAGGAGGCGGATCGTGCAGAACATCCGGCGCGTCGCGGTCATCGGGGGCAACCGCATCCCCTTCGCCCGTTCCAACTCCCGCTACGCGGACGCGTCGAACGCGGACCTGCTCGGTGCGGCGCTCGACGGTCTGATCGCCCGCTACGGGCTGGCCGGTCAGCGGGTCGGCGAGGTGGTGACCGGCGCGGTGCTCAAGCACTCCCGGGACTTCAACCTCACCCGCGAGGTGGTCCTCGGCTCCCGACTCGACCCGCACACCCCGGCGTACGACATCCAGCAGGCCTGCGGCACCGGCCTGGAGGCGACGATCCTGGTCGCCAACAAGATCGCACTCGGTCAGCTCGACGTGGGCATCGCCGGCGGCGTCGACACCACCTCCGACGCCCCCCTCGCCGTCAACGAGGAGATGCGCCGCACGCTGCTCAAGCTCAACTCCGCCCGTACGCTCGGCGAACGGCTCAGGATCGCGGCGAAGCTGCGCCCACTCCAGCCGTTCAAGCCGGAGATCCCGCGAAACGCCGAACCGCGGACCGGTCTGTCCATGGGCGACCACGCCGCCCGCACCGCCGTGCGCTGGCAGATCGACAGGCGCGCCCAGGACGAGCTGGCACTGCGTTCACACCAGCGCCTCGCCGCCGCGTACGACAGGGGCTTCTTCGACGACCTGATGACTCCGTACCTCGGGCTCACCCGGGATGCGAACCTCCGCCCGGACACCAGCCTGGAGAAGCTCGGCTCGCTGAAGCCGGTCTTCGGCACCCGCGGCCCGGACGCCGACCAGGCCACCATGACCGCCGGCAACTCGTCGCCCCTCACCGACGGTGCGTCCACCGTGCTGCTGGCCAGCGAGGAGTGGGCGGCGGCGCACCACCTGCCCGTGCTGGCCTGGTTCAGCTGGTCGGAGACGGCGGCGGTGGACTTCGTGCACGGCGACGAGGGGCTGTTGATGGCACCCGCGTACGCGGTGCCCCGAATGCTGGCCCGTGCCGGGCTGACGTTGCAGGATTTCGACTACTACGAGATCCACGAGGCGTTCGCGTCGCAGGTGCTGGCCACCCTGGCGGCCTGGGAGTCACCGGAGTTCGGCAAGGACCGGCTCGGCCTCGACGCGCCGCTCGGCGCGATCGACACCGACCGGCTCAACGTCAACGGCTCGTCGCTCGCCGCAGGGCACCCGTTCGCCGCCACCGGCGGACGGATCGTGGCGACCCTGGCCAAGCTGCTCGCCGAGAAGGGCAGCGGACGCGGGTTGATCTCCATCTGCGCGGCCGGCGGCCAGGGCGTGACGGCAATCCTGGAACGCTGACCGGTCCGCCCCGCCCTCTTGCGCCGATCTTGCACTTTCTGTCGCGGCCTTCAGGGGCATTCCGGGCATCTCGGCCACCGCAAGTGCAAGATCGGCGCGGGGGTGGGGTGTTGATGTCCACCCAGCGCCGGTGCGTTGGGCGGAGGCTGTTTGTCGACCCGCACTGCCTCGTCGATCATGGAGTTGTGGTGGGTGACAAAGCGCCGATCTCACGCCAAGTCAGGCACCACAACTCCATGATCGACGAGATGGTGCAACGCGCGATCGTCCCTAATCGGGGTGACCCGCCAACGGGCGTTAACTGACCGTTCAGAAGGTGGCCCGCTGGCGGAGGGTTTACCACGCGATGGTGATCGGTGCCGCGCCTCGAGGTGCGGTTCGATCACTCCTGCGTGCGGAACGGGGCCGTTGTCACCATGGAGTCCGCCCTCCCACGGACGACCACCCTCTCGGTGGTCATCCCGATGTTCAATGAGACCGCTGTCATTCCGGCGCTGGTCGCCCGGCTGCGGCCGGTGCTCGACGCGCTCGGCGTCGACTACGAGGTGGTCGCCGTCGACGACGGCAGCCGGGACGACACAGTGTCGGTGCTGTTCGACCACGGCCGGGACTGGCCGCAGTTGCGGGTGCTACGGCTGCGGCGCAACAGTGGCCACCAGGCGGCGTTGACCGCTGGCTTGCACCGGGCCGTCGGCCAGTGGGTGGTCAGCCTCGACGCCGATCTTCAGGATCCGCCGGAGACCATCGCGGAGATGCTCCGGGTGGCCCGCGAGGACGGGGTGGACGTCGTCTACGGCGTACGCGCCGATCGCAGCACCGACACGGTCTTCAAGCGCAACACCGCCCGGGGCTACTACTGGGCGATGCGCCGGCTCGTGGGTGTCGACCTGCCCGCGCAGGCTGGCGACTTCCGGTTGCTCAGCCGGGACGTGATCGAGGTGCTGCGCCGGCTGCCCGAGCGCGCCCCGGTCTACCGGCTGCTGGTGCCGACGCTGGGCTTCCCCAGCGCGGAGGTGCGGTACGACCGCGAGGCCCGCGCCGCCGGCGAGACGAAGTATCCGCTGCGCCGGATGGTGGCCCTGGCCTGGGAGAGCACTGCGAACTTCTCCGCCGCGCCGCTGCGACTGGCCACGTGGCTGGGGATGTCGAGCTTCCTGCTCTGCCTCGGCCTGATCGTGTTCGGCATGATCGCCCACGTCTCCGGCACCACGATTCCCGGCTGGACCTCGATGTTCGTCGCGGTGCTGCTGCTCAGCGGGGTGCAGTTGGTCTGCCTCGGCCTGCTCGGCGAGTACGTCGGCCGGATCTACGCCACAGTGCAGAACCGGCCCGCGTTCCACGTCGGGTTCGACTCGCGGGACGAGGCCCGGGTCGATGACGTCTCCCGTACCGCGAGCTTCGATTCGGCGGTCGGCGTCCGTGGCTGACGTTCTCCTGGCCGAGCGGGTCGACACCCCGGCGCTGGCGTCGCGCCGGAACGTGCTCCGGCCGGTCCTCAGCGCGCTCCCGTGGCTGCTCGTGATCGGCGCGCTGCTCGTGGTCTGGTCGCGCGGCACCGTGCCCGCACCGGATATCGCACGGTTCTCCGCCTACTGGGCCTTCGCGCTGGTGCTCCCCGGAACCCTCGTGCACCGGGCGTTGCGCGGCAGCCGGGGCAACCTCCCCGAGGACCTCGGCTTCGGCGCGGCCACCGGCCTGCTCCTGGAGATCGCCGCCTGGGCGTTGGCCGCGGCGACCGGTCAGCAGTCAGTGCTGCGCTGGTGGCCGCTGCCCGTCCTCGTCGCGTTCGCCGCCGTTCCCGGGCTGCGCCGGCACTGGCGGGTCGGCGAGCGCCGTCCGCTGCCGCTGGCCTGGCACTGGGGGGTGGGCGCGACGCTGCTCGTGGTGCTGGCCTGGGGATACACCCAGTGGCGGACGGTCCCACTGCCGCCGGTGTCCGGCGGCTACTACCAGGACGTGCTCTACCACCTGGGTCTGGTGCAGGAGTTGACCCGGGCGATGCCGTTCGAGTTGCCGCACGTCGCGGGGGAGGCGCTGCGCTACCACTACCTGTCCGACGCGCACATCGCCAGCGGCAGCATGATCAGCGGGATCTCCCCGGCTGTGGTGCTGCTGCGACTCTGGCTGGTGCCGGTGGTCGGTACGGCGGTGCTGCTCGCGGCCGGGCTCGCCCGCGACCTGAGTGGTGCCGTCTGGGCCGGCCCGGTGGCAGCCCTCGCCGCTTTCGTCGGCGCGGGGGTCACGCTCGGTTCGCCGGTGTCCGCCACCGGCGAGATGCCGCTGTCGTACGCCAGCCCCTCCCAGACGTACGTGCTGGTGCCGTTGCTGCTGCTCGTCGGGCTCGTCGTCGACGTGGCCCGGGGCCGTAACCTCGGCCCGGCCTGGCCACTCGTTCCGGCGCTCGGGCTGGTCTGTGCGGGGGCGAAGTCCAGTGCGTTGCCGCCGTTGATCGCCGGCCTGGGTGTCACCGCAGTGGTGTTCTGGTGGCGGAAGCGCCAGCTCCCGATACCGGCCCTGACGGCGTTGGCCTGCCTCGTGGCGGCGATGGCGCTCGGCTTCCGGCTGTTCGCCGGCGGCGGGGCCTCCACGCTGCGGGTGCAGGCGTTGGCGATGCTGCACTTCATCGCCCCGTACGCCGAGACCCTCGGGCCGGGCGACGGCATCTGGCCGAGTGCCCCGCTGCCGCCGGGCATCAACGACGGCGGTGTTCTCGGGTGGCTGCTGGCGTTCGCCGTGGTCGCCTGGTGGGTGCTGGGTCAGGCACCCCGGTGGGTGGGCATGAGCCTGCTCGTCGACGGTGCGCACCGGGCCGACCCGGCCGTCTGGCTGCTCGCCGGCACGGTCCTGGCCGGAGCGGCCACCACCTGGGTGTTCCAGCACCCGTCGATCAGTCAGATCTACTTCTGGATGGGTGTCGTCCCGGTCGGCGTCGTGCTGACCACCTGGTCCCTCGCCCAGGCCCGGGTGCCCTGGCCGGTGCTCGTGGTGCCCGCCGTGGGCGGCGCGCTGGCAGGGCTCGCCACGGCCGGCACGCTGGTGGGTTTCGCCGTACCGAGGATCAGCCGCCCGGGCACCCCCACCACCTCGACGATCGAGGGGTGGCTGCGGGTGCTGGGTCTGTCGGCGTCCCGGTACGTGCTGTTCGTGGTGGTGGCTGCCGTAATCGCCGTCGGGGTGGCCGCCCTGTGGCGCCGCCGCGTCCCGGTGCCGGCGGTCGGCCCGACACCTCGTCGGCGGACGGCGGCGATCGCCCTGGCCGGTGTCACAGCGGCGATGCTCGGTGCCAGCACCGCGGTCATCGTGGGCGGGACCGTCCGTTCGGTGCTGACCGAGCCGGTGCCGGTGACCGGGCCGCAGCCGTACGCGCTGACCCTGGACGAGATGCGCGCGGCGCTGTGGCTAAACGACAACGCCGACGACGACGACGTGGTCGCCACGAACGTGCACTGCCGGCCGGTGCGGACCACCCCGCACTGCGACGCCCGCGCGTTCTGGGTGACCGGCCTGGGCGGGCATCGCGCTGTGGTGGAGAGCTGGGGCTACACCGACGCGGTGGTGGCCGCGCACGGCGTCGAGGGCCTGGGGTACCCCCGACAGAGCTTCCCCGACCCGGCGCTGCTCGCACTCAACGACGGGGTGTTCAGCACGCCGACCCGGGCCGACCTGGACCGGCTCCGCACCGAGCACGGGGTCCGGTGGCTGTTCGCCGACGCCAGGGCGGGTGTGGTGTCGGCGGAGTTGGCCGGGCTCGCCCAGGTCCGGTTGGTCGCCGGCCCGGTCACCGTGTACGAGCTGAACCGGCAGTGACCGCCTGCGCACCCCGGACCGGGCCGGGCGTCCGACCCCGGACCGGGCCGGGCGTCCGACCCCGGCCCGGTCCCGCTCCCGACCAGCGGGTGCGGGACAATGAGGTACGTGACGACGATCCCCAACGTGCTGGCCAACCGGTACGCCTCGCCCGAACTGGTAGCCCTCTGGTCCCCGGAGGAGAAGGTCCGGATGGAACGGCGGCTCTGGCTCGCCGTGCTCCGTGCCCAGCGCGACCTGGGCGTGCCGGTGCCGGACGGTGTGGTCGAGGCGTACGAGCGGGTGCTCGACCAGGTTGACCTCGCCTCGATCGCCGAGCGGGAGCGGGTCACCAGGCACGACGTGAAGGCCCGGATCGAGGAGTTCAGCGCGCTCGCCGGGTACGAGCACGTGCACAAGGGGATGACCTCCCGGGACCTCACCGAGAACGTCGAGCAGCTTCAGGTGCGTGCCTCGCTGGAGCTGATCCGGGACCGGGTGGTGGCCACCCTCGCCCGGCTGGCCTGGCTGGCTCACGAGCACTCCGAGCTGGTCATGACCGGTCGTTCACACAATGTGGCGGCGCAGGCCACCACGCTGGGTAAGCGCTTCGCGTCGGCGGCGGAGGAACTGCTGATCGCGTACGAGCGGTTGGAGGAGTTGATCGCCCGTTACCCGCTGCGGGGGATCAAGGGACCGGTCGGCACGGCCGCCGACCAGCTCGACCTGTTCGACGGCGACGCCGACAAGGTGGCCGAGTTGGAGCGGCGGGTCGCCCAGCACCTGGGCTTCTCCCGGGTGCTGGACAGTGTCGGGCAGGTCTACCCGCGTTCGCTCGACTTCGACGTGTTGGCGGCGCTGGCTCAGACCGCGGCGGCACCGTCGTCGCTGGCCACCACGATCCGGTTGATGGTCGGTCAGGAGTTGGCGACCGAGGGCTTCAAGCCGGGCCAGGTCGGTTCCAGCGCCATGCCGCACAAGATGAACACCCGTTCCTCGGAGCGGGTGAACGGCTTCGCCGTGATCATCCGGGGTTACCTGTCGATGGTCGGCGAGTTGGCCGGTGACCAGTGGAACGAGGGAGACGTCTCCTGCTCGGTCGTGCGGCGGGTGGCACTGCCGGACGCGTTCTTCGCCGCGGACGGGTTGTTCCAGACGTTCCTCACCGTGCTCGACGAGTTCGGCGCGTACCCGGCAGTGATCAACCGTGAGCTGGAGCGGTTCCTGCCGTTCCTGGCCACCACGAAGATCCTGGTCGCGGCGGTCCGGCGGGGCGTCGGCCGGGAGGTCGCCCACGAGGTGATCAAGGAGCACGCGGTAGCGGTGGCGCTGGCCATGCGCGAGAAGGGCTCACCGGAGAACGATCTCTTCGACCGGCTGGCGACGGACGGCCGACTCGGCCTGTCCCGCGCCGACATCGACACCCTGGTCGCCGACCGCAACGCCTTCGTCGGCGCCGCCCAGGCCCAGGTGGCAGCAGTGACGAGCCGCATCACCACAGTGGTGACGGCCCACCCGAACGCCGCCACCTACTCCCCACCCCCCATCCTCTAACCCCCGCCTCCCGCCCCCCACCCCTCCCCACCCCCACCCTCCCCGGGTGATCAAGAGGTTTGCGTCAGGTTCGATCTCCGTGGTGACCGAAACGTCTTGATCACGCCGGGAGACGGGTGGGTGGGAGGGGGTGGGGGAAGGGAGGGGGGCGGTTAGTCGCCGGTGGCGGTTTCGGCGGCGGTTTTCAGGGTGGGGGCGCTGGCTGGTTCGGCGATGCCGCCGAGCGACTCCGCGAAGCCCGCGACCTCCGCGGTTCCTGCGGCGACCGCCGGCTGGTCGGCCGGCATGACCTCGGGCATCTTGGGTACGGCGACCACTGCCGTTCCGTACGCGCAGATCTCCATCCACATCTCGCCGCAGTCCCGGCTGTCGAACCGCATGCCGATGACGGCGTTGGCGCCGAGCCGCAGGGCCTCCTCGCCGAGGCGGGTCACCGAGTCGGTGCGCCACCGGGTCAGGTTGTCCGGGGCCATCGGGTCGTACGCGCCACCGCGCAGGTTCTTCACACCCTCGCGGTACGGGTTGCGCGTCCTGGCCATCGATGACACCACCTCACCGAGAATCTGGCGGATCTCGTACCCGGGCAGTTGCTCTGTCGTCACGACCAGCACGGTTCCGATGCTGTCAGGAGTGGCGCGACCCGATCGTGTGCATTGTTCACCTGATCGGATGCTGCAAAACGACGCGGCGCGGACGGCCGGCACGTGGCCGACCATCCGCGCCGTGCGGGGCGCTAACCGTCAGACACCGGCCACCGAGGTGATCCAGGCCCGGTTGTACGCAACGCTGCCGTAGTTCTGGATGCTCGACCCGTCGGCGGTGGAGGCGACGCCGACCTGCTGGCCGTTGTAGAACTGCGGGCCGCCGGAGTCGCCGCGCCAGGCGTTGCCGTTGATCCGGCTGCTGCGGATCGCCTGGCCGCCGTACGCGTCGCTGGCGCTGTTGCTGGTCACCCGGACGGTGGCGGTCTTGAGCTGGGTGGACGCCGAGCAGCCGCTGTAGCAGGTCATGCCCCAGCCGTAGATCGAGTTCGTCGAGTTGATCGGCGGGTTGCTGCTGGCCAAACTCACAGTGGAGGTGCTGACGGTGCTGGAGAGCCGCATGAGCGCGAGGTCGTTGCGGGTGTAGGTGGCGCTGACCGTGCGGGTGACCCCGCCGGAGGTGCGGTTCACGCTGCCGACGCGCACCGACATGGTGCCGTTGATGCAGTGCCGGGCGGTGAGCACCCACTGGGCGGCGATGACGCTGCCGGAGCAGGTGAACGAGCCGTTGCTGAGCACTGCGGCGGCCCAGGGCGCGGACGAGACGGTGCCGCCGCCGATGATGGGTTGCGGGCCGGCCGGGGCGGCGGACGCGGCGGACGCGACGCCGAGGGCGCCGACCAGTGCGGTGCTGAGTACGGCGAGCAGGGGGCGGATGCGCATCGGGTGGACTCCTTGGACGGGGCGGCCCGGGATCGCCGGGTGCGGCGGGGCGGCGGCGGGTGGTTCCCGCCGACGCCTGAATCGACTTACGTCGATGTACAGTAGGGCCCGACACGGTCGTTATCAAGACCTTGATCGAGGATCGCCGATGTAACGATTTGGCCACCCATTGCGCCGCATATGTCCTGCTGAGGCCACCTGTCGCGCCTGACGGGTCACCATGAGCGTCGGTAATGTCGATCACTGCCTGAACTGCACCCGGCCGGTGCGTCCGCGGCGATATCTGCCAGGTACGCTGGCTGCGCTCGCCCGTTGTGGGTCGGCACCCAACTGCGTACACAGTCAGGAGTGCCCAGTGCCTCGCGTCGTCGTCGACGTCATGCTCAAGCCCGAGATCCTTGATCCGCAGGGCCAGGCCGTCGCAAACGCGCTGCCCCGGCTCGGCGTCGGTGATGTCGCCTCGGTTCGGATCGGCAGGCGGATCGAGATCGAGTTCACAGGTGAACCAGACCTGGACCGCGCTCGGGAGATTGCCGACAAACTGCTCGCCAACCCCGTCATCGAGGACTTCACCGTCCGCGTGGTCGAGGCCGACGAGACCGCGGACGCCCGCTCGTGACCGCCCGGGTCGGTGTCGTCACCTTCCCCGGCTCGCTCGACGACGGGGACGCGGCCCGGGCTGTCCGGATCGCCGGCGCGGAGCCGGTCCGGCTCTGGCACGGCGACCCGGATCTGCACGGCGTCGACGCTGTCGTCCTGCCCGGCGGGTTCTCCTACGGTGACTACCTGCGGTGCGGTGCCATCGCCCGGTTCGCCCCGGTGATGGAGACGATCGTGGACGCCGCCCGGGGTGGTCTGCCGGTGCTCGGCATCTGCAACGGCTTCCAGATCCTCTGCGAGGCGCACCTGCTGCCCGGCGCGCTCACCCGCAACCAGCACCTGCACTTCCGCAACCGGGACCAGGTCCTGCGCATCGAGTCGGCCGGGACGGCGTGGACCAACACGTTCCAGGCCGGCCAGGAAGTGCTCATCCCGGTCAAGAACGGCGAGGGCTGCTACGTCGCGGACACCGCGACGCTGGACCAGCTCGAGGGCGAGGGCCGGGTCGTCGCCCGCTACGTCGGCGGCAACCCCAACGGATCCCAGCGCGACATCGCCGCGATCACCAACGCCGCCGGCAACGTGGTCGGCATCATGCCGCACCCCGAGCACGCGGTGGAGGCGCTCACCGGCCCCTCCCTGGACGGCCTCGGCTTCTTCACGTCGGTCCTCAAGCACCTGGTCGGGGCGCCGGCATGAGTGCGACGAGCGGCTCCGGCGGGCACCAGCGCAGCGAGGAGAGGTCATGACCACCCATCCGGACCCGGTACGGGACACACCGGAGGCGTACTCCGCCCCGGCGCAGCCGGCCGATCCGAGCCCGGCGCAGCCGGTCGCACCGGCGACCGCGCCCACCCAGCCGGCCGCCGCCGTCTGGACCGAGGGGGTGGACACCGTGCCGCGTGCCGGTGGCACCCCCGGTGAGCTTCAGCCGTACACCGAGCTGGGCCTGCGTGACGACGAGTACGACCGGATCCGGCAGATCCTCGGCCGCCGGCCCACGCAGTCCGAGCTGGCGATGTACTCGATCATGTGGAGCGAGCACTGCTCCTACAAGTCGAGCAAGGTGCACCTGCGCCAGTTCGGCGAGAAGGCCCCGCACAGCGACCGGCTGCTCGCCGGCATCGGTGAGAACGCCGGTGTCGTGCAGATCTCCGACGAGCTGGCGGTGACCTTCAAGGTCGAGTCGCACAACCACCCGAGCTTCGTCGAGCCGTACCAGGGCGCGGCGACGGGTGTCGGCGGCATCGTCCGGGACATCCTCGCCATGGGTGCCCGCCCGATCGCGGTGATGGACCCGCTGCGCTTCGGCGCCGCGGACCACCCGGACACCGCCCGGGTGCTCACCGGCGTCGTCGCCGGCGTGGGCGGCTACGGCAACTGCCTGGGTCTGCCCAACATCGGTGGTGAGCTGGTCTTCGACCCCTCCTATCAGGGCAACCCGCTGCTCAACGCGCTGTGCCTGGGCGTGCTCCCAGTCGGCCGGCTACAGAACAAGGCCGCCGCCGGGCCGGGCAACGTTGTCGTGCTGATGGGCGCCAAGACCGGCCGCGACGGCATCGGCGGCGTGTCGGTGCTGGCCAGCGCCACCTTCGACGAGGGCAGCGAGGCCCGCCGACCGGCCGTGCAGGTTGGCGACCCGTTCACCGAGAAGCTGCTCATCGAGGCGTGCCTCGAGCTGTACGACGGCCAACTGGTCGTCGGCATCCAGGACCTCGGTGGCGCCGGCCTGACCTGCGCGCTCACCGAGACCGCCGCCGCGGCCGGCACCGGCATGCGGGTCTGGCTGGAGCGGGTGCCGCTGCGCGAGCCCTCGATGGACCCGCACGAGATCCTGGCCAGCGAGTCGCAGGAGCGGATGCTTCTCGTCGTCGAGCCGGACAAGCTCGACGCGGTGCTCAAGACCTGCGAAAAGTGGGGCGTGCTCGCCACCGCCATCGGTGAGGTCACCGCACCGGAGCCGGACGGCAGCCCCGGTCGACTGCTGATCACCTGGCAGGACCACCTGGTCGTCGACGTACCGCCGGGTTCGCTCGTCGACGACGGCCCGGTCTACGCCCGGCCGATGCGGGAGCCGGCCGACCTCATCCTGCTCCAGGCTGACCGCGCCGAGACGCTGCCCCGCCCGGCCGACCCGGACGCGTTGCGGGAAACCGTGCTGCGCATGATCGCGTCGCCGAACCTGGCCGACAAGACCTGGGTCACCGAGCAGTACGACCGCTACGTGCTGGGCAACACCGTTCTCGCCCAGCCGGAGGACGGCGGCGTGATCCGGATCGACGAGCGGACCGGCCTCGGCGTGGCGCTGTCGGTCGACGGCAACGGCCGGTACACCCGACTGGACCCGTACAACGGCACCAAGCTGGCCCTGGCCGAGGCGTACCGGAACGTGGCGGTGACCGGCGCGAAGCCGATCGCCGTGACCAACTGCCTCAACTTCGGCTCGCCGGAGGACCCGGGCGTCATGTGGCAGTTCGCCGAAGCCGTCCGCGGCCTCGCGGACGGCTGCCTGGAGCTGGGCATCCCGGTGACCGGCGGCAACGTCAGCTTCTACAACCAGACCGGCGCTGCTGCCATCCACCCGACCCCGGTGGTCGGTGTGCTGGGTGTCCTCGACAACGTGGCCGACCGGGTGCCGATGGGCTTCGTGCCCCGTGCAGGTGGCGACCACGACCAGCTCTACCTGCTCGGCGAGACGAACGTGGAGCTGTCCGGCTCGGAGTGGGCCTGGGTGACGCACGAGCACCTCGGCGGTATCCCGCCGCAGGTCGACCTTCTCCGCGAGAAGGCGCTGGCCGAGCTGCTGGCCGAGGCCGCCCGCGTCGGCCACCTCAGCTCGGCACACGACCTCTCCGACGGTGGTCTCGCGCAGAGCCTGGTCGAGTCCTGCCTGCGGCGTGGCGTCGGTGCCCGAGTGGCGGTGCCGGAGCAGTTCGGCGAGGGTTCCATGCCATTCGTCTACCTGTTCAGTGAGTCCGCGACACGGGCGCTGGTGTCGGTGCCGCGTGGCCACGACAAGGCGTTCGCGGCGCTCTGCGCCGAGCGCGGCGTGCCGTTCGAGCTGATCGGTGTCACCGACCCGACCGGCGGGGCGCTCGAGGTGCACGGCCAGTTCCGGATCGGCCTGGACGAGCTGCGCACCGCGCACACCGAGACGTTGCCGCGCCTCTTCGGAGGCTCGGCTGCCGTCGAGGTGCCCGCGCCGGCAGCCGGTGTGGCGGGTGCGGTCGAGGCCGTTCCGCTGCCGGGCGAGCCGGCCGAGCCGGTCGACGCGGCCGAGGTGGTCTCCGAGCCGATCGCCTCCTCGGGGCCTTCCCCGGAGACCGGCGCGGTCGAGCCGATCGGGTCGGAGCAGCCCGGAGGGGCGTCCGATTCCGACACCGGTGACACCGAACCGTCGCCTGACGAGCGCTGAGGCGTTGAGGGCCGCTGTCTACGGCCAACCCGGATCTGGTGCCCGGTTCGACTGGGGGCTGACCGGGGCGGCCGAGCTCGGTCGGGTCTGCGCGGCGCTGGTGGTGGTGGACGTCCTCTCGTTCACCACCGCCGTCGAGGTGGCGGTCGCCCGGGGCATGCGGGTGCACCCGTTCCCCTGGGGTGAACAGGCCGCCGAGTACGCCGTCCGGGTCGGCGCGACAGCCGCTGTCGGGCGGCGGCAGACGACAGCGGACCACCCGTGGTCACTCTCGCCCGCCGCGCTGAGCAGCGCACCAGTGGTGGCGGACCTGGTGCTGCCCTCCCCGAACGGCTCCGCTATCAGCGCCGCCGCCAGCGCCACCGGCCTGCCGGTGGTCGCGGCGTGCCTGCGCAACGCACGCGCCGTCGGGCGTTGGCTGCGCCGCCAGGGGTACGGCACAGTGGATGCCCCGATCGGCGTGATCGCCTCCGGGGAGCACTGGCCGGACGGGTCACTGCGTCCGTCGGTGGAGGACCAACTCGGCGCCGCGTCGGTGCTGGACGCCCTCTCCGGCGTACCGGGTGGACTCTCGGTGGAAGCGGCGATGGCACTCGCCGCGCTGGCGAGCACCCCGGACGTGCCCGCCGCCGTGCGGGGCAGCGTCTCCGGCCGGGAGTTGACCGAGAGCGGCTTCGCCGCGGACGTGGACGTCGCCGTTCGAATCGGGGTGTCGGACATCGTGCCGGTGCTCCACCACGGCGTCTTCTCCGCCGCCTGACCGCCGCCTGGCTGCGCGCGGTCCGTGCCTGACCGTGCCCGGTCCGTGCCTGGCCTGCGTCGGCGCCCCGTGATCGACTCGGCTTTCCGGAAGTCGCGGTGTCCGGGTCTCCGGGATGGCCCGACTTCATTGATCGCGAGTGGTTCTTGCAGCGAAACGGCCACCCGGATCTCCGGGTGGCCGTTTCGCTGTTGCTGTGGTGGGGTCAGTCGTCGAGCCAGTCGAGGCGGCGTCCGCCCCGCTCGGTCGGCGGCGGCGGCGGCGGGGTCTCCGGTCGGCTCCGCCCGGCGGGCTGGCCGTAGCCGCCCTGGTCGTAGCCTCGGTCGTCGTAGCCGCCGCGCTGCTGCGGTGGCGGTTCCTGGCCGTAGTTGCCGCCCTGGTCGTATCCACCGGCGGGCTGGGCGTAGCCGCCCTGGTCGTAGCCTCGGTCGTCGTAGCCGCCGCGCTGCTGCGGTGGCGGCTCCTGGCCGTAGTTGCCGCCCTGGTCGTACCCGCCGGCGGGCTGGCCGTAGCCGCCCTGGTCGTACCCGCCAGCCTCCGGAGCGCCGTACCCTGCGGTCGGTTCGGCAGCGCGACCGCCGTACGGGGCGGCCTCGGGCTGGCCGTAACCCTGACCCTGCTCCGGCTGGTACACGCCGGTGGCGTACGGGTCGGCCGGAGCCGGGTACTGGGTGCTGTCGCCGGTGTACCGGCCGGTCGGCTCGTCGAACCGCTCGCCGTAGGCCGCTCCGCCAGCGGGAGCCGCCGGATAGGCGGTGGTGCCGCCCGGGGCGTCGTAATCACGGCTGCCGTACCCGCCACCGGAGGCAGGAGCGTTGCCGTACCCGCCACCGGAGGCCGGTGCGCCGCCGTAGCCGGCACCGTAACCGTCGCCGGCCGCACCGGCACCGTAGCCGCCGTCCGAGGCGCCCGGAGTGCCGTAGCCACCACCGGAGGCGGGAGCGGTGCCGTAGCCACCACCTGAAGCTGGTGCGCCGCCGTAGCCGCCACCCGAAGCTGGCGCGTTGCCGTACCCGCCACCGGAGGCGGGAGCGTTTCCGTACCCGCCAGCACCGTAGGGTGCCGGCTCGTCGCCGTAGCCGGCGCCGCCCCAGCCCTGCTGGCCTGCGCCGCCGTACGGCTGGGCAGGCGCGCCGTACGGGTCCGGTGGAACGTCGTCGACCACCGGGCGGTGCATCATCGTCGGCGCTTCGCTCAGCGCCGCGCCACCGACCATCGTCGGGTCCGGGCCGCCGCCGGGACGCCCACCGACCACCCGGGTGTGGTCGTCGGGGCCACGGAACCCGCCCCGCGAGGGAGGCACCACACCGCCGCCCCCGGCGGCTGCCGGAGCGTCGTCGTCGCCGTTCTCCTTGCGCTTCATCCAGAGCAGCACGATCGTGCCGACACCGGCGGCGACCAGGAGACCACCGAGCAAAATGATCATGTACGAGCCGAGGCCACCGCTGTCCTCGTTGTTCGAGGCGTTCGCCGGGGCACCCTGACTGGCCTCCTCGGTGGGCTGCTCCTCGTCGGTGCCCTCCTCGGTCGCCTCGTCGGTGGGCGTGGCCTCGGGAGTGGCGGACGGGGTGGCGCTGGGCGTCACCTCGACCTTGATCGCGAGGCTGAGTCGCTGCCCGGTGACTGCCTGCCCGGCGGCGGCGTTCACGGACTTGAACGCCTTGATGTTGTCGAACGACGCGCCCAGGTCGATCCGGCCGGGTGCGATCGGCTTCTCGGTGGTGCCGGTGAACCGGAAGTCGCCGGTGCCGTTGCTCGTGGCGTCGTAGCGGTGACCGGCGGTGTCCTGGAGAACCACGAAAGCGTTCGGCACTGCCTTGCCGTCCGCCTGTGCGACAACCTTGCCGGCGACCGACCGCACGGTCTGGTTCTGCGGCGGCGGCGGCGGAGCGGCTTTGCCGACCAACGTGACGCTGGTCGACGCGTCCTTGCTTCCCGCCGAGTCCGTGGCCTTCACGGTGATCGTGGCGCTGCCGTTGGCTGCGTCATCAGCGAGCCGGAAGGTGGCGCTGAAGGTGTCACTCGAGGTCACCTGGCCACGGGAACACCCGTCAACGCAGGTCAGCTTCGAATTGCTCGAGCTGACGCTGATGTCGGCTGGCGGCGCGCCGATGCCGAAGTCGAGCCGATAGCTGATCTTCGTGGTCTTGCCGGCCTCAACGCTGCCCGGCGAAGCCGAGACATCTGTAACGTTGGGAGCGGCCAGGGCTGGTGTGGCGGGGACGGCGAGCAGAGCGCCGGCAACCAGCGCTACGACCACACCGGCCCGCTGCTTCCAGGCACGTCGGTGTGTTGACACGTCCACCGCCTTCCGGGCTGAAGTCCCTCTGACCGGCGGGGCGCCGGGCCGGGGATCATCACGGTACGAATACGCCGTCGGCAACTATGCCTTGTCCGACTGCATGAGCGCGACCCAGGGCCAGCGTCGCGTGTCTGGCCTGGGGGTCGTATCGTCCCGTCGTGTCCTCTCCGCACAGTAAGTCCGCCGCCGTTGCGGCCGCGTTGTCGGCGCTCGACGAGGGGCGTACACCCGAACGGCCGGTGTTCCGGGAGGCGGTCCGGTCGTTGTTGGCCGTCCTCGCGGAGCGCGCCCCCGGCCGATCGGTGGAGGTGCGCGTCCCACCATACGGGGCGATCCAGTGCGTTCCGGGGCCTCGACACACCAGAGGAAATCCACCAAACGTGGTCGAGATGGCGCCGAACACCTGGTTGGAGCTGGCAACCGGGCGGGTCGACTGGGCGTCGGCGGTCACCGACGGTCGCGTCCAGATGAGTGGCAACCGGGCGGACCTCTCGGCGTTTCTGCCCCTCTAGTTGTCCCAGCGCCCCACTTGCTGTGACGCTGAGCAGGGAGACCGTGACTTTCTGTATTGACGTTGATTCGCGTACACTGTCAGGCGACGACAGTGGTCCCGGCAGGGGAGAGTGGATCCGCCAGTGATCCCCGCCCGGCCGGTCCAGACCAGCATGAGGGAGCGGTAGGTGCCCCGAGGCGACGGCCGGCTGAGCCACGACCTTGATCCCCAACGACCTGGCCCCCAGGATGCCTGTGGCGTCTTCGGTGTCTGGGCCCCCGGCGAAGAGGTTGCCAATCTGACCTACTTCGGCCTCTACGCCCTACAGCACCGCGGCCAGGAGGCGGCGGGCATCGCGGTGAGCGATGGCTCCGGCGTGGTGGTCTACAAGGACCTCGGCCTGGTGGCGCAGGTCTTCGACGAGCCCACTCTGGCGAGCCTGCGCGGTCACCTGGCGATCGGGCACGCCCGATACTCCACCACCGGCGCGTCGAACTGGGAGAACGCCCAGCCGACGATCCGGTCGACCACCTCCGGCACGACCATCGCGTTGGCCCACAACGGCAACCTGGTCAACACCGCCGAGCTGGAGAAGGAGGTCGCCGAGCGCGGCCTCATCGCGGACGGTTCGACGAACGACACCTCGTTGGTGACGATGCTGCTCGCCAGCCGACCGGATCTGTCGGTCGAGGCGGCCGCGATGGAGGTGCTGCCGCAACTGCGGGGCGCGTTCAGCTTCGTCTTCATGGACGAGTCGACCCTCTACGCGGCCCGCGACCCGCACGGCGTCCGCCCGCTGGTGCTCGGCCGCCTGGAGCGCGGCTGGGTGGTCGCCAGCGAGACGGCGGCACTGGACATCGTCGGTGCCAGCGTGGTGCGCGAGGTCGAGCCGGGCGAGCTGATCGCGATCGACGAGAACGGGCTGCGCTCCACCCGGTTCGCCTCGCCGGAGCCGAAGGGCTGTCTCTTCGAGTACGTCTACATCGCCCGCCCGGATGCCACCATCGCCGGGCGTAACGTCCACTCGGCGCGGGTGCAGATCGGCCGGCAGTTGGCCAAGGAGCACCCGGTCGAGGCCGACCTGGTGATCCCGGTTCCCGAGTCCGGCACTCCCGCCGCGATCGGCTACGCGGAGGCGTCCGGCATCACGTACGGCGCCGGCCTGATGAAGAACCCGTACGTGGGTCGCACCTTCATCCAGCCGTCGCAGACCCTCCGTCAGCTCGGCATCCGGCTCAAGCTCAACCCGTTGCGGGAGAACGTCCGCGGCAAGCGGTTGGTGGTCGTGGACGACTCGATCGTGCGCGGCAACACCCAGCGCGCCATCGTCCGGATGTTGCGGGAGGCGGGGGCCCTCGAGGTGCACGTCCGGATCTCCTCGCCGCCGGTCAGCTGGCCGTGCTTCTACGGCATCGACTTCGCCACCCGGGCGGAGCTGCTGGCCAACGGGTTGGACAACGAAGGCATCCGGCGCTCCATCGGCGCCGACACGCTGGGCTTCGTTTCCCTTCCTGGTCTGATCGCCGCGACCGAGCAGCCGAAGACCCGGTTGTGTCGGGCGTGTTTCGATGGGGAGTATCCGATCGAGTTGCCGGCCGGCAACCTGATCGGCAAGCACGTCCTCGAAGGGGTGGGTCGACGCGTCGCCAACTCGGCGTCGGAGACTCCGCCCACAAACGGCTCGTCCGTCGCCACTCCGGGTGGCGTTACCGCAAACCGCCCGTAGCACCAACCGGCGCGGCTCGGCTACCGCCGGCGGCACCGAGAACCAAAGGGGAGAACCGTGACGCACGTGTCCGAGCGCAACGGCGCAGGAAGCAGCCCGACCGGCGCCGGCGGCGACCGCCAGCCGTGGACGGGCGGTGCTGGCCGCCAGGCGCGCAAACGCTCGGTCTCGTACGCCGACGCCGGCGTCTCCATCGACGCGGGCGACCGCGCGGTGGAGCTGCTCAAGTCGAAGGTGCGGCAGACCCGCCGCCCCGAGGTGCTCGGTGACCTCGGTGGCTTCGCCGGCCTGTTCCGGCTCGACACGAAGAAGTACAAGAGCCCGATCCTGGCGTCCTCCACCGACGGGGTGGGCACCAAGCTGGTGATCGCCCAGCAGATGGACATCCACGACACGGTCGGCATCGACCTCGTCGCCATGGTCGTGGACGACCTGGTGGCCTGCGGAGCCGAGCCGCTGTTCCTGCTCGACTACATCGCCACCGGCGAGGTCGTTCCGGACAAGGTCGCCGAGATCGGCGCGGGCATCGCCGACGGCTGCCGCTACGCCGGCTGCGCGCTGCTCGGTGGGGAGACCGCCGAGCACCCCGGCGTCCTGCGCCCGGACGAGTACGACATCTCCGCGACCGGCGTGGGCGTGGTCGAGGAAGCCGACATCCTCAGCCCGGAGCGGGTCGAGGTGGGTGACGCGGTGATCGCCATGCGGTCGTCCGGCCTGCACTCCAACGGCTACTCGCTGGTCCGGCACGTGCTGCTCGGCGCGGCCCGGATGCGTCTGGACATCGTGATCGACGACTTCGGTCGGCAGCGGACCCTCGGTGAGGAGCTGCTCACCCCGACGAAGATCTACGCCAAGGACTGCCTCAAGCTGATCGCCGAGGCCGAGGTGCGGGCGCTGTCCCACATCACCGGTGGCGGCATCCCCGGCAACCTGGTCCGGGTGCTGCCCGAGCACGTCGACGCGGTGGTCAACCGGTCCACCTGGAAGCCGCAGCCGATCTTCGACCTGATCCAGACCAAGGGTCGGATCGACGACCACGACATGGAGTCGACCTTCAACATGGGCGTCGGCATGTTCGCGATCGTCTCGGCCGAGGACGCCGACCGGGCGCTGGCCACCCTGACCGGCCGTGGAGTCGAGGCGTGGCAGGCCGGCGAGATCATCGAGGGCACCGGCAACGTGCAGATGGTCGGTCAGCACACCCGAGGATGATCACGCTCCGGTGATCGTACGGGCACCTGATCAGGGCTTCACCCGAGTGGCCAATGCCGCCTAGCCTGAAGGGCTCAGGCTTAGGCGGAGGAGGGTGATGGCTGCGCAGGGACGCTCGTTCAGCGGGATGCGCGGTCTGGCCGCTGTCCCGTCGTACGTCGTCATGCAGCCCACCACCCTCTGCAATCTCGACTGCACGTACTGCTACCTGCCGTTTCGGGCCGCTGACCGGCGGATGCCGGTGGCGGTGGCCGAGGCGGTCGCGGCCGGGGTCAACCCCTGGGCGGCGAACGGTCGGTTCTCCGTGGTGTGGCACGGCGGTGAGCCCCTGGCCGCCGGCCGCGAGCATCTGGCCGAGCTGATCGCGCCGTTCGGGCCCGAGGTCGAGCACCACGTGCAGACCAACGCCACACTCATCGACGACGACTGGTGCGATTTCTTCGTCCGGCACGAGATGCGGGTCAGTGTGAGCGTCGACGGGCCCCGGGCGCGCAACGGTGACCGGGTCAACCGGGGCGGCCAGCCGGCGTACGACCGGATCCTGCACGGTGTCTCGGCGCTGCGTCGGCACGGTCTGCCTTTCTCGGCGTTGGCAGTGGTGTCCCGGCCGGAGCCGGGGCTCGCCACCGAGTTGTACGACTACTTCCTCGAGCTGGGCTGCGACGTGTTGGGCATCAACATCGAGGAGACCGAGGGGGTCAACACGCGCGACAACCGCCACGACCCGTCGGCGGTGTCCGCGTTCTGGGCGGAGTTGGTCGGGGCGTGGCGCCGGGAACCCCGGATCCACCTCCGCGAGATCGAGTGGTCGTTGCGGTACGCCGCCGCGGTGCTCGACAACTCGGCGGACGAGGTGCTGCCCCGCCACCTGGATCCGATCCCGACGATCGGTCACGACGGCTCGGTGGTCGTGCTGTCCCCGGAGTTGGCCGGTTTCACCGACCCCCGCTACGGCGACTTCAGCAGCGGCAACGTGCTGACGACCCCGCTGGCGCAGATTCTCGGCAGCGCGGCGGCGACACCCTGGGTGGGGGAGTTCCTGGCCGGGGTGGAGGCGTGTCGGGCGTCCTGCCCGTACTTCGGCTTCTGCGGTGGTGGCCATGCCGCCAACCGTTACTTCGAGCTGGGGCGTTTTGACGGTACGGAGACCGAGCACTGCCGCAACAGCAAGATCCGCCTATTGGAGGGAGTGTTGGAGCATGCCCGAGACCACGAGTCACCGGCGGCCTGAGCGCGAAGCGGACGACGGAGTCACCGAACGGGTGCGAGACGCGGCTCCCGCGCTCGTCGCGCTGCTCCAGGAGGCCGAGGACGCGAGGCGGCTGCGCTCGGAGGTGTCGGGCGGAGACGGCTCCAGCGCGGTCTGTGCCTGGAACCACTTCGAGAACATCCCGACGTTCTACAACTGGAACAATCGCCCGCGCTGAGGGGAGCCGTTGTCAGGGGCCTGTCGAGCGGCCGGATAGCTCCGGTCGGGCCAGGCCCCTGATCGTCGGCGACTGCACCTGCACAGGACGTGCGTGAGCACGCGGGGGTTACCGCGTGCTCAGCTGCGTCGAAAGGTCAGCGGGTCGGACGGGCCCAGGGATCTGGGTCGTCGTCAGCGTGATCCTCATCATCATCGCCGACGGACTCTTTAGAGTCGTCGTCGAAGTGGTGCTCAGACTTCCCAGCACCCGCCAACTCGCGCTGCAAGGCGGTGAGGTCGGTGTTCGGGGAGTGGTACTTCAACTCCCGCGCCACCTTAGTCTGCTTGGCCTTAGCACGGCCGCGCCCCATGGCTCGACCCCCTCGCACAGAATGCGGGGCAGCCCGAAGGCGGGCCCCGATGACGTCAGGCATCTCTCGTGGCTCTTACGGTACATGGGGATGCCACCGTTCGGCACCTCGGGTTACCGTCAGCCGGCTCTGCGCGTCGCGTCGATCCGGCCGTCACCCAGTGTACCGGGTAAGGAGCGGAACGGTTAGCGCCCGTGACACCGGACAAACCGCATCAATTTGACCCCGGCTCAGCTTACCCAGCCAGGCCCGATGGCGGGGGCCCGGAGGCGGATCTCGTCGATCCGCCCCCGGGGACGCTCAGCGCAGGTGGATCGCGCGCAGCCGGCCGACGTCGGCCATCCGACGCTCCGCCAACCGGTCGGCGGCCACTGCCGGCGGCACGCCCTCCGCGTCGGCCAGGTGCAGGATCTCGCGGGTGGTGTCGTAGATCCGGGTCGCCCGCAGCTTCGCCCGGTCGAAGTTGAAGCCCTCGATCTCGTCGGCCACCTGGATCACACCGCCCGCGTTCACCACGTAGTCCGGCGTGTAGAGGATGCCCCGGTCGGCAAGCAGCTTCTCGATGCCCGGGTGGGCGAGCTGGTTGTTCGCCGCACCGGTCACCACCTTGGCCCGCAACGCCGGCACCGTGTCGTCGTTCAGGGCCCCGCCCAGGGCGCACGGCGCGTACACGTCGAGGTCGGCGGCGACGAGCGCGCTCGAGTCGTCGACGAGGGTGACCTGCGGGTGGTTGGTGCGTACCCAGGCAAGCGCCTTGGGGTTCACGTCGGTGGCGACCACCTCGGCGCCGTCCTCGAGCAGGTGCCCGGTCAGGTACTTGCCGACCTTGCCCAGGCCGGCCACGCCGACCCGGCGGCCCCGCAGGCTGGGGGTGCCCCACACGTGCTCGGCCGCGGCCCGCATCCCCTGAAAGACACCCCAGGCGGTGAGGATCGACGAGTCGCCGGCGCCGCCGTGCTCCACGCTGCGCCCGGTCACGTAGCGGGTCTCCCGGGCCACGACGTCCATGTCCGCCACGTAGGTGCCGACGTCGCAGGCGGTGTAGTAGCGGCCGCCCAGCGACTCCACGAAGCGGCCGTACGCGCGCAGCAGCGCCTCGCTCTTGATCTGCTCCGGGTCGCCCCAGATGACGGCCTTGCCGCCGCCCAGGTCCAGCCCGGCGAGCGCGTTCTTGTACGCCATCCCACGGGACAGGTCCAGCACGTCGGCGAGGGCGTCGTCCTCGCTCGCGTACGCGTAGAAGCGGGTGCCGCCGAGCGCCGGGCCCAGCGCGGTGGAGTAGATCCCGATGATCGCCTTCAGGCCGCTCTGCTTGTCCTGGCAGAACACGACCTGTTCGTGACCTGTCGACACCGGGTCGTCGGTGCTCGCGAATACGCCCATTGTTGGCTCCTACTGTGGTGTGCGTCCTTGTGGGACGCGGACCTGGTGGACCCCGGCGGGGATGCTGCCGGTGTGATCGAGCCTAGTATCGGCCGCCGGGCAGCCGCTCGACACGCCACCGCCGTCCCACGCTGCGGCGCGCGTGCTCCGGCCGCTGACCGCGTACGGGCATGGTTCGTGGGAGGATCGCGCGGTGCCGTCGCTCTTCGCTTCTTACCTGCGCGTGTACGAGCCGTTGGCCGCCTTTGATCGGGACCGGCAGAGCTACTGGCGCCGTTATGTCTCGGAGGGGCGCGCGGTCGCCCCGGTCGAGGGGCCCGGTCGGCAGCGGACGGCGGTGATCGAGGCGCTGGGCGCCGGCTGGACCCGGCTGCCGGACCTCCCGGAGGAGGCGTACGTCCTGGAGACGGACGACAGCCTGCTGGTCTGTCCGTGGAACCTGCGCATCCGGGTCGCTGAGGCGGCACTCAGCGCGCGGGACGGGGTGCCCTCGGTGCTCGCCGACGCCTTCGTGCCGCCGGTGCTCGCCGGGCAGGCCAGGGCGGTGGTGGACGACTGGCGCAGCGGCGCCCGGGTGCTGGAGCACGGGGTGCCCCGGGTGCACGAGCAGATCGCCACCTGGGGCGTACCGCTGCGGTGGTTCGTGCTCTTTGACCCGACGGAGCGGGACCTGGTCACCGAGCCGGGCCGGCGGTCGTTGCGCTTTCGCACCGAGATCTCCAAGGCCCGACGTCGATCGTCGCGGGCGCTGTCGGTGCTGCGCAAGTCGGTGGGTGACGCGCCGATCACCGAGGCGGTCGAGGAGGCGGCTCGGTGGCTGGAGGAGTTCCATCCGCGGTCGGTCGTCGAGTTGGACTACGGCGGTCTGGTCGACCTGCTGTCCGACGAGACCCTCGCCGCTGACGACTCGCCCGAGTTGGTCGCTGCCGGCCTTGCGGGGCTGTCCCGCGGCGAGGCCGAGGAGGCGTCGGCCGCGTACGACAAGTTGGTGGCCCGGTGGCGCGCAGTGCAGCTGCTGGAGCGGTGCAACTAGGGCATATCACCCTAGGAGCGCTCCCAAGGTGAGTGGTGCTCGTAGTTGACGCATCACGAACCGTGATCATGAGTCCGAATAAGGTAGTTTCTGCCGTGTAAAAGTCGTAAAAATCGGGCATGGTTCATCCGTCCGTCTAGGGACCTTCATCCGTTCGGCCCATGTCGGACATCGGGGACTAGCCGGACCATGGGAGACGCGTCGGCCGGCGGGACCCCGGCCGATGTCTATACATGTGGAGGAGTGACCGATGGCATCGCGAACGCACGAACCAGAGCCGCTACTCACGCCGGCCGAGGTGGCGTCGATGTTCCGGGTCGACCCGAAGACGGTGACCCGGTGGGCCAAGGCTGGCAAGCTCAGTGCCATCCGCACCCTGGGTGGCCACCGTCGGTACCGTGAGTCGGAGGTCAGGGCGCTACTGCAGGGCCAGATCCCGCAGCAGCGGCAGGGCGACTGAGTAGGCGATAGTTAGGCGAAAGGGGCGGTGGATCTCGATCCACCGCCCCCTTCGTGTGCCCGGCCGGGCACGACGCCGGCCGTCGGTCAACCCTGCGGCTCGTCCACCGTCACCCGAATGCCCACCGTCCCACCCTCGCCATTACGTAAACGGCTGCCCAGCAGGCTCAGTCGACCGATCAGGCGGTACTTGTGCTTGAGCAGGTCACGGACCCGACCGGTGTCACCGCCCCCGTAGATCGTCGCGTGAGCGGGCACCTCCGCCCCATGGGGTCGACCCCGCACGTCACACGGGGCGACAGTCACCTCGCCGTTGCGGCGGATCCGCTTCACCTTCCCCGAGTCAGCCCGGGTCCAGACCGCCAACGCCTCGCCGTCGCGCACCGCCCAGACCGGGGTCGGCACCGCCCGACCATCCTTGCGGAAGGTCGTGAGCAGGATGTACTTCTCGGCCGACAGTTTGTCCAGCATGGTCACGCCGCCAGGATATGACCGGCGTGCCCGCTGAGTGGCCGGATAGCGTGAACGCCGTGACGGTTGAGCCTCTAATCGGTGACGTGGTCGGCGAACTGCTGCGAGACACCCTCGCCGTGGCCACCGGGGTGGGCCCCCGGCCCCTGGTCGGCGGTCGACTGCCCCGACCGGTCATCGAGATCATCGAACGGGACGACGGCCTGATCAACGGCGCACCGGCCGCCCACTACCTGGACGGCCCGGCCGACTGGCAGCCGTACGACCACCGCGCGGTCGAGCGTGCCCGCGGCGAGACGCTGGACATCGGCACCGGCGCCGGCAGGATCGCGCTGCTGCTCCAGGAACGCGGCGTACCGGTCACCGGGCTGGACACCTCCGCCGGTGCGCTGGAGGTCAGCCGGCGTCGTGGGGTCCGGCGGCTGGTGCACGGCACCGTCGACACGCACGTCACCGACGGTTCGCGGTACGACACATTCCTGCTTCTCGGCAACAACCTCGGGCTGTTCGAAGGGCGGGAGCGCGCCCCCGGGTTCCTGGCCGCGCTCGCCGCGCTGGCCCGACCGGGAGCGCAGATCATCGCGCAGGGCACCGACCCGTACGGCACCCGCGACCCGGTGCACACCGGCTACCACGAGCGCAACCGGCAACGCGGCCGGCTCGGTGGCCAGCTGAGGCTGCGGCTGCGCTACCGCGAGGTCAGCACCGAATGGTTCGACTACCTGGTGTGCTCGGCGGACGAGTTCGCCGCACTGGTGCACGGCACCGGTTGGCGGCTCACCGATGTGGACGACCGCGACGCCCCCTACTACCTGGCCACCCTGCGCCTCGGCGACTGAGCGACGGCCCCCGCGATCCGCCGGGCGGACGCGGAGGCCGTCGTCGTACGCCTCAGACCTGGACGGTCGGGGGAAGCTGCTCCGGCGGCAGGCCGCCGTCGCCGTCGACGACCTCGTCCGGTTGGCCGTCCTCGTCGAGGTCGACCATGGTGATGTCCACCTTGCCGTCACCGTCGGTGTCGAACTGGAACAGGTCCGCCTTGCCGTCGCCGTCGGTGTCCACCACCCACACGTCGGTCTTGCCGTCGTTGTTGGTGTCGGCGCGCAGCAGTTCGACCCGCTCGTCGCCTCGGGTCTCCACGACTCCCCCGTCGGTGACGCTCTCCGGTGCCTGGCTCATGTCGATGCGGTCCTTCCCTCGGTTGACGGGCGATCATTACCCGATCCGGCGCTCCCCCACGCATGGGCCGGGTCGTCGCGCTGTCTACTGTCGCACCATGAGCGAGCGGAGCTGGCGGGGCACCCGGGCCGGCGCGGCGGGGACCCCGCGCGTCGGCGGGCGGGACAGGGAGGCGTGATGAGCGATCGTTTCGTGGTCGTCGGTGCCGGCACGATGGGGCTCGGCATCGCGTACGTGGCGGCCGGCGCCGGCCACGCCGTCGAGGTGGTCGAGGTGGACCCCGAGCGGGGTGCGGCAGCGCTGAACCGGCTCGCCGAGCTGTGGGAGCGTGCGGTGCAGCGCGGGAGGCTGAGCGCCGACGAGGCCGCCACCAACCGGCAGCGGGTGACGCTGCGTCCGACCCTCGCCGACGTCGCTCCCGCCCCCCAGGTGATCGTGGAGGCGGTGCCGGAGCGCCTGGACCTGAAGCGGGCCGTCCTGCGGGACGCCGCCGCTCTGCACCCGGATCTGCTGGGCAGCAACACCTCCAGCATCGCCATCGGTGCGCTGGCCGCCGAGCTGGACGCACCCGAGCGCTTCCTCGGCCTGCACTTCTTCAACCCGGTCTGGGCGATGACGCTGCTGGAGATCGTGGTCGGCCCGGCCACCGCCGAGGAGACCACCACCGCGGCCGTCGCGCTCGCCGGCCGGCTGGGCAAGGACCCCGTCGTCGTACGCGACATGCCCGGCTTCGCCACGTCCCGGCTCGGGGTCACCCTCGGGCTGGAGGCGATCCGGATGGTCGCCGACGAGGTGGCCGCTGCGGCGGACATCGACAAGGCAATGGTGCTCGGCTACCGGCACCCGATCGGGCCGTTGGAGCTCACCGACCTGGTGGGCCTCGACGTGCGGCTGGACATCGCCCGCACCCTCCAGGCCGCGTACGGGGACCGCTTCGCGCCGCCGCCGCTGCTGGTGGAGATGGTGGCCGCCGGGCGGCTGGGCAAGAAGTCGGGGCACGGCTTCTACCGCTGGGAAGGCGGCGTCAAGCAATGACGGGGTTACGGATCGAGGAGCGGCCGGACCGATTGGTGGTGACCCTGGACCGGCCCGAGAAGCGCAACGCCATCGACGCCGACCTGATCGCCGAACTGCACCAGGTCTGCGCCGAGTTGGAGGCCCGCCCGCGCCTGCTGCTGCTCACCGGCGGAGCGGCGGGCATCTTCGCCGGTGGCGCCGACATCGGTCAGCTCCGTGAACGGGGTCGCACGGATGCCCTCGCCGCCATCAACTCGGCCGCCTTCGCCCGCATCCGGGCGCTGCCGATGCCGACAGTGGCGGCGGTCGACGGCCCGGCGCTGGGCGGTGGCGCGGAGCTGGCGTACGCCTGCGATCTTCGGGTGTGCACGGCGCGGGCGGTCTTCGGCCAGCCGGAGGTGCGGTTGGGCATCCTGGCCGGCGCCGGCGCGACCCACCGGCTGCCCGCGTTGATCGGCGAGGGGCGGGCCAAGGAGCTGCTCTTCACCGGCCGGCGGGTGGATGCCACCGAGGCGCTGCGGATCGGTCTGGTGAACCGGGTGGTGGACGAGCCCGGGGAGCTGCTGACGGCCGCGCACGCGTTGCTGGACGAGATCGCCCTGGGCTCACCGTTGGCGGTGCGGCTGACCAAGCTGGCGGTGGACGCGCCGGCCGCCGCGCACCCGCATCTGGACCTGGTCAGCCAGGCGGTGCTCTTCGAGGACGACGAGAAGCACCGTCGGATGACCGAGTTCCTGGAGCGCCGCCGGCCGCGGTGACTCCCACGTACCCGAAACGGCCGCACCGGCGGGAAGCCGGTGCGGCCGTCGTGAAACCTGGGTCCTGCCTACTGCCGGATCTGCACCCCGGCGTCGGCCAGACCGCGGATCACCTGGGCGGACTCACCGAAACCGATGATCAGTACGGCGTCCGCGCCGAACTCCTTGATCTGCTTCGCGCCGCTGCTGAAGTCGACAGGCGCTGCCTTCGCGTCGGCCGGCGGCTCGTAGGTCATCAGCTTGAGCCGGTCGTTGGCGATACCAGCCTTCTCCAGCTCGTCACGGACGGTGCCCTGCAGGCCCTCACCGTAGGAGTCCTTGCGGGCGACGATGACGATCTTCTGTGACCCGTCGCGGAGGATCACGTCGGCGAGCGCCCGGCCCTGGAGGCTGTCCGGCGGTGCGGTGCGGAAGTACAGGCCCTGGTCGTCCACGTCGGTCAGGCTGCTGTCGGTGTTCGACGGGGAAAAGAGGATCTTCCCGGCCTGCACCACGTCCGGCAGCACCGCCCGGGAGATACCCGAACCACCCGCGCCGATGATCACGCTGACGCCGTCCGTCACGTGCTTGGCCACGGTGGCCTTGGCCACCGCCGGGTTGGTGCCGTCGTCGCCGTCGAGCCACGTCACCGGCTTGCCAAGGGCGCCGCCAGCGGCGTTGATCTCCTTGATCGCAAGCGCGGCGCCGGCAGCCATCGGCGGGTAGGCGATCGCGAGGTCACCGGTCTTCGGCAGAAGGCCACCCAGGATCAGTGGCTCCTGGTCGGCGGCGCCACCCGGCCGCTGCTTCTTCGGCTTCGGCGGCGTCTTGGTGCTCGCCGCCGACTCGATGCCCGCGCCGACGAACTCGGTCTTGCCGTCGTTGATCTGCTGCCCGTCGAAGGTCAGCGTGGCGTAGCTCGCGGTGGCCGGCTCACCCTTGTCGGTGAAGCCGGCGCGGGTCAGCGACACACCGCGGTACTCGATGTCCTGCCCGTTGCGCGCCAGCGCGAGACAACTCGCCGGGTCCTCGCAGCGCTGCCCGTCGTTCGTCACGGCGACGATCTGCTTGGTGATGGCCGCCGGGTCGGTGCTCCCGGCCAACTGGGCGGCGAGCACGGCGATGACCACCGCGTCGTACGTCTCGGCGGAGTACACGTAGTCCGTCAGCGCCGGATTGATGCCCTTGAGCCGGCCCTTGAAGTCGTCAGGCAGCGGAACGAGGGGCGTGGTGCCCTTCATCCCGTCGACGAGGCTGGCCCGATCCTTCAACTCCGCGGGATAGGAGTTGAGCATGTTGCCGTCCGTGCCGTAGAGGCGCACCTGTTGGGCGCTCGCCTCTTCGGGCTTGTCATCCCCGCAAGCGCTTGTGGCGAGCAGGATCGTCGCGCAGGCAGCCAGTGTGGCTACCCGCGAACGGCGTGATACGAACATGGTCGTCCTTCCTCCGGCGAAGGTCCGCTGCGCACATTAGCGTGCCGAGGCTGGCGGCGGGACCGTGGAGGTGGCGTAATGCGTAGGTAGCTCGCGTTGAACACGGACAGTGACGGTTGTGGGGAGGCTTGACCGGCCGTCCTACTGTGCGCTGAGTGACCGACCTACCACAGCAGACGTTCGATGACGCGGCCGCCGTTCTCCGTTCGGCGCTGACCGGCGATGGAGACGCGGTGGTGGGAGCGTTCGACGCGGTCGTCGACCGGGCCGGCCTGAACGGCGCGTACGGGGTGGCCTGGTGCCTGGCCGCGACGATGCTCGGCGACGCGCCGGCGGCCAGTGGGGCGGCACTCGACTTCCCGGGGATCGACCAGGCCGGGTACGACACCCGCTGGGTGGCCCGCTTCGTCAGCGCGTACGCGAATCGGGACGAGCCCACTGGTGAGGCACTGTTCGGTGCGGCGGCGGCCGACGGGCTGCTCCCCGACTGCCTGCTCACCCTCGCCGGCTCGACGATCGCCACCCTGCGCAGCCGCGCCGGGTGACGCCCAGTCGGGTCGCGGCGTCCGTCGGGGGGCGGACGCCGCGACCGCGGGCAGGTCAGAACGCGTGGTACGCGATGAGCGGCTCGTACTCGTACCGCAGGTTCTCGAAGCGGACCCGGAAGTTGACGCCGTCCCGGACGTCGGTCGCCACCGTGATCCAGCCCGAGTTGGCCGGCAGGTAGGTCCAGTAGTTGCAGGCGCTCGTCTTGTCCACGAAGATCACGCACGCTTCGGTGGCGTACACGCTCGCATTGCGGACGTTGATGTCGCGACAGCGGCTGGTGGTGCGGTACTGGCCGGCCGAGCCACCGTAGCGACCGGTCTCGAAGTACGACCGGACCGCCCCGCCGTAACAGGTGGCGAGCGGGGCGAACGCGTTCGGGCCGGAGCTGACCGGTGCGGTCGGGGTGATCGGCTCGGCCTGCGCGGGCGTGCCGGCGAAGAGCAGTGCGGTGGCCGTGGCGACGGCGAGCAGGCGAGCGGTCGGGGATGGCATCCGTTCGTTCCTCCCAAACAGGTGACTGACCGTCCGTATCGGACTGATCATCTGACCGTGACGATGATACGTATCGATTGATCCCGGCGCGGCCCCGATGAAGTCCGGCTCGTGTGGTAGCTCTGTAGGCATGTCCGAGGCGATGCTGAGCAAGGTGCGCAAGTTGCTGGCCCAGGCCGAGGACCCGGCCTGCACGCCGGCCGAGTCGTCCGCGTTCACCGCCAAGGCGACCGAACTGATCGCCCGCTACGGCGTGGACCGGGCACTGCTCGCCGCCCGGGACCCGACCACCGACCCGGTCGGCGATCGAGTACTGGACGTCGTCGCCCCGTACGCCCGCGACAAGGTCGGCCTGCTCGCCGCGGTGGCCGAGCCCCTGCGCTGCCGCTGCGTACGCCGTCGGCAGGGCAACGGCTTCGTCCTGCACCTCTTCGGCTTCGCCAGCGACCTGGAACGGGTCGACCTGCTCTTCACCTCACTGCTCGTACAGGCGGCGCACGGCCTGGCCGCCACCGAGGTGCCCGCCGACGACCACCCCGCCGCGTTCCGCCGCTCCTGGCTGGCCGGCTTCGCCGAGGTGGTCGGCGGTCGACTCTGGGCGGCCGAGACCGCGGCGGCAAGCGAGTCGGGCGCACCGTCGATGGCGTTGGTGCTGGCCGACCGGTCCGACCGCGTGCAGCGCCGGCTCACCGAGGAATACCCACGGCTGCGCACCGCACCGCCGCGCCGGCTGGGCGGCACCGGCTTCGGCTCCGGAGCGCAAGCCGGCCACCGCGCGAACCTCGGTGGTCGAGACCTCGGCGGACCCGCCACCGACCGGCGGCTCGGGCGCTGACGAGATGGGCTCGCCGCTGGTGGGCCCGCCGCTGGGGCGGCTCGGGCGGTGACCCGGTGGGTTGTCAGGCCGCCGTGGTGGGGCGGTGGCGGGAGACCGTGGCGACGTAACGGGTGAGCAGCTCGTGCCAGCCGGCGGTGAGGGCCTTGCGGTAACCCTCGGCAGCCTCGCCGTGTCTGTCGAAATGCCGGTGCTCCAGCTCGACCCGGGTGCGCTCCGGCCCCACGGGATGAAACAGCACCTCGACCTCGCTCGCGCGGGCCGGGTCCGGCACCGGCGCCCGGTCAGGGCCGATCTGCCAGACGAAGACGAGCCGGCGGGGCGGATCCCAGGTGAGCACCCGGCCCCAGTCGGCGCGGAAACCGTACGGGCCCAACTCGTAGAGCATGCCGCCGGCCCGCGGTTCCATGCCCAACTCGGCAAGCGCGTCCGGGCCGGACCAGGTGTATTCGGTGACCCACCACTCAGTCAGCTCGTCGGTGAAGACAGCGAACGCCTGCTCGGCGGAGCCCGGGACGAGAAGGCTGCACCGGAGAGAGAACTGGCCGACGTCCTGCCGGATGTCGGCCGGATCAGTCAATTCCTGTCCCATAGGCCCGGACCATACCGGCTGATGCCTCGGTGTGCAGCTTCCCACGGTGCCCGGTTCCAGACAGAGGGTCGCCGGGCCGTCACGGACGGGATGCCCCGCCGGAAAGCGGGTAACCGCGTCCAACGGCCCGGACGACCGAGCCGGTGCAGGCAGGGCGGGAGAGCATGAGCGACAGCGGGCAGCAGCGGGACCAGCGCGAACCGGATCGGGACACCGACCCGGACGTGCTGCTCGACATCCCGAAGGTCGCCGTCGACTCCATCCGGCTGGCGGTCGACGGACTGGAGGCGGACCTCTCGCTGCGGGCCCGGGTGGCCAACCTGCTCCAGGTCGACGCCGGCGTACGGGTGCACATCAACAGCGGTGAGCTGGCGGTCAACGGAGTGAACGCCGAGGCACAGCTGCGGGTACGGCTGGAGCAGCTGACGGGCATCCTGGCCCGAGCCCTCGACACGATCGACAACAACCCACACATCATTGAGGCGCTGGCCCGCACAGCCGCCTCCGCCCTCGACGACGTGAACCGCAGCGCCCAGCAGTTGGCCGTGGACGCAGCGGAGATCCAGACGTCGAGTCGGCGCGTGAACGGCGTACGCGACGAGCCTGGTCGACACGTCGGTCCGACGGGTCCCCCGGTCGACAGCGACCGGCCGCCTTCCGATCGTCCGGGTCGGCCTTCGGGTTCCGGCCGGCCGGTCCTCGATCGTCCGGGTGCTTATCAGCCCGGGCGTGGTCGGCCGGGTGCTGGTGGGTCGGATGCTGGGCGGCCGAGGACTGATGGGTCCGGGGCGGGGCCGGTCGGCTCGGGACCGGGTGCCGGCGGACCCGGGCCGCGAGCCGGCGGCCCGGGGTCGGCTGACCAGGCACATCAACAGGACGAGCATCCGGAGCGACCGCATCCGCAGGACCGTGAGCCGGAGGCCGGCGCGCCGCGCGGCAACCGCCCGGAAGACCAGCGCCACGAGAAGTCGCGTCACGCCGATGGAGAGCGCCCCGAAGGCGCGGATGACGCAGGGAACCAGGCGGCGGGCCGGGATCGGTCGCGTCCCGACGGGTCGGCGCCGGGCCGGGGCCAGCAGCATTCCGACGGGTCGGTGGCGGTGGGCCGGGAGCAGCGGCGTCCCGACGGATCGGCGGCGGGCAAGCGGCGTCCCGACGGGTCGGCGGCGGACAAACGGCCTCCCGACGGGTCGGCGGCGGACAAGCGGCCTCCCGACGGTTCGGCGGGGCCGGCGGCCGGGGAGAACGGCAACGAGTCCGACCGGTCGGCCGACTCCCGCCCGGGTCCGTCCGGGGGTGGCGACGGTGGCCTGCCGGGCGCGGCGCAAGCTGCGGCCCAGAGCGCGGCCCAGTTCGCCGGGCAGGCGGGGGAGACGTTGCGAGAGGCCGGCCGCAGTGTGTGGGAAGCGATCCAGGGCGGCGTGTCCCAGCATCGCCCGCAGGGTCGCCGCGACCGCTGACGGCGAGCGGCTGGGTGTCACGTCCGTCGGACGTCAGTCCCGCTGTCGGCCGGGCGTCACGTCCGTCGGGCGGTGCGTCACGGTCGGGCGGTGCGTCACGTCCGCCGCACAGCCCGAGCCGAGGCAACCTCGGCCATGATCGACTTGGTTTCCTTGAAAACGCGGTGTCTCGCGCGCCGGGACACCCCGACTTCAAGGAAGTCGTGTTGATCACACAGGCCGGCGCGGGTACGGGTGATCACGCGGGCAGGCGGGAGGTGTCGGCGGTGCCCAAGGAGTAGCCCACGCGGAGGGTGGTGGTCATGGCCGGCACCGGCGGCGACCGCAAAAAGCAAGATCCCCACCTGCGTTTCCGCTGGTGGGGACCTCTGTAGCCCGGCGAAAGGCTATGTGGCCAGGGGCGGGGTCGAACCGCCGACCTTCCGATTTTCAGTCGGACGCTCGTACCAACTGAGCTACCTGGCCGAAGCGCTCGGCTCATGTTACCCGGCAACCGGACGAACCGGTGGCAAGGCGACCTGCTCCGATACGCAGAACGCCGCGCGGGGCGCGGCGTCAGCGCTGCGGTCCTGACGGGACTTGAACCCGCGACCTCCGCCTTGACAGGGCGGCGAGCACTCCAACTGCTCCACAGGACCTAGCTTGTGTTGCTCCGGCTTGCGCCGGTCGTGCCCCCAACGGGATTCGAACCCGTGCTACCGCCTTGAAAGGGCGGCGTCCTGGGCCGCTAGACGATGAGGGCGGCCCCGCCATCATTGCACATTCGCAACTTCTAGCGGACTTGCTCCCATCCGGCCCCGCCGGAGGCTCCGAAAGCATACGTGATGCCCGGTCGGTCGACAAAATCGGTATCCGCAAGGGTTTGGGGCGCGGCATAACCGCAGGTCAGAGCAGTTCTAGCGGAGTCGGGTGATGCCGAAGCGCTTCTTCAGGTCGGCGATCAGCTTGGGGCAGGCGGCGAGTGTCTCGGCCCGATTTCCGCCCCCGTCGTGCAGGAGAACGATGGCACCGGGGCGGGTGGCGGTGTGCACACGCTTGCCGATGGTGGCCGCGGTGGGCTTGTCCCAGTCCTGGGGGTCGACCGACCAGTGCAGCGGACGCATGCCGAGGTTCTTGGCCACCCCGAGCACCTCCGACGTCCATCGGCCGCCGGGCTGCCGGTAGAACGACACCTTGGCGCCGGGGGAGGCCTTCTGGATGGCCTTGTTGGTGCGGTCCAGGTCGGCGCGGATCTCGCCGACCGGTCGCCGGGCAAGGTCGAGGTCGTGTCGCCAACTGTGGTTGCAGAGCTGGTGTCCCTCGCGGACGATCCGTCGGACCAGTTCCGGGTGGCGCTGCACCTCGCGACCGACGACGCAGAAGGTCGCTGTCACCTTGGCGGCCTTGAGCTGGTCGAGCACCTTGGGCGTCCAGGCGGGGCTGGGCCCGTCGTCGAACGTCAGGGCCACCGGGCGTACGCCGGTGTTGCGACCCAGGCCGGCGGGGAGTTTGGCTGGCAGCGGCCGCAGTGGCGGCTTCGCCGGTTTGGTGACGCTGGGACGCGGCTTCGGGGTGGGTGGTGTGGACGCCGCTGGCTTGTGCGGGCCGGCGGCGACGAGGGTGCGGTCCGGCTGGGCGCAGCCGGACAGGAGGAGCGCCACGGCGAGGACTGACGCCAGGACGGCGCGGGCTTGCATCTGCTAGCTCCCGGAGGGTCGGGGTAGGCGGACCCGCCCGACGGTAGTTCACGCCGCCTTTCGGCGACAGTGCGATCAGTCACGCCTCGACTGGTCCAGGGAGTCGCGGACGGCGGCGGAGAGCGAGACCGCCTCGGCCAGGTCGACGGGCCGCACCACGCCGGCGGGCAGCGTGTCGGCTCGCCAGCCGGGTCCGGCGGCCAGCACCAGCAGCGGGCGTCGGGGTGCGGCGAGCAGTGCGCTGAGCTGGGTCGGGTCGGCGGTGGCCCGGGTGTGCGACCAGAGCACCACGGCGGCCGGTCCGGTCCGGTTGACGGCCTCGACGAGAGCGGCCACCGGCACCCGGGCGCCGAGCATGCGGTAGCTGACCCCGGCTTCGGCGAGAGCTGCCGCCAACGCCTCCAGCGGCAGGGTGTGCTGCTCTTCGTCGGCGCAGGAGAGCAGGATCCGGGCCGGCCCGGTGGGGACGTTGGCGCGACTGGCCGTTGCGAGTGCCTCCGAGACGCAGCGGGACACCAGGTGTTCCACATCGATCAGCCCGGCGGTGGCGGCGTGCCGTTCGCCGATGCCGGCGAGCACCGGGCGGACGAGGCCCTCCCAGGTGGCGACCACCCCACCGGCGGCCAGCGCGTGCGCGATGGTCTCGCTGATCGCCGCCGCGTCCAGCCGCATGGCGGCGCGGGCCAGTCCGCGGGCCGCGGGGCCGGCACGGCCGACCGGGATGGAGCCGCCGCCGTCACGGCTGGCCGGGTGGGTACGGGTGGGGGTGACGACGCCGTTGCCGTTGGGCGTCGGTTCGGGGGCCTGGCGGGCCCAGCGGGCCGCCTCGGCGGGGCTCACCCCCTCGGCGGTGAGACGTCGCATGATGTCCAGGCGGGCCAGGTCGCTCGGTGTGTACCGGCGATGGTGGCCGGGGATGTGTTCGCTGGGCCCGAGCCCGTAGCGCTGGTGCCAGGTGCGGAGAGTCGTCACGGCGACCCCGAGCCGGCGTGCGACTGCGCCAGCGCTCAGTGCCTCATCGACCACCCGACCGCTCCGCCGTGTCATCCGCCGACGATGCGGGCGGGGTCATTGCCGGGCTGGTTGCACCCGACCGGGACCCCGAGGGGCGGAGCAGCCGGTTCACCACCCCGCCCAGCCACGGCGCGTACGACCGGGGGTCGAGTTGCAGATCGGCCTCGAGAGCGATGGGGTCGGCCCACCGCAGCTCGGCCACCTCGTCCGGGTCGGGCAGGAGCGGGGCGTTGGGCAGGAACTCGCCTCGCAGTACGTGGTCGTACTCGAACTCGACCCGGCCGGTCGCCGGGTCCTCGGCGTAGTAGACGTAGACGCCGACCTCGGTCAGCTCGACCGGGCCCGCTCCCAACTCTTCGCCCAGCCGTCGGTTGGCGGCCTCGGTGAGCGACTCACCGGGTTGGGGGTGGCCGCAGCAGGAGTTGGCCCAGCGCAGCGGGAAGCGGGTCTTGGCGGCGGCCCGGCGCTGGAGCAGCACCTGGCCGTCCGGGTCCACGAGCACCACCGAGAAGGCCCGGTGCAACTGCCCCGGGGGCTGGTGCGCGGACGCGACTGTCGTCTCGCCGTGGGCCTTGCCAGTCTCGTCGACGAGTTCGACGAGGTGCTTCTCACGGCTGCTCATCGGCCTTCCCCGGTGATCCGGCCGGCGGCGAGCTTGCCGGAGATGAGCACCATCGGCACGCCGACGCCGGGTTGGGTTCCGGAGCCGACGAAGACCACGTTCGGCAGGTCACGGTGCAGGTTGGACGGGCGGAACGGGCCGGTCTGGAACAGCGTGTGCGCGGCGGCGAACGGGGTTCCCGCGGCCATGCCCTGCTCCTCCCACTCAGCGGGCGTGATCGCCCGGAGCACCTCGACCCCGGCGCCGAAGCCGACGTAGCCGCGTTCCTCGAGGGTGCCGATCAGCTGGTCGGTGTAGCGCTGGGTCAGGTCGCCGCGCCACTCGAACGGCGCCCGATGCAGGTTGGGCACCGGGGCGAGCACGTAGTAGGTGTGCCGGTCCGGTGGGGCCACCGCGGGATCGGTCCGGCTCGGGTTGGTCACCAGGAGCGACGGATCGGTCATCAGCTCACCCCGCCGGATGACCTCATCGAAGGTGCCCTTCCACGCGCGCCCGAAGTGGATGTTGTGATGGGCGATCTTCGCATAGCCCTGTCGGGAGCCGACGTGCAGAACGACGCAGGACGGTGAGTAGGTGAGCCGGCGCTTCGGCGCGGCGGGGAGCAGGTCCCGGTAGGCGACCGGCAGGTCGGGGTTGAGCACCACGACGTCCGCCGGCACCAGGTCGCCGTCCGCGGTGAGCACGCCGGTGGCGCGGCCGTTCACCGTCTCGACCCGGGTCACCGTGGTGTCGTACCGGATCTGCACGCCGTGCTTCTCGGCGGCGCCGGCCATCGCCCTGGAGACCGCGTGGATGCCACCGCGCGGGAAGTAGACACCGGCCACCGAGTCGAGGTACGCGATGACCGCGTAGATGGCCAGCGCGTCGTGCGGCGCGAGGCCCGCGTACATCGCCTGGAAGGAGAAGATCCGCTGGGTACGGGGGTCCCGGAAGAACTGGTTGATCTTTGTTTGGAGGCGCCGGAACGCCCCGCCGGTGAGCAGCTTGAGCAGGTTGCCGGTGATCAGATCGGTGGGCGCGTCCAGGTTGCGCTCGATGAAGTCGGTGCGTTCGAGCCGCCACAGCTCCCGCGCGTACTCGACGAAGCGCAGGTAGCCGTCGCCCTCCCGAGGGCCGCAGACCCGGGAG
>NZ_JBEXYP010000022.1:0-105182 GCF_040630995.1 Micromonospora sp. NPDC005710 | reverse complement strand
GTACTGCACTCGTGAGGGTGTGGGAGAGTAGGACGCCGCCGGACAATCTTCCAGATAAGGCCACCCCTAACGGGGTGGCCTTATCTGCGTTTCCCGAAGCCTTCTAGGTCGTGCTCAATCCTTGTTGTAGTGGCCGCACGGCTGCGGTGACACCACTACAACCAGGATGTGGTGCGATCTTGCGGTCGGCGGGTTCGCGGTTCCGGTCAGTCCCGGGTCTGCATGCCGGCGCGGAGGTTGCGCAACAGGCCGCCGGCGTCGCTCACCGACCGGCCCGGGAACATCGCCATGACCACGCTGCCGTGGTCGGCCCAGCCGCAGACAGCGAAGTCCCCGCCCTCACCGCTGGTGCTGCCACACTTCAGCACCCCGCCGAGGTCACCCGCGGGCTGCTCGCGCAGACCGTTCACGGCGCCTGTCTCGTCGGACATCAGCCGGAAGAGGCTGTCCAGGTCCCGTTCCGGCTGCCACAGCAGGGTGGTGCCCCCGAAGATGAGCACCGAGCGCTTCTCGTCGGCCGGGTCGCGGTAGACGGTGCCGAAACTGCGGTCCAGTTCGATGTTCGCCGCCAGGCCGCTGCGGAGGTAGTCGGCAGTGCTCTTCGCCCGTTCGCTGTCGTCGCGGGTCAGACCTGCCAACCGGTCGGGTGAGGTCAGTTCGGTGTCCTTCTGTTGCGACACCCGCCACCCACCGACGCCGAGCACTGCGGCGCCGGCGAGGCCGACCACCAGTGCGACCGTCCAGCCGATCTTGCGGCGGCGGGACCAGCCGGCCGGCCGCTCGTCGGGGTCGCCTCCGGAGTCCCGGGTGCTCAGCTGGATCGGCTCTTCGGTGAGCTCGACCGGCTCGCGGCCGCCGTCGCGCGACCGCTCGGTGAGATGTGCGTCGGACATAGCCGACACCGTACGCGAACGGCAGGTGGCGCACGTCAGGTCTGCGGAAGCCCTCCGTAGACTTGTCCGGTGACCGAGAGACTGGATGCCCGACGCCCCGACGCCCCGACCCTTGCCGGCCAGTACCAGCCCGGCGAGGTAGAGCAGCGACGGTACGAGCAGTGGGTAGCCGGCGGGCACTTCCGGGCCTCCGCCGACAGCGACAAGCCCCCCTTCACCATCGTCATCCCGCCGCCGAACGTCACCGGCTCGCTGCACATGGGCCACGCGTTCGAGCACACGCTCATGGACGCGTTGACCAGGCGGAAGCGGATGCAGGGCTTCGAAGCGCTGTGGCTGCCTGGCATGGACCACGCCGGCATTGCCACCCAGAACCTGGTCGAGCGCCAGCTTGCCGCCGAGGGTCTGTCCCGGCACGATCTCGGCCGGGAGAAGTTCGTCGAGCGGGTCTGGCAGTGGAAGGCCGAGTCCGGTGGCGCCATCCTCGGCCAGATGCGCCGCCTCGGCGACTCCGTCGACTGGGACCGCGAGCGCTTCACCATGGACGCGGGGCTGACCCGCGCCGTCCAGACGATCTTCAAGAAGCTCTTCGACGACGGCCTCATCTACCGGGCCAACCGGATCATCAACTGGTGTCCGCGCTGCCTCACCGCGCTGTCCGACATCGAGGTCGAGCACACCGACGACGACGGCGAGCTGATCTCGATCCGGTACAGCGACGAGGTGGTGGTGGCCACCACCCGGGCCGAGACGATGCTCGGCGACACGGCCGTGGCGGTGCACCCCGACGACGAGCGCTACCAGCACCTGATCGGCACCGAGGTCGAGCTGCCGCTGACCGGCCGCCGGATCCCGATCGTCGCCGACGCGCACGTCGACCCTTCCTTCGGCACCGGCATGGTCAAGGTGACGCCGGCGCACGACCCGAACGACTTCGAAATCGGCCAGCGGCACGACCTGCCCGCGCTCACCGTGATGGACGAGCGCGGTGTGATCACCGTGCCCGGCCCGTTCGAGGGGTTGGACCGGTTCGAGGCGCGGCCCGCGATCGTTGCCGCATTGCGGGAGCAGGGCCTGATCGTCGCCGAGAAGCGCCCGTACGTGCACGCTGTCGGGCACTGCTCACGCTGCAAGACGACGGTCGAGCCGCGGCTGTCGCTGCAGTGGTTCGTCAACACCGCTCCGCTGGCCCAGGCCGCGGGAGACGCGGTGCGCGACGGTCGGGTCCGCATCGAGCCCGCCGAACTGTCCAAGCGCTACTTCGCCTGGGTCGACAACATGCACGACTGGTGCATCTCCCGCCAGCTCTGGTGGGGGCACCGCATCCCGGTCTGGTACGGCCCGGCGGGTGAGATCGTCTGCGTCGGCCCCGACGAGGCTCCGCCGACCGGCGAGGGCTGGCACCAGGACGAGGACGTCCTGGACACCTGGTTCTCCAGCGGCCTGTGGCCGTTCTCCACACTGGGCTGGCCCGAGCAGACCCCGGACCTGGCGAAGTTCTACCCGACGAGCGTGCTTGTCACCGGGTACGACATCCTGTTCTTCTGGGTTGCCCGGATGATGATGTTCGGCCTCTACGCCATGGACGGCCGTCCGCCCTTCGACGTGGTCGCTCTGCACGGCATGGTGCGCGACCAGTTCGGCAAGAAGATGTCGAAGTCGTTCGGCAACGTGGTCGACCCGCTGGACTGGATCGACAGGTACGGCGCCGACGCCACCCGGTTCACCCTGGCGCGGGGCGCGAACCCCGGCCAGGACGTCCCGGTCAGCGAGGAGTGGTGCCAGGGCTCCCGCAACTTCTGCAACAAGCTCTGGAACGCCACCCGGTTCGCGCTGATGAACGGCGCGCACACCACTGGTGACCTGCCACCGGTCGAGCAGCTCTCCACCGTCGACAGGTGGATCCTGTCCCGGTTGGCGCACGTCACCGCCGAGGTCGACGAGCAGTTCGAGGCGTACGAGTTCGCCAAGGTCTGCGACCTGCTCTACCACTTCGCGTGGGACGACGTCTGCGACTGGTACGTCGAGTTGAGCAAGCCGGTGCTCGCCGAGGGCGGTGAGCGCGCGGAGGCCAGCCGCCGGGTGCTCGGGCACGTGCTCGACCAGCTGATGCGGCTGCTGCACCCGGTCATCCCGTTCGTCACCGAGGAGTTGTGGCTCGCGCTGACCGGCGGCGAGACGGTGCAGGCCGCCGCCTGGCCGGTGGCCGACCGGTCGCTCGTCGACGACGCCGCCGAGGCCGAGCTGGTGGGCGTGCAGCGGGTCGTCACCGAGATCCGCCGGTTCCGTTCCGACCAGGGGCTGCGCCCGACGCAGCGGGTGGCTGCCCGCCTGGACGGGCTGTCCGGCGCGGGTATCGCAGCCCACGAGCCGCTGATCCGTTCGTTGGTCCGGCTGGACCCGGCCGGCGACGACTTCCAGGCCAGCGCGACGCTGGCCATGCCCGGCGCGGTCGGTGTCGCGTTGGACACCCGGGGGTCGATCGACGTGGCCGCCGAGCGGGCCCGGTTGACGAAGGACCGCACGGCTGCCGAGAAGGAGGTCGCGCAGGCTCGGGCGAAGCTCGACAACCCTGCCTTCATCGGCAAGGCCCCCGAGCCGGTGGTCGCGAAGATCCGCGACCGGCTCGCCACCGCCGAGGCCGACCTGGTCCGGATCGACGCTGCTCTGGAGACACTGCCCTCGTGACCGACCGTACCGATTTCGCCGCCGTAGAAGCCGAGCTGAACGCCCGCGGTTTCACCCGCATGGTCTTCGAGCTGGACCGGATCGAGTCGCTGCTCGACCTGCTCGGCAGCCCACAGCGGGCGTACCCCGCGATCCACCTGACCGGCACCAACGGCAAGACCTCCACCGCGCGGATGATCGACTCGCTGCTGCGGGCGCACGGGCTGCACACCGGCCGGTACACCAGCCCGCACCTGGAGACCGTCCGGGAGCGGATCAGCCTGGACGGGGAGCCGGTGAGCGAGGAGCGGTTCACGTCGGTGTACCGCGAGATCAAACCGCTCGCCGACCTGGTCGACGCGCGGTCGGACGAGCCGTTGACGTATTTCGACATGACGACCGCGCTGGCGTTCGCCACCTTCGCCGACGCGCCCGTCGACATCGCTGTGGTCGAGGTCGGCCTCGGCGGCGCCGAGGACGCCACGAACGTCCTCCAGGCCGGGGTCTGTGTGATCACACCGATCGGGCTGGACCACACCGAGTGGCTCGGCGACACGATCCAGGACATCGCGCTGGCCAAGGCCGGCATCATCCACCCGGGGGCCACCGTGATCGCGGCGGCCCAGGAGGAGGAGGCCGCGCGACCGCTGCTCGAACGCTGCGCCGAGGTCGGGGCCACCATCGCCCGGGAGGGCGGCGAGTTCGGCGTGCAGCGGCGGGCCGTCGCGGTCGGCGGTCAGGTGCTCACCATCCAAGGGCTGGGTGGCGTGTACGACGACGTGTTCGTCCCGCTGCACGGTGCCCACCAGGCGCAGAACGCGGCGGTGGCGCTCGCCGCCGTGGAGGCGTTCCTCGGTGCGGGGGCCCGACGTCAGCTGGACATCGAGGCGGTTCGGGAGGGCTTCGCCTCGACCAGCTCCCCGGGTCGGTTGGAGCGGGTCCGTAACGCTCCGACGATCCTGCTGGACGGTGCGCACAACCCGCACGGCATGAAGGCCACCGTCACCGCCCTCCAGGAGGAGTTCGCGTTCAGCAAGCTGGTGGCCTTGATCGGCGTACTGGCCGACAAGGACGCGGAGGCGCTGCTGGAGCTGCTGGAGCCGGTGGTCGACCAGGTGGTGGTCACCCGCAACAGCTCGCCACGGGCGATGCCGACCGAGGAACTCGCCGCGCTGGCCGGCGAGATCTTCGGCGAGGAGCGGGTGGCTTCGGCCGAGGAGATGCCGGACGCCATCGAGCTGGCGGTGGCGATGGCCGAGGAGGACGTCCCGGGCGAGCTGAGTGGGGTCGGCGTGCTGGTAACGGGGTCAGTGGTGACCGTCGCCGACGCGCGCCGGCTGCTGAAGCGATGACCAGCCCGGAGCGGGAGCCACACCCCACCGAGGACGCGACGCGTGCGGTGGGAGAGGCCCCGGTGGGGGAGGATCCCACGGCCGGGCAGCCGCGGCGCTCCGGGTTGCGCAACCCGGAGCGGGCGGTACGCGGTCTCGGCGCCGGAACGCTCGGCCTGGAGGCGCTCGTGCTCCTGCTGGCGATCCAGCCGATCCGGGTCGTCGGCGGTGACCTCGGCGGCGCCGCGATCGGTGCGGTGGTGGCACTCGCGGTGGCCGCCGTGGTGCTCGCCGGCATGATGCGCCGCCATTGGGCCTGGAACGCCGGCACCGTGCTCCAGGGTCTGCTGTTGCTGGGCGGTCTGCTGCACTGGTCGCTGCTCGGGCTGGGCATCATCTTCGCCCTGGTCTGGGCGTACGCGTTGCACGTTCGCCGGGTCATCCTCGGCTGACGCCGCTCCTGGCCGGCGGCGTCCGGCGGCGGGCCGGTCCGGGGTCAGGCGTCGGCGCGTTCGCGCCACTGGGTGAGCGCGACGCCGTGGCCGTCCGGGTCGCGGAAGGCTGCCGCCCACACCTCCAGCTTGGTGCCCCGGTTGACCACCCGGGGCGCGTACGTGAAGCGGACGCCCGAGCCGCGCAACCGCTCGTACGCCGCCTCGATGTCGGTCACCTCGAGGTTGACGTGTACGAGCCGACGGCTGATGGGTGCTGCCCCGGTCACCTCGCGGAGGACGATCCGGGTCGTCCCGGAGGCGAGGACGGCGTTGTGGGCACCCTGATCGACCTCGCTGAAGCCGAGCACGTCTCGGTAGAAGTCGAGCGACCGGGGCAGGTCGGTGACCAGCAGGGTGAGCCCGACCCCGCTGATCGGCGCGGCCGGGTCCGCGGCCGAACCGGCCTCGAACCCGAAGATCGCCTGGTCCAGTTCCTCGTCGGTCACTGTCGCGCGTGCCGCCCCGGCCGGGGCCGGGTCGTCCAGCGGAAGGTCGAGTGGGTCCAGCGGGTCGGCCGCGCCGGGACCGGACCGCTGCGCCGGAGGTGGATCGGAGCGGAGTGGGTCGGAGCGCTGCGCGCTGGGCGTGTCGACGGGGTCCTCGACGGGCGGGGCGGTCGTGCCGTGCCCAGCCGGGGTGTCGAACCGCTCCGCGGCGGGCTCGTCGAACCGCTCCTCGGCGGGCGGGCGCGGCGCCGGGGTGGTGGCCCGTCGGGGCAGCCCACCGGACTGCGGCTCGACGACAACGCCCTCCAACACGACCGGGCCACCGGGGCTCTGGTGCATCACCACGGGCTCGCGCTCCTCGGGCACCACGCCCGGGTCGTCGCGCCGCAGGTCGTCCCTTCGCAGGTCATCGCGCCGCAGGTCGTCGCGGGAAACGTCGGCGCGTAGGGGATCACCGAGCGGGTCCCGGAACGGGTCACCGACCGGGTCCCGGAAATCGTCCCGGAAGTCGTCGTCGGGCGCGCGGTCCGCCCACGGCGGAGCGTCCTGCTGGAGCAGCATCTCGTCCATCGCCTCGGCCTCGGCGAACTCCGGCGGGAGATCGGCGACGGCGGCGGCGGTCTCGGCGTGGGTCGGCACCTCGTCCCAGAGGACCTTGACATGCCGCTGGTCGTCCAACGCGACCCGGATCGGCAGGGTCTGGCCCAGCGACGGCCACTTGGAGACCGGCACCCTCGGCTCGATGATCTTCTTGGATCGTGGGGGCAGACCAGGGGCATCGATCACCAGTTGCAGTTCGCAGCGGCCGAACGCGTACTGGGTGGGTGGTTCGGAGGCGCTGTGCACGTGCCCGACACCGACGACCCACGTGCGACCGCCGCCGCGCACGGTCGCCAGCGCGATCGCCAGCACCAGCAGGGCGACCCCGAGAGCCACGATGGCCCAACTGGTCATACCCAGCCCGAACAGGACGACGAACGTGGCCACGGTGCCCAGCACCGTGCCGATCAGCTTGCGTACCGGCGCGATGGGTCGGTTCCCGCCATTCGCCACAGTGGACCTCCCGGGGGTCAGGGCCAGGCTAGGCCGGATCGGCCACCGGGGGAAAGACCGGCCGCCGCGCCGGCGCCGGGACCGGGTCGCTAGGCTGACCGTACCGACCCCGAGCGTTCAGTGCGTACAGGAGGAACCCAGCGTGTCCAGCAACAGCCCGGATGAGCGCAGCCTCGTTCTGATCAAGCCCGACGCGGTCCGCCGCGGCCTGGTCGGCGAGGTCCTCTCCCGCTTCGAGCGCAAGGGGCTGCGGATCGACGCGATGGCGCACCGGACGATGGACGCCGCGCTTGCCGACGAGCACTACGCCGAGCACGTCGACAAGGCGTTCTACCCGCCGCTGAAGGACTTCATGACCGGCGGCCCGCTGGTCGCCCTGGTGCTCTCCGGCGATCAGGTCATCGACGTGGTCCGCGGGCTCGTCGGCGCCACCGACGGCCGTAAGGCCGCGGCCGGCACCATCCGGGGTGACCTGTCGCTGTCCAACCGGGAGAACCTTGTGCACGCCTCCGACTCGACGGACAGCGCCAAGCGCGAGATCGCGCTCTGGTTCCCCGAGCTGGGCTGACGCCTACCGGTTTGGGGTCGCTCCATGCCGCCGGGGCTCAGCCGAGCGCCGGCACCTTGTCCGGGTTGCCGACCACGTAGATTCCGGTGATCCGACCGTCGGCCGCCGCGATGGTGAGCGTGTACCGACTGCCGTTCGCGCGGGTGATCAGCATCGCGGGTTCCCCGTTGAGCTCGACCGGATCCGCTGTCACCAGGTGGTGTGGGCCGTAGACCCCGGCGTAGAACCTGGCGATCCGGTCCGCGCCGGTGACCGGGTTGAGGGCGGCCCGCACCCGACCGCCACCGTCGTTCCACGCGGTGGCGTCGGCGGCCACCAGGTCGGTGAGCCTCGCCAGGTCACCGTCGCGGGCGGCGGCGAGAAACGCGTCGAGCAGCCGCTCCCGCTCCGGTCGGCTGGCGGTGAACCGGCGCTGCTCCTGGCGTACCCGCGCGGTCGCCCGGTGGTGCAGTTGGCGGCAGTCGGCGACGGACCGGTCCAGGATCTCGGCGATCTCGGCGTACGGCAGGTCGAAGGCCGTGTGCAGGACGTACACCGCCCGCTCCGGCGGAGTGAGCCGCTCCAGGACGTGCAGCAACGCGGTGGAGAGCGTGTCGCGCAGCTCCACCCGGTCCAGCGGACCGAACGGCGAGGGCGCGGTCGGCACCGGCTCGGGCAACCAGGTCCCGACGTACGTCTCGCGGGCCGCCTGGCGGGCGCGCAACCGGTCCAGAGCCAACCGGGTGACCACCCGGGACAGGTACCGGCGCGGCTCGTCGACCAGGGCCCGGTCCACACCCAGCCAGCGCAGGTACGCCTCCTGGAGTATGTCCTCCGCGTCGTGCCGGCTGCCCAGCAGGCGGTACGCGAGCCCGAGCAGCATCGGCCGGTGCGCCTCGAGCGCACCGGCCGCCTCCGCTGCCGCCCCGGTGGTCACGCCTGAGCCGGAGGCTCCAGCCGCAACGTCACCCCGATCCGGTTCCACACGTTGATTGTGGCAATCGCGATGACGAGGTCGGCCAGTTCCTTCTCCGACCAGACCTTCGCGGCGTCGTCCCACACGTCGTCCGGCACCCCGTGCTCACCGAGCCGGGTGACCGCGTCGGTGAGGGCCAGCGCGGCCCGCTCCCGTTCGTCGAAGAAGGGCGCCTCCCGCCAGGTGGCGACCGCGAACAGCCGCCGGCTCGACTCGCCGGCGGCGAGCGCGTCCCGGCTGTGCAGGTCCACGCAGTACGCGCACCCGTTGATGATCGACGCGCGCAGCTTCACCAGCTCCAGCACTGTGTGGTCGACGTTCGTCCGGACGTACGACTCCAACCCCATGACCGCCTTGTACGCCTGAGGTGCGACCTCGGTCGGGTTCATCCGTTGCATGACTACCTCCTGATCGGTCCGACGCCGATACGACGGGTGGGCCGGGCCGGGTCGTGACAACACGGGCCTGTGATCCCGCTCATGCCGCCGAGGTGGCCGGGGTGGGCGGCACGCCGACCGACCGACCGACGGCCGGCGTTCGCGTTCGCGTCGCCCGGGCCGCCGCTCACCGGTCGGTCCTGAAGTTGTTGCCACGGCACGCCGACGAGGGAGGCGACAATTTCATGGTCAACCGGGTCGGGGCCGCGGTTGGAGGGTGCCCAGCGCCGTTCGGCCCGAGCAGGCCGGACAGCTCCCCGTTGCCAACCGTCAGGTTGACGCCGCGGACTGCCTGAACCTCCCGGCGCTGGGTCGCCACCTTCCCGTGCGGCTGCGGTACCTGCGGCACCCCCGACCGCCTCGATCGCGTGCTCGTTCGTGACCCGTACGCTAGGAGCGACCGGGACGGGTGAGAAACGAATTCGGATCGAGCCGAATGCTCAGGCCGAGGCGCTCGCCGGCTCGTCGCCGATGAGCTGCACCAGTGCCACGCCGGCCGGTTCCAGGCCGTACAGCACCCGTCGGCCCACCCGACGGCGGTGCACCACACCGGCGGTGAGCAGCGCGGAGAGCTGCTCCGAGACGGTGCTCGGGGCCAGCCCCAGGGTGGCCGCGAGGCCGGCGGTGGTCGCCGGCCGGGTCAGCGCCCGCAGCACCTGGGCACGACCCCGACCGACCAGCACCGCCAGCCGATCCGTGGCCGGTGTGGTCCGGGCCGCCGGGACCGGCCCACCCTCGGCGAGCACTACCGCCCCGCGCGCCTGGTAGGAGACGGCGATGATCTCCGGATGGTCGGTGGCGCAGACGAGTGCTCCCTGCGAGAAGATCAGTGGAATCAGCAGGAGCCGCTGGTCCACCGCCGTGAACTGCTGCTCCGACGGCTTCACCAGCGTCAGCACCGGCTTGTTCCAGCGCACCCGTTCGTGCAGGTCGGCCAGCAGCGCGTCCGGGCCGTACGCGGCGAGCGCCCGGGCCCGGTGCAGCACCTCTTCGTCCAGCGCCGCCTGCATCGCCGGCCACCACGGCGCGATCGCCGCGTCCCAGTACGCCTCGATGCCGTCGGCGAGCCGGTGCAGGGCGGCCCGCCGGTCCGTGACGAACGGGCGGAGCCACTCCGGCAGGTCGTCCGGGTGGTAGTAGTGGGGGATCTGCTCGGCGATCACCTCAGCCGGCGTCGCGCGCAGCTCGGCGAGCTGGTCGGCCAGGGTCGGCGCGGCCAACGTGGGGATCGGGCTGAGGAAGTCCGGTGCGGGTAGGCCGACGGTCAGCAGCCGGGCCGGCGTGGTCGCCGGCACGTCGTCGAGCACCCGCCGTGCGTGCCGCGCCCACGCGGTGTACGGCCAGGGCGCCTCTATCGGATTGCGGCCCAGCAGTAACAGACTGGTCAGCACCTCCCAGAGCGGGCTGGTGGCGATCCGGGTGCGGAACAGCGTCGGCTCGTCCAACTCGATCCGGATCACGCGGTGAGCCTAGGGTGCCGGCGCGCGCGTTAACTCGGCGGCGGGGCGGTGGGCGGGTCGAGTATCGTTGAGCACCGTAAGGCGATGACCCGGCCATCACCGGTGAGCCTCCGGAAGAACAGCCGGGTGACCGGCCCAGTAGAACCGGACGGGTGCGGCCCGTCACAGCCGGCAATGAGCGGGCGGTCGATAGTGACCGCCAAGCGGGGTGGTACCGCGGACCACCCGGGAGCGCCGTTCCAGGCGTACCCCGGAAGGTTCGTCCTCGCAGTCCCACGTTGCGTGAGCTGCATGAGGAGAGCGACCCCCGATGGCCTATCCGTTGCACGACCCGACCGCCGCCGGTGTGCCGGCGAGCCCGGACCTGCCCGCGGTCGAGCGCCGGGTGCTGGAGCACTGGACGGCTGACAAGACCTTCGAGGCCAGCATCGAGGCCCGTCCCGCCGGGACGGACGGCAAGAACGAGTACGTCTTCTACGACGGCCCGCCCTTCGCCAACGGCCTGCCGCACTACGGTCACCTCTTCACCGGCTACGTCAAGGACGTGGTGCCGCGCTACCAGACCATGCGCGGCCGGCATGTCGAGCGGCGCTTCGGCTGGGACTGCCACGGCCTGCCCGCCGAGGTGGTGGCCGAGAAGCAGCTCGGCATCACCAGCAAGGCGGAGATCATCGACCTGGGTGTCGCCCGGTTCAACGACGCCTGCCGCAGCTCGGTGCTGGAGTTCACCCAGGACTGGGAGCGGTACATCAACCGGCAGGCCCGCTGGGTCGACTTCACCAACGACTACAAGACTCTCGACCTGGACTACATGGAAAGCGTCATGTGGGCCTTCAAGACCCTGCACGACAAGGGTCTGATCTACGAGGGTTTCCGGGTGCTCGCGTACTGCTGGCGCTGCGAGACGCCGCTGTCGAACACCGAGACCCGGATGGACGACGTCTACCGGGACCGGCACGACCCCACCCTGTCGGTGTGGTTCGGGCTGACCGCCGACGAGTCCGCGCCGGAACTGGTGCGCGGGCCGGTCAAGCTGGGCGTCTGGACCACCACGCCGTGGACCCTGCCGTCGAACCTGGCGCTCGCCGTCGGGCCCGACATCGAGTACGCGGTGCTCGAGCGCGAGGGCGACCGGTTCGTGGTGGGGGCGGCGCGGCTGGCCGCGTACGCCAAGGAACTGGAGTCCTACGAGCAGGTCGGGACGGTGTACGGCCGGGACCTGGTCGGGCGCCACTACACGCCGCTGTTCGATTTCCTCGTCGAGCAGGCCGGGGACAACGCCTACCAGGTGCTCGGCGCGGAGTTCGTCACCACCGAGGACGGCACCGGGATCGTGCACCTGGCCCCGGCGTTCGGCGAGGACGACCAGAACGTCTGCAACGCCGCGGGCATCCCCACCATCGTCACGGTGGACGACCACACCCGGTTCACCGCGCTGGTCCCGCCGTACCAGGGTGAGCAGGTCTTCGACGTCAACAAGCCGGTGATCCGGGAGCTGAAGGAACGGGGGGTGGTGCTCAAGCAGGACACCTACACCCACTCGTACCCGCACTGCTGGCGTTGCGACACCCCGCTCGTCTACAAGGCGGTGTCGTCGTGGTTCGTCGCGGTGACCCAGTTCCGGGACCGGATGGTCGAGCTGAACCAGGAGATCAACTGGACGCCCGGCCACATCAAGGACGGCTCGTTCGGCAAGTGGCTCGCCAACGCCCGGGACTGGTCGATCAGCCGCAACCGGTTCTGGGGTTCGCCGATCCCGGCGTGGAAGTCCGACGACCCGAACTACCCGCGCCTGGACGTCTACGGTTCGCTCGCCGACATCGAGCGGGACTTCGGCGTACGCCTGACCGACCTGCACCGGCCGGCGGTGGACGACCTGGTCCGTCCCAACCCGGACGACCCGACCGGGCAGTCGATGATGCGCCGGGTGCCGGAGGTGCTGGACTGCTGGTTCGAGTCCGGGTCGATGCCGTTCGCCCAGGTGCACTACCCGTTCGAGAACGCGGACTGGTTCGAGCACCACTACCCGGGTGACTTCATCGTCGAGTACATCGGGCAGACCCGCGGCTGGTTCTACACGATGCACGTGCTGGCCACCGCACTGTTCGACAGGCCGGCGTTCCGCAACTGTCTGAGCCACGGCATCCTGCTCGGCTCGGACGGGCGCAAGATGTCCAAGAGCCTGCGCAACTACCCGGACGTCTACCACGTCTTCGACGCGTACGGCTCGGACGCCATGCGGTGGATGCTGATGTCCTCGCCGGTGCTGCGCGGCGGGGACATGGCGGTCACCGAGCCGGGCATCCGCGACGCCGTCCGGCAGGTGCTGCTGCCGCTGTGGAACGTGTGGTATTTCTTCACGCTCTACGCGAACGCCGACGGGTACCAGGCGCGGCGGCGCACCGACTCCACCCACCTGCTCGACAGGTACGTGCTGGCGAAGACGAACGAGCTGGTGTCCACCGTCGGCGCCCAGATGGACGCGTACGACATCTCCGGCGCCTGCGCCACCGTCCGGTCCTACCTGGACGCGCTGACCAACTGGTACGTGCGTCGGTCCCGGGACCGGTTCTGGTCCGGTGACAGCAACGCCTTCGACACCCTGTCGACGGTGCTGGAGACGCTCTGCCGGGTGGTGGCGCCGCTCGCGCCGCTGACCGCTGAGGAGATCTGGCGGGGCCTGACCGGGGAGCGTTCGGTGCACCTGACCGACTGGCCGGAGGCGAGCGAGTTCCCGGCCGACCACGACCTGGTCGCCGCGATGGACAACGTGCGGGCGGTCGCCTCGGCGGCGCTGTCGCTGCGCAAGGCCAAGGGGCTGCGGGTACGACTGCCGCTGTCCACGCTGACCGTGGCCTCACCGGCCGCGGAGCAGCTGCGGCCGTTCGCCGACCTGGTCGCCGACGAGGTGAACGTGAAGGCGGTGGAGTTCAGCGCGGAGCTGTCCGCGTACTGCGAGCAGGTGTTGACAGTGGTGCCCCGTGCGCTCGGCCCTCGGGTCGGCAAGCAGGTGCAGCAGGTGATCAAGGCGGTCAAGGCGGGTGACTGGGAGCTCGTCGACGGCGCCCCGGTGGCGGCCGGTGTCACCCTCGCCGAGGGCGAGTACGAGCTGCGCCTGGTCGCCGCCGACGCCGAGCACTCCGCGCCGCTGCCCGGCGGTGAGGGAGTGGTGGTGCTGGACACCGACGTCACACCGGAGTTGGCCGCCGAGGGGCTGGCCCGCGACGTGGTGCGGGTGGTGCAGCAGGCCCGCCGGGACGCCGACCTTGACGTCTCGGACCGGATCGTGGTGTCGGTGTCGGCGTCCGACGAGGTACGCGCGGCGGTGGCCGCGTACGTCGACTTCGTCTCCGCGGAGGTGCTTGCCGACTCGGTGGACGTCGTCGAGGGTCAGGACGGTTCCGCAGTCGACGGCCCGGAGGGCTTCGCCGGCGAGGTCGGCGATGGTGAGCGGGTAACCGTTGTCGTCCGCCGGGTCTGACTGATCATCGCCAGGGTGCGGGCGCCTCACCACCTCCGTCGGGGAGGTGTGGAGGCGTCCGCTACCGTGACACCGCCTGCTCGCACCTGATCTGCCGGAGGACCAGTGCCCCTGCTCTACACCATCGGCAAGCTCACGGTGGGGCCCACGCTGCGGTTGGCGTTCCGCCCGACCGTGGAGGGGCTGGAACACGTGCCGGAAACCGGTGGCGCGATCTTCGCCGGCAATCACCTCTCGGTGGCCGACGAGCTGTTCCTCGGCACCGTCGTGCCCCGGCACCTGGCGTTCTGGGCCAAGTCGGAGTATTTCAAGGGCACCGGCGTGAAGGGTGCGATCTCCAAGTTCGTCCTCACCGGCCTGGGCGCCATCCCGGTCGAACGGGCCGGTGGCCGGGCGGCGCTGTCCGCGTTCGACGCGGCGGTCCCGGCGCTTCAGGGCGGTGACCTGGTGGTGGTCTACCCGGAGGGCACCCGCTCGCCGGACGGCAAGCTCTACCGCGGGCGGACGGGCGCGGCCCGGCTGGCGATCTCGGCTGGCGTGCCGATCATTCCGGTCGGCATGATCGGTACGGACAAGGCGCAGCCGATCGGTGCCCGGGTGCCCCGACCGGGCACCGCCAAGATCACGATCCGATTCGGCAAGCCGCTGGACTTCACCGGCCGCCCGGACGACCGGACCTCGCTGCGGCAGATGACCGACGAGGTGATGAGCGAGATCCAGAAGCTCACCGGCCAGGAGTACGTGCCCCGCTACGCCCCGCCGCGCGCCCACCCGGACCCGACCCACGACGCCTGACCCCCGGCCGGCTCACTTCCGTTCGGGCTGGACGATCTGGGCGCGCAGGGTGGCCAGCAGGCTGGCGCTGTCGGCGACGGAAAGCCTGTTGAACACTCCGGTGGCGATGCTGCCGTGGTCGACGGACGTGCAGACCACCACGTCACTGCCGTCGGCGCTACCCACCGCGCATCGTTCGTGCCTGCCGCGCACGCCGGTGTCGACGGTCTCCGGGGCATCCAGCGTGTACCGCTTGGTGAGCCGGCTGATCTCGGCCTCCGCGTCCGACTCCGGACTCAGCCGGAAGCCGGTGCCGCCGAAGACCGTCACCCGCTTGCCGCTCGTCGTGGAGTAGACGCCGGCGAAGGTGTCCTCGGCCAGCCAGTGCTCGGCGCGTACCTCGCTCTCCAACTGCTCGGCGGTCTCCGTGCTGCGGGTGTCCTGTCGCAGGCTGAGGTCGTCCACCTGGGCGGGCAGTGCGGCGCGCGCCGGGTACTGGGCCGAGATCGGGAACCCGTAGTAGGCGGGGCAGCCACAGCAGCAGGCGAGCGTCAGCATCAGCAGCCACGGCCAGCGGCGTCGCCGACGGGCCGGGGACGGCGCGTACCCGTTGGGGGCCTGCCATCCGGGCGGCGGCGGTGGTGGCGCGGGGGATCGCCGGCCCCGACGTTGCTTCGGCACCTTCGGGGACTTTGTCGGCGCGGGTGGCGACATGGGGCGGGCCGGCGCCATGGGTCCGACGGCCCGCGGTGCGGCCGGCGGCGGCACCGGGTGCGACCCGGCCGGAGGTGCGGGCGGTCCGGACCACTGCCTGGTGTCCCCCGACCTGGCCGGGGGTGCGGGCGGCCCGGACCACTGCCTGGTGGCCGGCGGCGTCGGATACGACGTCGTCGGCGGTAGCGGGGGCAGTTCGGCGGAGGGCAGGTCCCAGCCGCCGGTGTCCACGCCGGCCCACGGGTCGACCGGCGTCTGGTGCTCCGGCGGCCCGACCGCCACCGGCGGGGGAGGGGTCGGCTCGGCCGACTCGCCCCAGACAGGTCGGCGGGGCAGCGGCGGTGGCACCGGGGCCGAACCGCTCCACCTGGGCGCCGGGACCTCCGCGGTGGCGGCAGGTTCGGGCTGGGCAGGGGGTTCCGGCTGGTCCGGCTGGCCGGGGTCGTCCGAGGGTTCCGGCTGGTCCGAGGTCTCCGGCTGGTCCGAGGGTTGCGGGTGGTCCTGCTGGTCCGAGGGTTCCGGCTGGTCCGGGGGTTCCGGCTGGTCCGGGAGTACGGGTGGGGAGGTCGGCTCGTCGGCGACCGGCTGGTCCCGCTTCTCCGGCTCCGCGCCCGGGGTGCTCCCGTCGGCCGGCCGTGCTCCCGGCTGGGGCTCCGGCATCGCGGCAATCTCCTCTCGCGCCGATCCGAGGCTAGTACCGCGCCGCCACCTCCGCCGATCGGGCGTGCGCGCAATCGCCGCCGGGTGAACGCGTACCCTTGGGCATCATGAGTGCCCCGTCCACGACGCCGCGCGCCGCCGCGACCAATTCCGTGTGGTCCCAGCTCGAGCCGCTGCTGCCCCAGGTCTCCAAGCCCATCCAGTACGTCGGGGGCGAGTTGGGTGCGGTGACGAAGGACTGGGACACCACCACTGTGCGCTGGGCGCTGATGTATCCCGACGCGTACGAGGTGGGCCTGCCCAACCAGGGCGTCCAGATCCTCTACGAGGTGCTCAACGAACTGCCCGACACCCTCGCCGAGCGGACGTACGCGGTCTGGCCGGACCTGGAGACGCTGATGCGCACGCACGGCGTGCCGCAGTTCACCGTCGACGCGCACCGGGCGGTGCGCGGGTTCGACGTGTTCGGCATCTCCTTCTCCACCGAGCTGGGCTACACGAACATGCTCACCGCGATCGACCTGGCCGGCATCCCGATGCTTGCCGCCGACCGCACCGACGCCGACCCGGTGATCGTGGCCGGTGGGCACGCCGCGTTCAACCCGGAGCCGATCGCCGACTTCATCGACGCCGCGGTGCTCGGCGACGGCGAGGAGGCGGTCCTGGAGATCACCGCGATCGTCCGGGAGTGGAAGGCCGAGGGGTCGCCGGGCGGTCGCGACGAGCTGCTGCTGCGGCTGGCCCGCACCGAGAGCGTCTACGTCCCGCGTTTCTACGACGTCGACTACCTGCCGGACGGCCGGATCCAGCGGGTCGTGCCGAACCGGGCGGACGTGCCGTTCCGGGTGCACAAGCGCACGACGATGGACCTGGACGCCTGGCCGTACCCGAAGAAGCCCCTCGTTCCGCTGGCCGAGACGGTGCACGAGCGGTATGCGGTGGAGATCTTCCGGGGTTGCACCAGGGGCTGCCGGTTCTGCCAGGCAGGGATGATCACCCGGCCGGTGCGGGAGCGCTCGATCACCACTGTCGGGCAGATGGTCCGCGAGGGCCTGGAGTTCTCCGGCTTCTCCGAGGTCGGTCTGCTGTCGCTCTCCTCGGCCGACCACTCCGAGATCGGCGACATGTGCTCGGGCCTCGCCCAGCAGTACGAGGGCACCAACGTGTCGCTGTCGCTGCCGTCGACCCGGGTGGACGCCTTCAACATCGACCTCGCGCAGGAGCTGTCCCGCAACGGGCGGCGGACCGGCCTGACCTTCGCCCCCGAGGGCGGGTCGGAGCGGATCCGCAAGGTCATCAACAAGATGGTGTCGAAGGAAGACCTGATCCGCACCGTCGTCACCGCGTACACGAACGGCTGGCGGCAGGTGAAGCTCTACTTCATGTGCGGCCTGCCCACCGAGACCGACGAGGACGTCCTCGAGATCGCGGAGATGGCCCACGAGGTGATCCGGGCCGGCCGGGCCGCGACCGGCTCCAAGGACATCCGCTGCACGGTCTCCATCGGTGGGTTCGTGCCGAAGCCGCACACACCGTTCCAGTGGGCCGCGATGGACCGTCCGGAGGTCATCGACCACCGGCTCAAGATCCTCAAGCAGGCCATCAACGCCGACCGGTCGCTGGGCCGGGCCATCGGCTACCGCTACCACGACGGCGAGCCGTCGCTGATCGAAGGGCTGCTCTCCAGGGGTGACCGGCGGGTCGGTTCGGTGATCCGCAAGGTCTGGGAGAACGGCGGCCGGTTCGACGGCTGGAGCGAGCACTTCTCGTACCAGCGCTGGGTGGACGCCGCAGCCGAGGCGCTGCCCGCGTACGGGGTGGACCTCGACTGGTACACCACCCGTCAGCGCGACGAGCTGGAGGTCCTGCCGTGGGACCACCTCGACTCGGGCCTCGACAAGGACTGGCTCTGGCAGGACTGGCAGGACTCGTTCAGCGAGTTCGAGCAGGACGACTGCCGGTGGACGCCCTGCTTCGACTGCGGCGTGTGCCCGTCGATGGACACCGAGATCCAGATCGGCCCCACCGGCAAGAAGCTGCTGCCGCTCACCCCGCTGGCCGGCAACGGCATGAAGGTCCCGTCCGGCCACTCGCACCAGTGACCGGGCCGCCGTGGGGCATCGCCGGCCGGCGGTGACCCACCACCCTCCACATCCGACACGTCACCCGACGGGTCCGCGTCTCGCGGGCCCGTTCGGCGTTGTGCGGGCTGGGCCGCCCGGTGGCCTGCCACCGAACCGTCAGCGGGATCGGCGGGCATCTGTACCACGCGCCGGTGGCTGGGGCTGCCCGGACTGGGTCAGACTCGATACGCTGCGTCTGACATGGACCGACCCGGCGGGTCGGGGACGGGGGAGAAATCGCATGGGGAGCATCCCGCCGCCGAGCATCGGCGATCTGCACGTCAGCGTCGAAGACCTGGACGCCGCCGCCACGTACGTCGAGCGGCTCAGGCAGTACATCGACGACACCATCAAGTACGAGATGGAACGCATCAAGACGCGGATGAAGGGCGACAGCAACAACGCCCAGACCGTCCCGAACGGCACGCCGTTCGGCGCGTACGAGGACGCCGTCATGCAGTGGCGGGCCCTGGAGACGTCAACGGCGAACATGGAAGCGCACCTCACGACGCTCTCCCAGCGGCTCACCGCGCTGAAGGAGGGCACCGAGCAGATCGCCAAGGCGTTCCGCGACACCGAGGCGCGCAACAGCGCCAACGGCAAGGACATCGAGCGGCTACTGGAGACGGCGGCGCCGCCACCCACTGCCGGCGGCGCACCCACCTACCCGTACACGGCCTGAGGGGGACGTCATGGCTGGAGGAACCTGGGAGCGGTGTGTCCGCGAGGTGACGCTCTCCGCGGACCCGGAAACTGTCGGATCGGTCGGCGCGGGCTGGAGCAATCTGTCCAGCGGCCTACAACAACTGCGGGACGCGCTCGTCGGTCGGTCGTTCGTCGGCCCGATCGCCACGGGCCAGGAACGCCCGCACGTCGGCGGCCTGCCCGGCATGCTCGCCGGGTGGAAGGGCAGCGGCGGTGACGCGTACCGCGAGCACCTGGGCAAGATCGGCAAGCAGATCGAGGATCTGATCACCGACGCGACGAACGTCAGTGGCGCGTTGACGCGGATCGAGGGTGACATCCGCAAGTCGGTCTCCACGATCCCGATCCCGCTGATGGACGACTTCGGCTGGAACGAGTGGAGCCTGCCCAACGGCACCGAGCTGGACGATGCCCGCGACGGCGAGAGTTCGTCGGGTTTCCTCGCGGCCCTACGCAAGGACTACCAGAGCAACCCCGGCTCGTACGCCGACGGCGCGTTCCGTGACAAGGCCGACGACCTGGAGGCGACCATGAAGGTCGACGGTCAGGCCGGTGACCAGAAGCGGGGCGGCTGGTGGGACACCGGGGCCCACCTGGACAACTGGTACCGGGACAACCAGGAGGCCGCGAACACCGCGATGGCGCCGCTGCCCCAGGCGGTCTACACCGAGCGTCCCAAGCTGACAGTCGTCCCGCCGAATATCGAAGACGGACCGGTAAAGCCTTTCGATCAGAGCAACCTCCGCCGCGACACCAGCGTCCCACCGACCGGGCGCCCCGACATCGCTGGTGGCGAGTTCGGCGGCAAGCCCGAAATCGGCGGGGGCGGCCCCACGATCGGTAGCAGGCCGCCGGGCATCGGCGACACGGGCGGTCCGACGTCCACCGTCGACCCGTTCTCCCCGACCAAGCCCGGCGGGATCGGTGATGGCTCGCTCTCCGGCGGCACCGGTCAGCTGACGTCCCCGTCGACCGGCTCCACCTACCCGGGCAGCGACGCCGGCTACAGCAGCGGTCTGGCCGGTGCCAGCCCGAGCGGCGTCGGTGGCCTGGGTGGTGGCATCGGCGGCGGTGGGGTCGGCAGCGCCGGCCTCGGTGGTGCCGGTGGCGGCTTCGGCGGTGGCGCCGGGGTGGGCTCGGCCGGCGGGATCGGTGCCGGCGGTGGCGTCGGCGGCGGTGCCGGGATCGGCGTGGGCGGCATCCCCGGCATGGTCGGCGGCGGAAACGGCAAGCTGCCGCCGATGACGAGCGCCGCGAACGCGTTGCGCACCGCCGCTGGTGCCGGTGGTGCCGGGATGGCAGGCGGCGCGCGGGGCGCGGGTGGCGCCGGCGTGATGGGCGGCGGCCTCGCGGGCGGCGCGGGCGGCGCGGGTGGCGCCGGACACGGCGGGGGAACCGGCTCCGAGCACTCGTCGTGGTTGACTGAGGACGACGATCCGTGGGGCCCCGGTGACGGTGCGTCCCCGGGCATCCTTCGATGAGGACGGACGGATGAGGGTGAACGTCGGAAGCCTCCGGCCGGTGGTCGCCTGCCTGCTGACGGGGTTCCTGGTGGTCGGGGCCGCCCAACCGGCGGCCGCTGCGCCCCGACGTGCCGAGCAGTGGTATCTGGACGAGCTCCGGATCGACCAGGCTCACGAGATCGCCACCGGGCGCGGCGTGGTCGTCGGCGTGGTCGACAGCGGCGTCGAGGCCAGCCACCCGGACCTTCGGGGTCAGGTGCTGCCGGGTGGTCGCAGTTACGGCGCCTCCGGAGACGGCCGGGCCGACGAGAACGGGCACGGCACACACATGGCCGGCATCATCGCGGCGAAGAGCGGTGGCCGCGACGGCGTGGACGGTATCGCCCCGGGTGCGAAGATCCTGCCCATCAAGTTGCGCGCGGGCGGTAAGACGAGCACCGAGGGTGTGCTGGCCCGTGGCATCCGGATGGCCGTCGACGGCGGTGCCACAGTGGTGAACGTTTCCCAGGGCGCCGGCGGCCGGGCCAGTTCCGAGGAAGCGAGCGCGATCAAGTACGCGTTGGACCGCGACGTCGTCGTGGTCGCCTCCGCCGGCAACACCGCCGACGGTCAGGTCGCCGTGGGAAGCCCGGCCAACACGCCCGGTGTGATCGCGGTGACCGGCACGACCAAGGGTGGCAGGTTCTGGTCCGGCTCCGTCCGAGGGCCGGAGGCGGTGGTCGCCGCTCCGGGCGACAGTGTCTACAACATCACCAACGAGGCGGGCTACGGCTGGGGAGACGGCACCTCCGACGCCAGTGCGATCGTCTCCGGACTCGCCGCGCTGATCCGGTCGAAGTATCCGGACCTCAACGCTCCGAGCGTGATCAACCGGATCATCCGGACCACCCGGGACGCCGGCCCTCCCGGACGGGATCCGCAGTACGGCTTCGGGGTGATCGACCCGGTCAGGGCGCTGACCGCGAACGTGCCACCGGTCACCGCCAACCCGCTCCTCGGGCCGGCCGCGGCGCCGGTTGACCCGGTCCCCACCCGCGCCGCGGGCGCGGGCGAGGACGAGGAGTTCGACGTCACCCAGCACGGCGATCGCGGTGGCCCCACCGACCAGCAGGTGATGGTCGTGGGCATCGGCATCGCAGTGGTGCTGGTGCTGCTGCTGGCTCTGGTGGTGTTCCTCATCTGGAACCGTCGACGGTACCGGCGCGAGGCGGCCCGGGCCGCCGACATCCCGGACGAGGCGCTGGACCAGGCCCTGTCCGGCGCCTACCCGTCGCCGGGCGCTGGTTACGCCCCGCCGCCCGGCTATCCGCAGCCCCCGGGGTACGCCCCACCCCCCGGGTACGCCTCAACCCCCGGTCAGGGACCGCCCTCCGGCTACGGCCCCTCTTCCGGTTACGCCCCGCCTCCCGGTTACGCCCCCGCCCCCGGCTACGGCCCTCCGGGCGGGCCGCCCCCCGGTTACCGGCCGCCGGACGGGCCGCCGCCTGCCCCGCCGCAGGAGCGGTAACAGGTCCTGATCGTGGTGGCCGGCTGGTGACCCTTTCGGGTCACCGGCCGGCCATCGGGCTTTTCCGGCCGGGGCTCTCGACCCGGCCGACCGTTTTGCCCACGTCTGCCGGGGCCATTCGGTCGCCCCGGCTGCGTACCGTCACGAGCCCTGCGCCAGGATGGGCGGACACGCAGGTACACCCGAGGAGCCCACGATCGCCAGAAAACCTCAACCCGAGGGCGGCCAGGCACCGGTCGTCCAGCGCGTCCGCATCCGGTACGCCAAGCGCGGGCCGCTGCGCTTCACCTCGCACCGGGACTTCGCCCGGGCGTTCGAGCGTGCGCTACGCCGGGCCGCCGTGCCGGTCGCGTTCTCGCAGGGTTTCCACCCGCATCCGAAGATCTCCTACGCCAGCGCCGCGCCCACCGGGGTGGCGAGCGAGGCGGAGTACCTGGAGATCGCCCTTCAGGCCGAGGTCGACCCGGAGGCGCTGCGCGCCGCGTTGGACGCCGCGCTCTCACCGGGGCTGGACGTTTTGGAGGCCGTGATCGCCCAGGGCGGCAACCTGCCGGACCGGATCGAGGCGTCGCACTGGTACATCGAGTTGCCGGAGGTCGACTCCGCGGTGCTACGCACCGCCGTGGACGCCTTCGTCGCGGCCGAGGAGGTGCTCGTCGAGCGGATGACCAAGCAGGGGCGACGCACCTTCGACGCCCGCGCGGCAGTGATATCTATCGATGTCCAGCTACCGACGCCGACGCCTTCCGGGGTGCCGGCCGTACCGTGTGCGATACTCGAACTGGTCGTGCGGCAGGTCACCCCGTCCGTACGGCCCGATGACGTCCTTTCCGGCCTCCGCGTGGTGGCCGACCTGGAGCCGCCGGTCTCGCCGAGGGTGACCCGGCTGGCTCAGGGCACGTTGACCGCGCAGGGTGCGATCGTGGATCCGTTGGATGCGGACCGCGACGGGGCAGCCATCGTTGGGCACTGACCGACGGTCGGTGTTCTGGCAGGCAGACTTCGGCGGTCGCGCACCACGCGCGCCCGGCGGAAACACTTTTGCGGCGACCCTGCGTGGCAGCGCTCACCCGCGCCCGGGCTAGCCAGAACTGGAGAACGTCCATGCTCGAGAACGAGCCCGAGGGCGGCGAACGGACCGGTTCACAGCCGGCCGGCGAGACCGCCGACCAGAGCACCACGGCCGACGCCGCCGTCGCGCCGCCCGCCACCGCGGTCGGTTCGGCCCCGGTGGAACCGACCGGCGCGGAGAGCGTTCCCGGTGATGCCGAGCCGGCTGCGCCGGTCCGGCGCACCCGGGCGACCCGCCGCCGGGCCGCCCCGCTGAACCAGCCGGAGCAGACCGACGCTCCGGTCGAGGCGCCCACCGGCGGGGCCGGCAACGTCGAGTCGCCGCAGGCGGAGGTCTTCGCCCCGGTCTCCGGTGACCTGGACGTCGCACCCAAGACCCCTCGTCGTCGCCGCAAGGCCACCCCCGTCGAGACGACAGCTGACGAGCCGCTGGTCGCCGCTGCCGCTGAGACGGCATCGGCCGAGGTGGTGCCGCCGGTCAAGGTCACCCGTACCCGGCGCAAGAAGGCCACGCCGGCGGCCGTCGAGGAGCCGGCCGCCGCTGAGCAGCCGGTCGCCGCCGACGAGGTGCCCGCCGTCGAGGAGCCGGTCGGCACCGAGGAGCCGGCGGAGTCCGACCTGCGCGAGGCCGAGGCCGAGTTGACGGGCGACGAGACCCTCCCGACCGCGCCCGCCGCCGAACTGCCCTGGACCAGTGGCGCGGAGGACCGCTCCGGCGAGGTGCCGCCCGGGGTGGCCGTGCCCGGTGTGACGGATGAGCCGAACGAGCCGGCCGAGATCGAGCCGGAGCAGCCGCGTACCCGCCGTCGGCGGGCTGCGCTCTCCGCGCCCACGGTGCTGTTCATGGCACCGCAGCCGGACGCCGTGCCGGTGACCCGGCCGGTGGAGCCCGCTCCGGTGGCTGAGGAGCTGGTCAGCGAGGAGGCCGCCGAGCCGACTCGCCGCCGTCGGCGTGGTCGCCGAGAGGTCGAGCCGGTGGAGCCGATCGAGGCGATCGAGGCCGAAGAGGAGCCGATCGACGAGGCCGACGAGGCCACCGAGGCGGACGAGGACGACGAGGACAGTGCCGCCGCGCGCCGCCGCCGTCGGCGTGGTCGCCGGGGCCGGGGCCGCGGCAAGGGCGGTGCCGACGACGGCGAGGACGACGAGTCCGAGGAGGCGGCGCAGGCGGATGACGAAGAGACCGCCGAGGTCGAAGCCGAGGGCGACGAGGACGAGGAGTCCGAGGGTGGGGACGGGCTGACCCGTCGTCGCCGTCGTCGCCGCCGTCGTGGCGCCGGTGACACCGAGGGCGCGGCCGACGACGGCGTGCCGACGGTGGTGAAGATCCGCGAGCCCCGCCGGACCGTCGACGAGGTGCAGGGTGTGTCCGGCTCGACCCGGCTCGAGGCCAAGCGCCAGCGCCGCCGGGACGGTCGGGAGCAGCGTCGTACCCGCCCGCCGATCCTCAGCGAGTCGGAGTTCCTGGCGCGCCGCGAGGCCGTCGACCGGGTGATGGCGGTCCGCCAGCGCGGTGACCGCACCCAGATCGCCGTCCTGGAGGACGGGGTGCTGGTCGAGCACTATGTCACCCGCAACTCCTCCGGCACGATGGCCGGCAACGTGTACCTCGGCAAGGTGCAGAACGTGCTGCCGAGCATGGAGGCCGCGTTCGTCGACGTCGGCCGGGGCCGCAACGCGGTGCTGTACGCCGGTGAGGTCAACTGGGACATGTCCGGCCTGGAGGGGCGGGCCCGCTCGATCGAGCAGGCGCTGCGCTCCGGCGACTCGGTGCTGGTCCAGGTCACCAAGGACCCGATCGGGCACAAGGGCGCCCGGCTGACCAGCCACATCGCGCTCTCCGGCCGGCACCTGGTCTACGTGCCCAACGGCAACGCGTCCGGGATCAGCCGCAAGCTGCCGGACAACGAGCGCAAGCGGCTGCGGGACGTGCTCAAGAAGCTGGTGCCGGACGGCGCGGGCGTGATCGTCCGGACGGCCGCCGAGGGCGCCACCGAGGACGAGCTGGCCCGCGACGTCAAGCGGCTCCAGGCGCAGTGGGAGGACATCCAGGCCAAGGCCGCCGAGGGTGGCTCTCCGGCGCTGCTCTACGGGGAGCCCGACCTGGTCATCCGGGTGGTCCGGGACCTCTTCAACGAGGACTTCCGCGAGTTGGTGATCGAGGGCGAGCAGTCGTACGACATCGTCGATTCGTACCTGTCGCACGTCTCGCCGGACCTGGTCGACCGGGTGCGCCGGCACGTCGGCACGAGCGACGTCTTCGCCGAGTACCGGATCGACGAGCAGATCATCAAGGGTCTGGACCGCAAGGTCTTCCTGCCCTCCGGCGGCTCGCTGGTGATCGACCGCACCGAGGCGATGACTGTCGTCGACGTCAACACCGGTAAGTACACCGGCTCCGGGGGCAACCTGGAGGAGACCGTCACCCGCAACAACCTGGAGGCGGCGGAGGAGATCGTCCGTCAGCTCCGGCTGCGGGACATCGGCGGCATCGTGGTGATCGACTTCATCGACATGGTGCTGGAGTCGAACCGTGAGCTGGTGCTGCGCCGGCTCACCGAGTGCCTGGGACGGGACCGCACCAAGCACCAGGTCACCGAGATCACCTCGCTCGGCCTGGTGCAGATGACCCGTAAGCGGATCGGCGCGGGTCTGCTGGAGGCGTTCAGCGAGACCTGCGAGTGCTGCAAGGGCCGGGGTGTCGTCATCCACACCGAGCCGGTGCCGGAGAAGCCACGCCCCGCCGGTGCGGGGGAGAAGGTCAAGGCGGTCGCCTCGGCGGTCGCTCCCGCCCCGGCCGCCGAGCAGGCTGCCACCCCGTCCCGCCGCCGGGCCCGCAAGAGCGCCCCGGCCGAGCGGGCCGTCGTGGAGGTCGTCGACACCGACACCGACACGGTCACCGAACCGAACGCCGACTACCAGGACACGATGGGTTACGACCTGTCCCGCTACGAGTCGGACACCGCCGCCGCGCCGGCGATCTCCGACGCTCAGCAGGGTGAGTCGGCCCGGTTGGCGGCGGCGGACGACCCGGACGCGCTCGCTGACGCAGAGGGCGACGAGGAAACCACCGAGGGTGGTGGCGGCCGTCGTCGGTCGCGTCGCGGTGGCGCCCGTCGGCGGACGCGCCCCTGAGCGCCTGACCGGCCAGTTGTTTGACGAGGTCCCTCTCCCGGCAATGTGACGGGGGAGGGACCTCGCCGTTGCGGCCATCCGGTCCCTGTTCGGCCGTCCCAGGTCAGGAGAAGAAGATGCGCCGTCTGCTCGCCGTCACCGCGCTGCTCACCATGCTCACCGGCGCGGTCGGCTGCTCCAGCGACGGGCCCACCGGGGGGGCCGCCGCCCCGGGCACCGGCTCGGCTGCCGCCGGCACCTCCGCCGGCCCGACCGGCACGCCGGCCAGCGGCGGGGTGGCCGGTGGCAACGCCACCGAGGTCTGCACCGCCGCGCAGCAGGCCAGCACCACTGCCGTCCGGACGTACGTGGCGGAGGTGGGTCACATGCTCGCGGCGATGGGCGCCGGGGACAACCAGGCGGCCGAAGCCGCCCGGGGGCGGGCTGAGACGGCGCTGGCCGACTGGCGGACCGTGCTGCGGGAGCAGTCGGGGCGGACCAACGATCCGCAGCTCAAGACACTGCTCACCGACCTCGGTGCCGAGGTTTCCGCGCTCGGCGCCGACGTCGACTCGATCGACGAGACCGAGCTCGACAGGCTCCAGCAGCGCCTCGATCAGCTCTGCGCTCGCTGACCAGGGCGGGCCGGTTTGGGGTCCGAGCCGGCAATGGCGTACTCTTGCCTGCGGCCCACCTTTGGTGTGCCGAGTTCCCGTGTGCCCGCGCCGCCGTGCACTGCTACCCGGCGAGCCGCCGCGGGGACAACCGCCAGCAGCCTCAACGACAGGGAGTCCGCCTCCGATGTACGCGATCGTCAAGACCGGCGGCAAGCAGTACAAGGTCGCCGAGGGCGACGTGATCGAGGTCGAGAAGCTCACCGGTGCCCCCGGTGACGCGGTGAAGCTCACCGCGGTGCTCCTCGTCGACGGTGACGACCTGGTGACCGACGCGGCGAAGCTTGCCGAGGTCGCGGTGTCCGGCGAAATCGCCGCGCACACCAAGGGCCCGAAGATCCGGATCCACAAGTTCAAGAACAAGACTGGCTACCACAAGCGCCAGGGTCACCGTCAGCCGTTGACCCAGGTCAAGGTGACCGGCATCTCCAGCGGGAAGTAGGTCGTCCTCCAATGGCTCACAAAAAGGGTGCGTCCAGCTCGCGTAACGGTCGTGACTCCGCGGCCCAGCGACTCGGCGTGAAGCGCTTCGGTGGTCAGGTTGTCAGCGCCGGTGAGATCATCATCCGGCAGCGTGGCACCAAGTTCCACCCCGGTGACCTGGTCGGCCGTGGCGGCGACGACACGCTGTTCGCGCTGTCGGCCGGTGCGGTTCTGTTCGGCACCAAGCGCGGTCGCAAGACCGTCAGCATCGTTCCGCAGCAGTAGTTCTCGGGCTAAGCGGGCCGCGGACCTCCGGGTCCCGGCCCGCTTAGCCTTTTTCGCGAAGTGCGAGGTCGGACCTCGCTGGAAGGATTGACGCCGTGGCAACGTTCGTTGACCGGGTCGTTCTGCATCTGCAGGCCGGCGATGGCGGGCACGGTTGTGTCTCGATCCACCGCGAGAAGTTCAAGCCCTTCGGTGGGCCGGACGGCGGCAACGGCGGGCACGGGGGCAGCGTGTCCCTGGTGGTCGACCCGCAGGTGACCACGCTGCTCGACTTCCACTTCCACCCGCACGTCAAGGCCGACAACGGCAAGGGCGGCGCCGGCTCGAACCGGGACGGGGCCAACGGCCGCAACCTGGTGCTCAAGGTGCCCAACGGCACTGTGGTGCAGACCTCCGACGGCGCAGTCCTCGCCGACATGGTCGGCGCCGGCACCACGTTCGAGGTAGCCCGTGGCGGGCGTGGCGGGCGGGGCAACGCCTCGCTGGCCAACGCCAAGCGCAAGGCACCCGGGTTCGCCGAGCTGGGGGAGCCCGGCGACCAACTGGACATCGTGTTGGAGCTGAAGAGCGTCGCCGATGTGGGTCTGGTGGGCTTCCCGTCCGCCGGCAAGTCGTCGCTGATCTCGGTGATCTCCGCCGCGAAGCCGAAGATCGCCGACTACCCGTTCACCACCCTGGTACCCAACCTCGGCGTGGTCCGGATGGACAACCACACCTTCACCGTCGCGGACGTGCCGGGCCTGATCCCCGGCGCGGCCACTGGCAAGGGCCTGGGCCTGGAGTTCCTGCGGCACATCGAGCGCTGCGCCGTGCTGGTGCACGTCATCGACTCGGCGACCCTGGAGCCCGGCCGTGACCCGGTCGCCGACATCGACGCCATCGAGGCCGAGCTGAGCCAGTACGGCGGTCTGGCCGACCGCCCTCGGCTGGTCGCCGTCAACAAGGTCGACGTGCCAGACGGCCGCGACCTCGCCGAGATCGTGCGCCCCGACCTGGAGGAGCGCGGTTACCAGGTGTTCGAGGTCTCCGCGGCCACCCGGGAAGGGCTCAAGGAGCTGACCTACGCGATGGCTGAGCTGGTCGACGCGGAGCGTAAGGCCGCCCCGCCCGCCGAGCCCACCCGGATCGTGCTCCGCCCGATGGCCGTGGACGACGACGGGTTCACCATCACGGCCGAGGCGGACGGCTCGTTCACGGTGCGCGGTGTCCGGCCGGAACGCTGGGTCAAGCAGACCACCTTCGACAACGACGAGGCGGTCGGCTACCTGGCCGACCGGCTGGCCCGGCTCGGGGTGGAGGACAAGCTGGCCAAGGCCGGCGCGCAGCCCGGTGACCTGGTCCGGATCGGCGTACGCGAGTTCGACTGGCAGCCGACGCTCTTCGCCGGTGTGGACTTCGTACCCGGTAACCGGGGCACCGACGTCCGGCTGGAGGAGAAGTCGAACCGGGCCTCCGCCGCGGATCGGCTCGCCGCCCGTAAGGCCCGCCGGGTGCGCTCGGCGGACGAGGTGGGCGCTGACGCGTCCGACGACCTCGACGACGACATCGACGACGAGGACGACGCCGAGTAGTTCGTTGCGCTCCGTGATGGGGTTGATTTCCGGAAACCTCCGCGAAATCCACGCGTCCTAACGTGGGATGATGCTGATCGAGTCCCGGCCTGCCATCGATCCGGAGATCGCCGCCATGCTCACCTCGCAGCAGCGTGAGTTGCGCGAGGCCGATGGTGGGTTGGACGGGCAGGTCTTCGTTCCGCACGACGACGTCAGCTACCTGGCGGTGGTGGTGAACGGTCGGGCGGTCGCCTGCGGCGGGCTCCAGTCACTCGACGCCGAGACCGGCGAGGTCAAGCGGATGTACGTCCGTCCCGCGTACCGGGGGCGGGGCATCGGTCGTCAGTTGCTCGCCGCACTCGAGGAGTGCGCGTTCCGGCAGGGGCACTCGGTGGTGTGCCTGGAGACGGGCGTGTACCTGCCGGCCGCCATAGCCCTGTACACCGCGTCTGGCTACCACCAGATCCCGGTCTTCGGCGAGTACGTGGGCAACCCGTACAGCGTCTGTTTCGCCAAGCGGTTGCCTGTCGCGGCCTGACGGCCGCCGCGCCGGTGCTGGCGTGCGCGACGGCCACCCGGCCTCGACAGCCCGAGTCAGTGCCGGTCGGCGGGGTTGTCCAGGCGTCCGCCGGTGCCGGCCTGGTTCGACAGCAGCAGCCCGAGCGCGAGCATCCCGAAGCCGAGCGCGAGGTGCAGCCAGTTGTCGGCGTCGTTGACCGGCAGGATGTTCGCCCCGCCCTCCGGATTGACCGCCTCGATCGCCAGGCCGTACAGCCAGAGAGCCAGGTAGATCGCGCCGCCGGCGGCCAGGAACACGCGGGCGCCGGCGACTCTGCGGGCCAACACCAGGCCGACCAGCCCGAAGAGCAGGTGCACCACGTTGTGCAGGATCGACACCTGGAACAGCCCGAGCAGGTGGGCCTCTGAGTGGTGCCCGGCGAACCGCAGCTCGCCGTAGTCGGTGGTGATGCCGGGGATGAAGCCGAGGACGCCGATCAGCAGGAAGACCGCGGCCACTGCCAACGCGGCCACCTGGACCCGTGGTCGGTGGCGGGCCGCTCGGCCGCCCCGTGCGTCTCGTGCCATCGCTGCCCCCTCCGTGGATCTGCCGGCCTCGCGAACCTCACTGTCCGCAGCGGCGACGTGACGCAGCCCGACGATCCTCCATTGTGAAGACCAACAGGTGGGCCGCGCAGAGAAATGCATGAAGAGGTATGGAAGCCAAAACGCAGGGTAGGTGAATGGTCAGCGGCGGCGGCAACGCGTCCGCATCCCCCAGCACAACCGCGATGACTTGTTGAGCGGAAGGGAAATCATGACTTACGATCTTTCACCCACGTCCTCCACTTACGGGCAGCAGTCGACCAACGGCGGCGGCGTCCGTGACCAGGCGCGCGCTGTCGGTTCCGAGGCCGCGCAGGCTGGCGGTGCGGTCGCCCAGACCGCCAAGGAGCAGGGCACCGAGGTCGGCCGGGAGGCCGCCCGGCAGGCCCGCAACCTGTACGGCGAGGCCCGCACCCAGCTCGCCAGCCAGACCGGTGAGCAGCAGCGACGCGCGGCCGGTGGCCTGCGGTCGCTTGCCGACGAGATGCGCTCGATGGCCGAGAACGGTGGCCAGGCCGGCCCGGTGAGCGAGCTGGCCCGTCAGGCGGCCGACCGGGTGCACGGCGTCGCCGGCTGGCTCGAGGAGCGCCAGCCGGGTGACCTGATCACCGAGGTACGCGACTACGCGCGTCGTAACCCGGGCACCTTCCTGGTCGGCGCGGCGGTGCTCGGTGTGCTCGCGGGTCGGCTGACCCGGGGCATCTCGGCCGGTGGGGACGACTCCGGTAACGGGTCCTCGGCCTACCGGGGCGCTGGGGCGTACGACCCGGAGCAGACCGCCGTGATCCCGACGCAGCCGCCGGTGTCCCGCGCGGTGCCGGACGCTGTCCCGTCGGGTGGCTACCTCGACCCGACCCCCGGTACGCACGCCCCGGCGACGTCCGGTGGCTACACCGACCACACGCCGGGTGGCTACGCCGACCCGGCGCCCGGTGGCTACGCCGAGCCCGGCCGGGGCGACGCCCCGGAGCACTCCGGCACCGGTCAGCCGCTGCCGCCGGTGACCCAGACCGACCCGCTGCCCGGCGTGCCGTCCAGCGGCAGCCCTCGCCCGTGAGCAGCCGAGTCATCCGAAGGGAGGCGACGGCATGAGCATGCCGACGCAGGGGTCCGGCCTGGACTCCGGTTACCACCCCGACGCGGGTGCCCCGCACACCGCCGCGGAGGTGAAGGGCAGTTCGCTCGGCGACCTGATGCGTCAGGTCACCACCGACCTGTCGACGCTCATGCGTCAGGAGGTCGAGCTGGCCAAGGCGGAGATCCGCCAGGAGGGCAAGAAGGCCGGCAAGGCCGCTGGCCTCTTCGGTGGTGCCGGTTTCGGCGGTTACATGGTGGCACTCTTCGTGTCCATCGCCGTGTGGCAGTTCCTGGACAACGTCATGGATTCCGGCCTGGCCGCGCTGATCGTGGCAGTGATCTGGGCCGCTGTCGCCGCGGTCCTCTACTCGATGGCCAAGAAGAACGCCCAGCACGTCCGCGGGCTCAAGCAGACAAACGACAGCGTGCAGCGGATCCCCGACGCGCTCAAGCCGCACCCGGAGGGAGTCACCCGATGAGCACCGATCCCGATCAGATCCGCCGCGAGATCGAAGCAACCCGTAACAGCCTCAGCTCCGATGTGGATGCGCTGGCGTACAAGGTCAGCCCCAGCCGCATCGTCGACGACCGCAAGCAGCGGGCCCGTTCCGCTCTGCAGAATGTGAGGGACAAGGTCATGGGAACCGCGTCTGACCTCGGCCACGGCACCGGCCACGCCGCCCATTCGGTGGGTGACCGCGCCTCGTCGGCGGCCTCCAGCGTCAGCGACGCCGCGCACTCGGCGGCGACCACCGTCAGCGACGCCGCGCACAGCGCGCCGCGGGTGATCCGGCAGAAGTCCCAGGGCAACCCTCTCGCTGCCGGTCTGATCGCGTTCGGGGTCGGCTGGCTGGCCTCGTCGCTGATTCCGGCGTCTCGCCGCGAGCAGCAGGCCGCCGCCCAGGTGAAGGCCAAGGTCAGTGAGCACAGCGGTGCGGTGAAGGAGAAGCTGGGCGAGGTGGCCAGCGAGTTGCGTGAGCCGGCGCAGCAGGCCGCCGAGTCGGTGAAGTCCACCGCTCAGGACGCCGTGCACGCGGTCAAGGACGACACGAAGTCCGCCGCCCACGATGTCAAGGACCACGCCACGCGCTAAGCCACCCCGAAATACCACGACAGCTCGCGGCCACCCTCAGGTGCCCGCGAGCTGTCGGCGTCCCCACCCGACCTGCCCCGCGATCTTGCACTTACTGCTGGTTCTTCGTCCTGTCTGGGATGGTTCGCCCCCACAGAAAGTGCAAGATCGCGCGGGTGTGGGGGGTTGGGGTCGCGGCTCGGCGAATCCGGGTGTCGCCGTAGCGGACGCCGCCCAGCAGGAGGCGCTGGGCCACCGCCAGCCAGCTGCACACACCACGTTCCAGCAACCAGAACGGTGCCGCCAGCGCCGTGGCCGGCGGGAACACCCGGCTGCCGCCGGCATGTCGGCGACCCGTCTCGGCCAGGGCCACGACCCCGGCCGCCGCGCCGAGCAGCAGGGCGGGTCGACGCGACGCGACCACCACCGCCGGCACCACCGCGAGCACTGTCAGCAGGCGAGCCGGCTGAGCCAGATCGTCGTACGCCTGACGGACCCGTTGACCGCGGAAGTGCGCGGCGTCCGGGGGCAACCGGCGCACGTACAGCCAGGCCGGGACGGCCTCGGTGCCCCGGTGGGCACGCACGGCACGGATCAGCTCCAGGTTCTCGAAGAGCACGTCCGGGTCGTACCCGCCCATGGCGAGGAACGTGCCGCGCCGCACGGCGAGGGTGCCCGGGTAGTCCGCTCCGAGCGCCCGGTTGAGCAGCGTGCGGCCGGTGTCCCACCAGGCGTGCCAGGGCAGCGGGTCGAAGTAGTTCTGCGGTCGTACCAGGTCGACCCGGCCCAGCAGCCGGTGCACGGCGATCAGCGCGGCCTCGTCGTACCGGACGTCGTCGTCGGCTATCACCACGTGCTCGTGGCCGGCCGCACGGACGCCGGTGTGTACGCCGAGCACCTTGCCGTTGAGCCCCTGCTCGCCCGGGTCCGGTGGGAGGTGCCGGATCAGCCCTCCCCACATCTCGGCGTGCCGGGCGAAGAGATCCGCCGGCGAGCCGTCGACCACGAGCACCTCGACCCGCTCGCCGAGCCAGCGCAGGTAGTCGGTCAGCTCGGCCAGGCCGGTGTCGGTGTGCCACCGCAGCGGCAACACGTACGTCATCGGGAGGCGGGCCGGCGGCGCGCCCCCGTGCTCGACCTCCCACCGGCGCGTCGCGCGCCGGACGTCACCGGTCGGGCCGGACGCTGACATGACACCTCCGTGGCGGACACTGCGCGGTTGGTGCGGAGAGCACCTGCCCGCATCGCCGTCGATCAAACAACGGGTCGTTCCGACTGCTGAGGCACACGTCCGCCTCGCCGATCACCACGGTCGGCGGGGCCAAGGTCAGGCGGCGCGGTGGACGTTGGTGACTGTGAGTCCGAGAGGCGGCAGCGCCGGAATCCGGTGCAGGTCCAGGGCCAGGTTCTGCACTGGTACGTCGTAGCGCATGGCGGTGGCCAGGTTGGTGACCGCCCGCTTCATGAGGTCGATGGTGATCCACTCGCCGGCGCAGCGGTGCCCGGCCCAGTGGTCGCCGCCGCCCTGCGGGATCAGCTCGAACGGGTCCACCCGGCGGCCGGCGAACCGCTCTGGGCGGAACAGTTCCGGTTGCGGCCAGATCGCCGGATGGTGGTTGGTGCCGTAGAGGTCGAGCAGTACCCGCCGGCCCTTCGGGAAGTGGTGGCCCTGCCAGTCGAAGGACCGCCGTACCCGGGCCGCCGCCATGGAAAAGAACGGGTAGTAGCGGCGTACCTCCTGGACGAAGTGCTCGGTGGCCTCGTCGTCGTCCCGGACCCGTTCGCGCCAGGCCGGGTGGTCGTGCAGGGCGAGGGCGGCGAAGGTCAGGTACTGGTCGATGGCGACCACGGGGCGCAGCACGTTGAGCAATTCCACCGCCGCGATCCGCCGGGGGAGAAGGTCGCCGTGCTCGTCACGGTGTTCGGCGATCACCGCCAGGGCGCTACCGGGCGGCGCCGGATCGATGCCGACCCGGGTTCGTTCGACGAGGCCGGCGAGCCAGTGTTCGGCGCGATACCGGGCGACCCGCCCCCGCCAGTGCCGGGGGCCCAGCACCGCCGGCGCCTCGATCATGGCGTGCAGCTCGGCGGCGCGCCGTTCCACCTGCGACGCGGGCAGCGGCACCCCGGCCCAGGCGCAGACCACCCGGGTGAGCAACCGACCCAACTCGTCGTAGAGCGACACCGGACCGGCGGCCTCCCAGGCGGCGACCCGGATCCGCCACTCGTCGTCGAAGAGTCGACCGAGCCGCTGGATCGCCGCCGGTGTCATGATCGACATGAACATCGCCTTGCGCCCGGCGTGCTCCGACCCGTCCAGCCCCTGCACCCCACCCCGACCGGTGAGGGTCCGCTGGACCCGCAGTGGCATCGCTGTGGCGCGTTGGAAGCGGTGGTTGTCGTAGAACAGCTCCGCCGCCGGCCGGCCGCGCAGGCAGATGGTCGGAGCGAGCAGGATCCTGGTCGCGAAGACGTCACTGCCGTACCGATCGCAGCGCTCGCTGATGAAACGGTAGCCGGCGCGGAGCAGCGCGAGGGTGCTGTCCGGGCTGCGGTCGGCCGGCATGGTCGCCATCAGGTCTCCTCACGCGCAGGTACGGCTGGTCGCCGTGGACCACCGCGCTTACCCGCGCCGACGCCGCTGAATCCCTCCCGGCTGGCCCCTCCCAGGGGCGGCGAAACCTGGTTTGCTGCTGGTGGGACGAGCACGGGGAGGGCGGATGCGCGACAACAGGTCGCCACACTGGCGGCAGCGGCGAGCGGCCGGAGCACTCGGCGGGAGCCGCGACGGACGATCACTGATCGGGCCGCCGCGGCGGCCCACCCGCCCACACCGGTTCTTCACGGTGCACCTGGGCTTCACCGCGCCCGGCCCGGCCGAGGCACGTGAGCTGGCGGTGGCGTACGCCGAGGCGCTGAGCCTGCTCCGCTCGGAGGTGGCACTCGGTGCGGCGGCCCTGTCCCCGGCGGACGCCTGGCAGCGTGCCGAGCGGCTGTTCTGCGGCGCGCTCGGCCCGGACGGCGAGCGCTGCGTCGACGTGGCGGACCATCCGGGCTTCCACCACGCCCCAGGCCCCGGTGGCCTCGGCTGGGGTGACGGCGACGGCCCCGGCAATGGTTGACCGCCAACCCCGGCCGATCAAGCCGGCAAGGGAGCGTCGGCCAATCCGCCCGGGTGGCCGTGCCGGTGCCCCGACCACTGGCACCGGCACGGCGATCCGCCGCCGACGGGTCAGCCGGCACTGTCAGTCCAGGCCGAACTCGCCGTCCTGTGCGCCGGCCACGAAGGCGTCCCACTCGGCCTGGGTGAATACCAGCACCGGCCCGTCCGGCTCGGCCGAGTTGCGCATCCCGATCAGGTCGTCGACGAAGGCGACCTCAACGGCACTGTCGGAGGTGTCCCCCTCGGCCCGCTGCCAGACCGCCCGAGAGAGGTCGAAGTCGCCCTTGGGGTGCTGCGCCATTGTTCTTTCCTCCAGTGCCGAGGGTCAGGTGGTGACCGGGTGCCGATCCCCATCGGGCAGGATAAGCGGATGCCGAGCCTGACCCGTGTAGAGGCGACCGCGCGTGGCGCGGCGATTACTGTCGAGTCCTATCAGGTGGACCTCGACCTGACCGGCGGCGGCGACCTGTTCCGCTCCCGCGTCGAGATCCGCTTCCGGGCCACCCCCGGCGCCGCGACCTTCGCCGAGGTCAAGCCCGCCACACTGCTCGGCGTACGCCTCAACGACAGCGACCTCGACCCGGCCCTGCTCACCGACAACCGGCTGCCCCTCGGCGACCTGGCCGCGGAGAACACGCTCGTCGTCGAGGCCGAGATGGCGTACTCCAAGACGGGGGAGGGGATGCACCGCTTCGTCGACCCGGCCGACGGCGAAACGTACCTCTACGCCATGTCCTTCCTCGACAACGCGCAGCGCATCTTCGCGGCCTTCGACCAGCCCGACCTCAAGGCCCCGTTCACCCTCTCGGTCACCGCGCCACCGCAGTGGATCGTCTCCGGCAACGCCGAGGTGGCCGCCAACCCGGCCCCCGGGCGGTGGGAGTTCGCCCCGAGCGCGCCGCTGGCCACGTATTTCTTCTCGCTGATCGCCGGGCCGTACCACGTCCGGCGGGCCGAGCACTACGGCATACCGCTGGGCATCTACTGCCGCCGTTCGCTCGCCGAGCACCTCGACGCCGACGCCGACGAGATCTTCACCGTCACCAGGCAGTGCCTCGACCGGTTCCACCAGCTCTTCACCGAGCGCTATCCGTTCGGCAAGTACGACCAGGCGTTCGTGCCGGAGTTCAACGCCGGGGCGATGGAGAATCCGGGCATCGTCACCTTCCGCGACGACTACGTGTTCCGTTCGGCGGTCACCGACACCGAGCGCGAGCAGCGGGCCACCACCATCGCCCACGAGATGGCGCACATGTGGTTCGGTGACCTGGTCACCATGCGCTGGTGGGACGACCTGTGGCTGAACGAGTCCTTCGCGGAGTACCTGGGCACCCGGGTCACCGCCGAGGCGACACGCTTCGACCAGGCCTGGACGACGTTCGCCATGCGCCGTAAGGCCTGGGGGTACGCCGCCGACCAGCGACCCTCCACCCATCCGGTCGCTCCGCCGGAGGTGGCCGACGCCGACGAGGGCCTGCTCAACTTCGACGGCATCTCGTACGCCAAGGGAGCCAGCGTCCTGCGGCAGTTGGTCGCGTGGCTCGGCGACGAGGCATTCCTCGCCGGCCTGAACGCGCACTTCGCCGCCCACCGCTTCGGCAACGCCACCCTCGCCGACCTGCTGGCCGGTCTCTCCGCCAGCAGCGGGCGGGACCTGTCCGACTGGGCCGAGCTGTGGTTGCGCCGACCGCAGGTCAACACGCTGCGTGCCGAGGTCGCCGTGGACGCCGACGGCCGTTACACCGAGGTGGCAGTGGTGCAGACCGCACCCGAGTCTCACCCGGTGCTGCGCCCACACCGGATCGGCGTGGGCCGCTACTCGATGGGCGGCGCCGGGCAGCACGACGAGGTGGACATCGACCCGGACACCGACGGTGGGCGCACCGTGCTCGGTGCGCTGACCGGTCAGCCGGCGGCCCGGTTGTTGCTGCTCAACGACGGTGATCTCACCTTCGCGAAGGTACGGCTCGACCCGGCGTCGGCGAACGCCGTCCGGGAGGTGCTGCCCGGTCTGCCCGATCCGTTGGCGAGGGCGGTGCTCTGGCGCGAGGCACTGGACGCCACTATCGACGGCGAGCGGCCGGTCACCGGCCTGGTCGACCTGATGGCCGCCGCGCTGCCCACCGAGACCGAAGTGATCATCGCGGAGGACGTGCTGACGCTCAGCCGGTCCCTGGTCGACCGGTACCTCGACCCGCTGACCCGCTCCACGGCGCTGGCCAGGATCACGGGGGCGTGCCAGCGGCTGCTCGACGGCGCGCCGGCCGGCGGGTCGTTGCAGCTTGCCGCCGCCCGGGGCTGGATCGCCGCGACAACCGACGCCGACCTGCTCGTCGGTTGGCTCGCCGGCCGGGACGTGCCAGCCGGTCTGAAGGTCGACGCGGAGCTGCGCTGGGCGGTGCTGCGTCGCCTGGTGGTGCTGGGTGCCGCCGGCGAGGCGGAGATCGCCATCGAGGCCGCCGCCGACAACAGCTTCAGCGGCGCGGAACGGGCCGCACACTGCCGGGCGGCCCTGCCTGACCCGGTGGCGAAGCAGGCCACCTGGGAGATCATCGTGCGGGACACCGAACGATCCGGTCGACTGCTGGAGGCGATCAGCGAGGGGTTCTGGCAACCCGAGCAGGCCGACCTGACCAGCGCGTACGTCGATCAGTACTTCGCGGAGATGCCGGCCGCCGCGCACCTGCGTACCCCCTGGACGGCCGACCGGGTGGCGGCCCTGGCGTTCCCCCGCTACGCCGTGGCGCAGCCCACCCGGGAGTCGGCCGCGGCGCTGCTGGCCCGCGACGACCTGACCCCCGGGCTGCGCCGGGTGGTGACCGACGCCGACGACGACCTGCGCCGTGCGCTCGTCGCCCGGACGGCGGTGGCGGCCGCCTCGGCCTGAGCGCTGACCAGCGCGGGGTGGCTGGCCGGCCACCCCGCGCGGCCACCGTTCACCGCAGGACTGGCTCCGCCGTGACCGGCGCGTCCCAGTCGATGACGTAGCGCTGCTCGTCGGCGACGGTCTTCTCCGGGTCCAGCACCGTGCGCACCATCAGCGGCATCAGCAACGGCATCAGCGTCCGCGCGACCGCGCCGGGAGCCTTCGCGTGGTTGATCCGGGCCGCCCGGGCCGCGACCTTCTCGACCCGGGTACGACGCAGCCGCACGTACGCGCCGAATGCGGCCTCGACGTCCGGCAGGTCACGCAGGCAGCGAGCGAGCTGCACAGCGCTCTCGATGGCCAACGACGCACCCTGCCCCGAACTGTTCGACGGCGCGTGCGCCGCGTCGCCCACCAGCACCATCCGGCCCCGATACCAGTGCGGCACGGGCGGCATGATCTGCAACGACCCGACCACCTGAAGCTCGTCGGCGTTGCTCGTCGCCACCAGCTCCCGGCCCGGGTCGTCGTCGCCGTAGGTGGCCCGCAGCGTGTCCAGCCACTGCTCCGCCGGCATCGCCCGGGCCTCGACGAGGCTCATCGGCCGCTGCTGCGGCAGGTTGGCCCCCCACCGGGTGCCGCCGCCCGGCTCCGGCCAGTACAGGTAGTAACCGCGCCGCCCGAACGCGAACGTCATGGTGCCCGGCTCGGCGTCCACCTCGTGCCGGGCGACGGCCTCGACGCCGAGCAGTCCGGTGAACCGGGGGCCGGGCGCGGCCGGGTCGATGAGACCCCGGACCGTGGAGCGGATTCCGTCCGCGCCGACTAAGATGTCGGCCGTCGCGGTGCTGCCGTCCGCAAAGCGTGCGACAACGCCGTCGCTGGTCTGCTCGGCGCCGACCAGCCTCTTGCCGTACGCGAACGGCACCCCCTCGGCGAATGCCTGGTCGTGCAGCACCTGGTACAACTCGGAACGGTGCACCACACGCAGCGGCGGCGCCCCGGTCAGCGTGGGCATGTCGATGCGGCGGCGGCCGACGGCCAGAGCGCTGCGGCCGATCGGTGTGGCAATCGCCGTCACCGCCTCATCGACGCCGACAGCGTGCAGGGCCGCCACGCCGTTCGGCGCGAGCGCGAGGGTGCCGCCGATGCCGCTGGCCGTGGTCGGGTAGGCCTCGTAGACGGTTGCGGTGATGCCGGCGCGGCGCAACGCGAGCGCTGTCACCGGCCCGGCGATACCACCGCCGATGACGATCGCGGTTCGTACCGTGGTCATGCTCTCTCCCTGGGTGTGGTCGGTGCGCGGGTGCGCGGACCTGGTGTGGTCGGTGCGCGGGTGCGCGGACCTGGTGTGGTCGGTGCGCGGGTGCGCGGACCTGGGAGGGAGCCCGGTTATCCTCGTGGTTGCCGCTTCGGGCCGGGTGCCTTCCCAGGCGTCGGTTCGGGGTCAGGGCCCCGGTGAGGTGTTGGCGCACCTCGCCGGGGCCGTTCTTCAGCCGGTGCCGTCGGCTCTCCGGCTGCTGCTGTCGGTGCGTTCGACGCGGTCGGGGCCGGCCTCCGCGGATGGGGTGGTCGGGGTGTCGGGGTCGGCGTTCGGGTTGCTGCCCCTCGCCGCCAACTCGGTCAACTCGGCCGGCATCTCGCCGGTCTCGTGGAAGGCCCGCCAGACGTCCAACCCCGGGTAGCTCCCCGACGTCAGCTCGGCGAGCAGCCCCCGCAGCCAGGCCGCCTCGGCGTCCCGCATGGCGAGGTCGTACTCCGACTCCACCAGGAACAGTCGCGGAATCTCCCGCAGGTGCGCGTCGAGCGTCTCGCGGTCCTGGCGGATCGCGGCCTCCAGCAGATCCAACCGCTGCCGCAGCAGGTCGGTGGCCTCGTCCGGGTGCAGAGCGGCGAGCACTGACAACCCGGCCCGAAAACGTGGCTGCTCCGCCATCGGCGTGGAGACCAGCTCGCGAGCCCAGTCGACCAACTCCACCCGCCCCGCGTCGGTGATCCGGTAGACGGTGCGTTCCGGGCGTCGGCCCTCGCGCACACTCTCCACCGCCTCGATCAGGTGGTGTTTGTCCAGGTTGCCGATCACCGTGTAGAAGGACCCCCACTTGAACTCCATGTCCTGGTCCTTGCCCCAGGCACGCAGTGCGGTGGCGATCTCGTATGGGTGCATCGGCCGCTGGACCAGGGCGGACAGCACGGCCAGCGCCAGCAGATTGCCGACCTTGCGCCGCTTCGGCACGACGACCCCTCTCGCTCGTCGACGGTTACTCGTTGACGAATATACGCCGCCGGGCAGAATCCCGCGAGTGCCATCTGTGGCGCCGTGCGGTGCGGCAGTGTGCGGTACGGCGCCGTGCGCTGCGGCGACCTCCCTTGATCGACTCGGCTTCCATGAACGCGCGGCGTCCGGGCCTCCTCAACAGGCCGACTTTCAGGAAGCCGAGTCGATCACCTCGCCCTCGCCGAGTTGATCAACGCAGTGCGTTGGGTGGTTGCGGCATGCTCTGCCGTCGCTCGGAGGGGGAGTGACGGACGGTGGTGCCGGGCCGGGCTGGTCGGCCCCGACGCTCGGCCTACGATCATTGGGTGGAGGAAGATATCCGGCGGATCGGGATCATGGGTGGCACCTTCGACCCGATCCACCACGGGCACCTTGTCGCGGCCAGCGAGGTGGCGGACCGGTTCGGCCTGGACGAGGTGGTGTTCGTCCCCACCGGGCAGCCGTGGCAGAAGGCGGACGAGCCGGTCAGCCCGGCGGAGGACCGCTACCTGATGACAGTGATCGCCACCGCCTCCAACCCTCGCTTCCAGGTCAGTCGGGTCGACATCGACCGCAATGGGCCGACCTACACGGTCGACACGCTGCGTGACCTTCAGGCTGAGTACGGGCCGAAGGTGCAGTTGTTCTTCATCACCGGCGCGGACGCCCTGCAACGCATCCTGTCCTGGAAGGACCTGGACGAGATCTTCGAGTTGGCCCACTTCGTCGGCGTGACCCGGCCCGGGTTCCCGCTCACCGACAAGCACCTCCCGGCGGACACTGTCAGCCTGATCCAGGTGCCGGCGATGTCCATTTCGTCGACGGACTGTCGGGCGCGGGTCGCCAGGGGTGAGCCGGTCTGGTATCTGGTGCCCGACGGTGTGGTGCAGTACATCGCCAAGCGGAGCCTCTATCAGCGCTGAAGGCGCCCTTTATGCCCAGGTTCGTGCACTTAACCGACCAGAACTGGACGATCGGGGTCCCGCCGGGTATGAGACGCTTGGAGCATCGCACGCTTGATCAAAGGAGAACGGTGACAGTTTCCGAACGCGCTCACGAGCTGGCTATCGCGGCCGCCCAGGCCGCCGCCGACAAGAAGGCGCAGGACATCACGATCATCGACGTCGGCGACCAGCTCGCCATCACCGACGCGTTCGTGCTCGCCGCCGCCCCCAACGAGCGTCAGGTGCTGGCCATCGTCGACGCGATCGAGGAGAGCCTGCTCGAGCTGCCGGACAAGGCGAAGCCGGTGCGGCGCGAGGGCGAGCGGGGTGGCCGCTGGGTGCTCCTCGACTACGTCGACATCGTGGTGCACGTCCAGCACACCGAGGAGCGCGAGTTCTACGGGCTCGACCGCCTCTGGAAGGACTGCCCCACCATCCCGTTCGTCGATCGCGACCTGGTCGAGGCCGACGCCAGCGGGTCCGCCGCCGCCGAATGACCCGGCTGATCGTCTGGCGGCACGGCAACACCGACTGGAACGCCGCGAACCGCGTCCAGGGGCAGCTCGACGTACCCCTGAACGACCGTGGTCGCGACCAGGCTCGCGCCGCCGCTCCGCTGCTCGCGGCGCTGCGGCCCGACGCCATCGTGGCCAGCGACCTGAGCCGCGCCGCGGAGACCGCCGCCGCGCTCGCCGCGCTGACCGGGCTGCCGGTACGCACCGACGCGAGGCTGCGCGAGCGCAAATTCGGCAACTGGCAGGGTCTGCACCTCACCGAGGTCGCGGAGCGGTTTCCCGAGGAGTACGCGCGGTGGCGGGCAGGCGACCCCGACCCGGGCGCGGATCTGGAGCCCCTGCACGACCTCGGTGAGCGGGTCGGCACCGCGCTCCGGGAGGCAGCCGATGCGGCCCCGGGCGGCACCGTGGTGATCGCCACCCACGGCGGCGGCTCCCGGCAGGGCATCGGTCACCTGCTCGGCTGGGACACTGCCGTGCTGCGCACCGTCGGTTCGCTGGCCAACTGCCACTGGACCGAGCTGCGCCACGACGACGTTCGTGGGTGGCAGTTGCGGGCGCACAACGTCGGCCTGATCACCGCACCGGTCGCCGTCGACGCGGTCTGAACGCTCGCGCCTCGGCGTTCGCCAGCTCGATCGGCTAGCGTGCCGGGCATGCCCGTCGCGGTTGTCACCGACTCCACCGCCTACCTTCCGCCCGAGCTGGTGCAGGCGCACCGGCTGACCGTCGTGCCGTTGACAGTCGTGCTCAACGGCGCGGAAGGGCTGGAGGGGGTGGAAACCCAGCCGGCCGACGCGACAGTGGCACTGAGCGCCCGGCGGGTCACGGCGACCACCTCCCGCCCGGCACCCGAGCAGTTCGCCCGGACGTACCGTCGACTGCTGGACGCCGGCGCCGACGGGATCGTCTCGGTGCACCTCTCCGCCGCGCTGTCCGGCACTGTGGAGGCCGCGCGGCTCGCCGCCGCCGACCTGGACGGCCGGGTCGAGGTCGTGGACAGCCGCTCGGCGGGCATGGGGCTGGGCTTTCCGGCCATCGCCGCCGCCACCGCCGCCGAGGCCGGCGTCGACAGTGCCGGGGTACGCGACGCGGCGCTCGCCGCCGTTGCCCGCACCACGGTCTGGTTCTACGTCGACACGCTCGAGTTCCTCCGCCGGGGCGGCCGGATCAATGCGGCCGAGGCGTTGGTCGGCACCGCACTGTCCGTCAAGCCGATCATGCACATGCCGGACGGGGCGATAGTGCTTCGCGAGAAGGTCCGCACCGCCAGCCGGGGAGTGGCCCGTCTCGTGGATCTGGCCGTCGAGGCGGCCGGCGACGACGACGTCGACCTCGGGGTGCACCACCTGGCCGCACCGCAACGGGCCGAGGCGTTGCGCGCCGCGCTCACCGAACGGTTCGGTGACCGACTGCACGACACGTACGTCTCCGAGGCGGGTGCCGTCGTCGCCGCGCACGCCGGACCGGGCCTGGCCTGCGTGGTGGTCCACCGCCGAACGGAGGGCTGATCGTTGCCCTCGTCGTACGTGGTGACCGGAGGTGGACGCGGTGTCGGCCGGGCCGTGGTGGAACGGCTGCTGGACACCGGAGCCACAATCGTCGTCCTGGAACACGACGCCGACGCTGTCGACTGGTTGGCCGGCCATCGGGCCGCCGGACGGCTCGTCGCGGTGATCGGCGACGCCGCCGACGAGCAGGTCGCCGAGCGTGCCGCCGAGCTGGCCGACCAGGCCGCGCCGCTGACCGGTTGGGTGAACAACGCCGCGGTGTTCCGTGACGCCACGTTGCACTCCGCGTCGGCCGACACGGTGCTCGACCTGATCGGGCTGAACCTCCGCCCAGCAGTGGTGGGTGCCGCGGTCGCGGTCCGCCGCTTCCTGGCCCGCGCCTCCGGCGGCGCGATCGTCAACGTCTCGTCGCACCAGGCCCGCCGACCCGTGTCCGGTGCCCTGCCGTACGCGACGGCGAAGGCCGCAGTGGAGGGGCTGACCCGGGCCCTGGCCGTCGAGTACGGAAGGCACGGCATCCGGGCGAACGCTGTCGCGCTCGGCTCGATCGCCACCGAGCGGCACGCCGAGTTCCTTGCCTCGCAGGATCCCACCCAGGCGCAGTGGATCGACGCCGAGCTGAGCCGGCTGCACCCGGTGGGACGTATCGGGCGGGTGGACGAGGTGGCCGAGGCCGTCGCGTACCTGCTGTCGCCCGCGGCGAGCTTCATCAACGGGGTGACGCTGCCGGTGGACGGCGGACGAGCCGTGCTCGGCCTCGACCCCGAGGCCCGCTGACCGTCGCTGAAGCCTCCTGGGGTTGGACCCTAGCTGTCGGCGACGAAGACGCCCTGGCCCTGCTGACCGTAGATCAGGTTCCGCTCGTGCAGTTCCTTGACGGCCCGATAGGCCGTGGAGCGTGCCACGTTGTACAGCTCGCCAATCTCGGACACCGACGGCAGTTGTTGCCCAGGCAAGTATTCGTCTGAGCGGAATTTCTGCTCGATGTCATCCGCCAGGCAGCGGTAATGCGGTGGTCTCGTCGGCATGAGCGGCTCTCCCGGACTTCAGCGGAGATCATGTTTCCAGCCCGGGCGTGATCGAGACAAGGCGACAACGCAGCAAAGTGGAGACAGTGAGAAGTCGGCTCCCTCATAGCAGATCGAGGCATGATCAGGGCGTTGTCCACAGGGGGGCTGGTTGTCCACAGGGCGGCGTCGTCGCCCTCCACCGTCCCGGCCGCCGCCCTAGCGTCGCGTTGTGTCGCACGACGAGGAGACAGAGGTACGCCAGCGCCTGCGCCGGCTGACGGAGACGGTTGTCGCGCCGTTGCCCCGGCCGGAGGCGCCGCTCGCGGGCGTACCCCCGTCGTCCCTGGTCGGCGCGCCGCCGGCAGACGTGCTGTTCTCCCGGCCCGCCGGGCCGGTCGCGGAGCCGACGTCGGAAGGCCCCGCGGTCCCGCCCGAGCCGCGGTTGCCGGGGCCGGGGGCGTTCGACCCCGGGCGGCGTGGTGTGCGGGCGTTGGCGGTGGTCGCCGTGGTGGTGGTCGCGGGTGCGGCAGGTTGGGCCTGGCAGGCCCGGCCGCAGTCGGAACCGGTCACCCCGCTGTCCAGCGAGACCGCGTCGGCCGCGCCGGCGGCCGCCCCTGGCCCGTCCGAGGCCGGCGAGGTGGTGGTGGCGGTCGCGGGCAAGGTCCGAAAACCCGGTCTGGTACGCCTGCCGGCCGGTTCCCGTCTCGCCGACGCGGTGCAGGCGGCCGGCGGCGCGCTGCCCGGGGTCGACGTGGCGCTGCTCAACCCCGCCCGCAAGGTCACCGACGGCGAGCTGATCGTGGTCGGCGTGACGCCACCGCCGGCGCCCGACGGTGCGGCCGGGCCCGCGGCCGGCGGTGCGGCGCCCGCCTCCGGGCCGCTGAATCTCAACACCGCGACACTGGCGCAGCTCGACGCGCTGCCCGGGGTCGGCCCGGTGCTCGCCCAACGGATCCTCGCCCACCGGGATCAGCACGGCGGGTTCAGGTCCGTCGGCGACCTACGCCAGGTCGACGGGATCGGCGATGCTCGGTACGAGCAGCTCAAAGACCTGGTGACGGTGTGAGCAGGCTTCCCGCAGCCGCTGACCCACCGGCCACCGAGGCCCGGTCCGAGCCGCCGGATCTGCGACTGGCCGGTCTCGCCGTGGCGGCCTGGCTCACCGCGCTCGTCGGCCTGCACCTCGGCGGCCGCGCCGTCCTGACGGTGGCCGGCACGGCCGCCGGTCTGACGGCAATCGGTGCGGTGCACCTGCTCGGCCGCCTCGGCAGTCCCCGAGCCGTGGTGCGGCGCTACGGCTGGGTCGTCGTGGCTGTCGGCCTCGGAGTGGTCTGCGGTGGTGCGGCCACGGCCGCCCGGCTCGCCGTTCGCGACGCGCCGGTGATCCGTGCCCTCGCCGAGCACCACGCGCCGATCACCGCCGACCTGGTCGTCCGGGACGATCCGCGCCCGATCCGGAGCGCCGGGCGACCGGGCATGGTGCTGGTGTCGGCCGAGTTGGTCCGGCTCACCGACCCCGATGGTCGACGGATCCACACGTCGGTGCGGCTGCTCGTCCTGGCGACCGACCCGGCGTGGCGGGGCCTGCTGCCCGGGCAACGCCTCACCGTCGACGGTCGACTCGGCGTGCCGCGCGGCGGCGACCTCACCGCGGCGGTGCTCAGCACGAACGATCCGCCGGAGCGGCACGGCGTGCCGTCCTGGGCGCAGCGCGCCGCCGGGACGCTGCGTACCGGCCTGCAACAGGCCTGCGCATCGCTGCCCGACGACCCCGGTGGGCTGCTGCCCGGTCTGGTGGTGGGCGACACCAGCCGGTTACCACCTGCCGTCGAGGAGGACTTCCAGGCCACCGGGATGACCCACCTCAACGCGGTCTCCGGCTCCAACGTGGCAATTGTGGTGGGTGCGGTGCTTTTGCTGGCCCGTTGGTCGCGAGCCGGCCCGTGGCTCGCCGCCGCGCTGTGCGGGATGGCCCTGGTGGGGTTCGTCATCCTGGTCCGCCCGTCGCCGAGTGTCGTACGGGCCGCCACCATGGGAGCGATCGGGTTGGCCGCGCTCGCCGTGGGTCGACCACGGGCGGCGCTGCCCGCGCTAGCCGCCGCGGTCACCGTGCTGGTGCTCGTCGACCCCGAACTGGCCGGGGACCCCGGGTTCGCTCTCTCCGTGCTTGCCACTGGTGGCCTGTTGCTGCTCGCGCCGCGCTGGCGGGACGGGTTGCGGCGGCGAGGTGTCCCACCCGGGCTGGCCGAGGCGTTGGCAGTGCCGGCGGCCGCCCAGCTCGCCTGCGGCCCGGTCGTCGCCGGGATCTCCGGCACGGTGAGCCTGGTGGCGGTTCCGGCGAACCTGCTGGCGGTGCCGGCCATCGCGCCGGCGACCGTGCTGGGTGTGCTGGCGGCCATGGTGTCGCCGATCTGGCCCGCCGGTGCCGAGTTCCTCGCGTGGCTGGCGAGTTGGCCGGCCTGGTGGTTGGTGGTCATCGCTCGGCAGGGCGCTCGACTGCCGGGCGGCACCCTTCCGTGGCCGGGTGGTGTGCCAGGTGCCCTGCTGCTGACCGGGCTCACCGTCGCGCTGCTGATCGCGGTGCGCCGGCCACTCGTACGGCGGCTGGTGGCGGTGGTGGGTGTCGCCGCCGTGCTGGGTGCCCTGCCGGTCAGGCTGTTGGCCGCTGGCTGGCCGCCCGCCGGTTGGGTGGTGGTGGCCTGCGCGGTGGGCCAGGGCGACGCCCTGGTGCTCCCGGTCGAGCGCGGCCGGGCGGTGGTGGTGGACGCCGGGCCGGAACCGGGCGCGGTGGACGGTTGTCTGCGTCGGCTCGGCGTACGGGAGGTGCCCCTCCTGGTGATCAGTCACTTTCACGCGGATCACGTGGGCGGGGTGGCCGGGGTGTTCCGGGGGCGGCGGGTCGGTGCCGTCCTGATGCCGTCGTCGGCGGACCCGGAGAGCGGCCGGGACCTGGTCCGGGCCGCCGCCACCGGCGGGCGGGCCGCGCTGCTCACCACTGTGGCCGGCGCTCGCCACCCGGTGGGCGGGGTCGACCTGCTGGTGCTCGGTCCGCCGTACCCGCTGGCCGGGACCAGATCCGACCCGAACAACAACTCGCTGGTGTTGCGCGCCACGGTGGCCGGGGTGCGGATCCTGCTGGCCGGTGACGCGGAGACCGAGGAGCAGCACGCGATGGTGTCGCGGGCGGCTCCCGGCCAGTTACGGGCGGACGTGTTGAAGGTCGCGCATCACGGGTCGGCGTATCAGGACCCGGGCTTCCTCGACGCGGTGCGGCCGACAGTGGCGCTGGTGCCGGTGGGCACCGGCAACACCTACGGGCACCCGAGCCAGGGGCTGCTCGCCCACCTGGGCCGGGGCGGCGTGCGGGTGCTGCGTACCGACACGGACGGCGATGTGGCGGTGGTCCGAACGGGCGACGGTCTCGCCGTGGCCAGCCGAGGTGTGCCCGCCGGCCGGCGGCCCTGACCTGCCGGGGTCGGCGGTACGACACCGTGGCCTCCCTGATCCCGGTGGGTCGCGAACGGGTCTCCGGTTGAACGGGCGAGTTGCGGATTAAATGAGGTATTGACTTGGATGTCTGGATTTGCGCTGTGTGCGGGCTGCGCCGATCAAGCAGCGAATGAGCAGGCACGATCCCGGCGCGGGCCGTGCGAATATGGGCGACGTGACCCCGGCCAGCCTCGCTCCCATTCTGCTCGTCCTCGGTGACGAGGAACTGCTCGCCACGCGCGCGGTCACCGAAGCTGTCGCGAAGGTTCGCGGTGTCGACCCCGAGGCGGACGTCCGCGAGTACCAGGCCAGCGCGCTCGCCGTCGGCGAGATCGCCGAGATGCTCAGCCCGTCCCTGTTCGGCGGGCGACGGCTGCTGATCCTGCGTTCCGGCCAGGACGCTCGCAAGGACCTGGTCGCCGCGCTGTTGGCGTACGCGAAGAATCCCGACCCGGAGGTCCAGCTGCTGGTGCTGCACCTGGGCGGTGCCAAGGGCAAGGCGTTCGCCGACGGTCTGCGAGCGGCCGGCGCGACGGTGGTCCCGGCCGCCAAGCTCAAGGGGCACCGCGACCGGGTGGCCTTCGTCCGCGACGAGATCCGCCGGGCCGGCGGTAAGTGCACCGACGACGCCGCCGAGGCGCTCATCGCCGCAGTCGGCAACGACCTGCGCGAGCTGGCCGCCGCCTGCTCCCAGTTGATCGCCGACACCGATGGGCGGATCAGCGCCGAGACGGTCTCCCGTTACTACCGGGGCCGGGTCGAGGTGACCGGCTTCACGGTGGCGGACGCCACGATGGTGGGCGACGTGCCGGCGGCGCTCGAGGCGCTGCGCTGGGCCCTGCACGTCGGGGTCGACCCGGTGCCCATCGCCGACGCCCTGGCCGACGGGGTGCGCACGGTGGCCCGGGTGGCGTCGGCCGGCCGGGGTAACGCGTACCAACTTGCCAGCACTCTCGGGATGCCCGCCTGGAAGATCGAGCGGGCGCAGCGGCAGGGACGGGGCTGGACCCCGGAGGGCCTGGTCCGGGCCATGCAGGTGGCCGCCGAATGCAACGCGGCCGTCAAGGGCGGCTCCGACGACCGGGCGTACGCCCTGGAGCGTGCGGTCTTCTCGGTCGCGGCGGCCCGGCAGGGCAGCACCAGGTGACGGGGGCGAACCGCCCCGTGTGGGCCACCGTGCCGGTGGACGAGGAACGTTACCGGCCCCTCTACGCCCGGCTCCTCGGCCTGCGTTTCGTCAACCCCGGCGGCGTGCTGTGCTTCGTCTTCTTCGAGGGGGCCATCGCCCTGGCGGTGCTGCTCGCCCTCGCCGAGTTGGTCAGCTGGTGGGCGGTGCTGGTGCTGCCGCTCGTGGTGGCCGCCATGGTGAAACTCAACGACATGGTGGCCGCGATCGTGGTCCGGTCGGCGGCGCTCGTGCCCGAGCAGGAACGGGACCGGTTTCGCCGCCAGATTGAACCGGTGGTCGGCCGAGCCCGGGTGGAGTGGGTCTCGCACAGCGTCCCCGGCGTGGTGATCACCGCCGACCCGGTGCCACCGCCCCGGCGGGCCCACCCGTCAGAGTGAGCGCCGCCCTGCGGGCCCACCCGTCGTCAGACCGAGCGTCGCCCCTGCGGGCCAACCCGCCAGACTGAGCGCCGACCCTCGGATTCACGTGCCGAACGGCCGACTCGAGGAACACGGCCGGTCGCTGGACACGCGGAAACCCCGGGCCTCGGGCCCGGGGTTTTCCGAATCAGTCTGACGGTGTAAACGTCAGGCGGAGAGCGACACCACGCGCTTTGCGATCGCGGACTTGCGGTTCGCGGCCTGGTTGGAGTGGATCACGCCCTTGCTGACGGCCTTGTCCAGCTTGCGCGAGGCGTCCAGCATGAGCGCGGTCGCCTTCTCGACGTCACCGGCCTCGGCAGCCTCGTGGAACTTCCGGACGGCGGTCTTCAGCGACGACTTGACCGACTTGTTGCGCAGCCGGGCCTTCTCGTTCTGCCGGTTGCGCTTGATCTGGGACTTGATGTTCGCCACGCGACAGCCTCGTCTTGATAGCTCGGGTTGGTCAGCTTGTTGCGCGTGATGACGAACATGCGTCACCGCTGCGCGAAGAGCCAGGTTACCAGGTCGGCCGGGACGAGCCAAAACGGCTCGGCCCGAACGGAGTTCATCCGGGTCGTGGGGGGTTCAACAGGGCGCTCGACGCATGATCCACTCGGTTTCCTGGAAACCGGGGCAACCAAGACTGGCGGACAACCCGACTTCAAGGAACCCGAGTCGATCAAGAGCCGCCGGGCCGCCGGGCCGCCGGGCCGCCGGGCCGCCGGGCCGCCGGGCCGCCGGGGCCGCAGAGGGCCGCCGCCGAGGGCCGCCGAGGGCCGCCGGGGGTCGGCGAGGGCGCTGTCACTGCCAGCCCTGGCGGCGGGCCAGCCAGTTGAGTGACTGCTCGCCGCTCCACAGTTGGTGGGCCGGTAGGTGCGGCGAGGCCGTCGGCGGCGCTGCCGCGGCGCCCGTGAGGTAGTAGCCGGCCAACGCGGCAAGGGTCGCGTCCAACGCGTCCGGGGGTGCGCCGGCGGTGGCCGGGTGCGCGGCGAAGAGGCGGTCCGCGTCCAGCCCGCTGGCGTGCGCGGTGAGCAGCAGACCGGCCAGGTCGAACCAGGCTGGCCCGGAGCAGGCCCAGGTCCAGTCGCAGAACCAGGCGTTGCCGTCCCTGTCGACAAGCACGTTGTCGACCCGCAGGTCGCCGTGGATCAGGCCGGTCACCCCGGCGGCGTACCGGGGGAGGAGGGACTCCAACTCCACCAACTCGGGCAGCCGGTTCAGCAGCGGCGCGGGCAGTGGCGGGGTCGGTTCGCGGCCGGCGGCGACCTCCTCCCACCAGAGGATGTCCGACCGGGCCAGGTCGGCCAGGTGCGGCAGGCCGAGCGCGATCATCTCGGGCGGCGGGTCGGTCAGGGCGGCGGCGATCCGCGCGTACCCGGCGAGGGTGGCGTCCAACTCGGCGGGCACCCAGGGCAGGCGTGGGGTGTGCCCGTCCACGGCGTCGGTGCAGAGCGCGAACCAGCCGGCGGTCGAGAGGGTCCACCGGGGGCGGGGCGCCGGCAGGTCGGCCGGCAGCCGATCCAGGATCGCCGCCTCTCGGGCGTACCAGTCGACCAGATGCGGTTGCTCGGCGGCGGGTGCGGCCTTGACGAAGGCCCGGCCACCGTCGGCGGTGTCGAGCACGGCGGCGAACCCTCGGGTGAAGCCCGCGCCCGCGACGTGGGCGGCGACCACCGGCGCGCCGAGCCGGTCGGCGACGGCGGCTCGCAGCGGCACAGGCAGCGCCTGCCACGACGGGCGCAGGGCGCTCGCGTGGTAGGGCACCGGCGGCAGCGGGGAAGGCGACATCCCACCATGCTGCCCCGGGGTGTGTGCGCGACGCGCGGTGACACTGCCAGACTGCCAAGCCATGAGGACCGAGGACTTCTGGCAGCTGATCGACGAGGCGCGGGCCGGCGGCGGGGGAGAGCCCGGCCCGGTGGCCGCGCGGGCCGTCGCGCTGCTCGCCGCGCGCGACCCGGAGGACATCATCGGGTACGCCCGGCACCAGACGCGGGTGCTGGCCGCCTCGCACAAGGCGGATCTGTGGGGTGCCGCGTACCTGATCAACGGTGGCGCCTCGGCCGACGGCTTCGAACACTTCCGGGGCTGGTTGATGACCCAGGGTCGGGCCGTCTTCGCCCGCGCGGTCACCGAACCGGACTCGCTCGCCGAACTGCCCCAGGTGCGGGCGGCCTCGCTCAGCGGCGAGGAGTTCTCGGCCGAGCAGATGCTCTCGGTGCCCTGGGACGCGTACCGCAAGGCCACCGCTACCGACCTCCCGGCGGACCGTGACCCGGTGCGGACGCCGGACCTGAACGACTTCTGGGACTTCGACGACGAGGATGAGGCGCGTCGGCGGCTGCCCCGACTGGCCGCGCTCTTCGTCGAGCCGCCGGTGGAGTGAGGGTTCCTCGCGCCGATCCATCGCCCGCGCAGTTGGCGCACCCCGGCGGCGTGGGAACATGGAGGGGGTCGGCGGCGCGCCGGCCTGTTCACGTCAGCCGACCAGAACGGACCGCTGTGCCACCGAAGCTCGATCCCGGCGCGAACGCCCCTGGTGCCACCGACCCCGGTCGCATCCGGAACTTCGGCATCATCGCCCACATCGACCACGGGAAGTCGACCCTGGCCGACCGGATGTTGCAGCTCACCGGCGTGGTCGACCCGCGGCAGATGCGCGCGCAGTACCTGGACCGGATGGACATCGAGCGCGAGCGCGGCATCACCATCAAGAGCCAGGCCGTCCGCATGCCGTGGACCATTCGCGAGGGCGAGCGGGCCGGCGAGCAAGCGGTGCTCAACATGATCGACACCCCGGGCCACGTGGACTTCACCTACGAGGTGTCCCGGTCGCTGGCTGCCTGTGAGGGCGCCGTGCTGCTCGTCGACGCGGCGCAGGGCATCGAGGCGCAGACCCTCGCGAACCTCTACCTCGCTCTCGAAAACGACCTGCGCATCATCCCGGTGCTCAACAAGATCGACCTGCCGGCCGCGCAGCCGGAGAAGTACGCCGAGGAGTTGGCCCACCTCATCGGCGGTGACCCCGCCGACTGCATCCGGGTGTCCGGCAAGACCGGCGAGGGCGTCCCGTACCTGCTCGACGAGATCGTCCGGCAGTTCATCCCACCGGTCGGCGACGCCGCGATGCCCGCCCGGGCAATGATCTTCGATTCGGTGTACGACGTCTACCGCGGCGTCGTCACCTACGTCCGGGTCATCGACGGGCGGATCAGCGCCCGCGACCGGATCAAGATGATGTCGACCGGGGCGGTGCACGAGCTGCTGGAGATCGGTGTCATCTCACCCGAGATGGTCAAGGCCGAAGCCCTCGGCGTCGGCGAGGTCGGCTACCTGATCACCGGTGTGAAGGACGTCCGGCAGTCCCGGGTCGGTGACACGGTCACCATCAACAGCCGGCCGGCGACCGAGGCTCTGGGTGGTTACAAGGACCCGAAGCCGATGGTCTACTCCGGCCTCTACCCGATCGACGGGTCCGACTACCCGAACCTGCGGGAGGCTCTGGACAAGCTCAAGCTCAACGACGCCGCACTGGACTACGAGCCGGAGACCTCCGGCGCACTGGGCTTCGGCTTCCGCTGCGGCTTCCTCGGCCTGCTCCACCTGGAGATCATCCAGGAGCGGCTGGAGCGCGAGTACAACCTCGACCTGATCTCCACCGCGCCCAACGTCGTCTACCGGGCGCTCACTGACGACGGCGACGAGATCGTCGTGACCAACCCGAGCGAGTACCCCACCGGCAAGATCGCCGAGGTGTACGAGCCGGTGGTCCGGGCCACCGTGCTGACGCCAAACGACTACGTGGGCGCGGTCATGGAGCTCTGCCAGGGTCGACGGGGCACCCTGCTCGGCATGGACTACCTCTCCGCCGACCGGGTGGAGCTGCGCTACACGCTGCCCCTCGCGGAGATCATCTACGACTTCTTCGACCAGCTGAAGAGCCGTACCAAGGGTTACGCCTCGCTCGACTACGAGCCCTCCGGCGAGCAGGCGTCCGACCTGGTGAAGGTGGACATCCTCCTGCACGGCGAGCCGGTGGACGCGTTCAGCGCCATCGTGCACAAGGACAAGGCGTACAACTACGGCGTCACCATCGCCGCCAAGCTGCGTACCCTGATCCCGCGCCAGCAGTTCGAGGTACCGATCCAGGCAGCCATCGGCAGCCGGGTCATCGCCCGGGAAACCATCCGGGCGATCCGCAAGGACGTCCTCGCCAAGTGCTACGGCGGCGACATCAGCCGCAAGCGCAAGCTGCTGGAGAAGCAAAAGGAAGGCAAGAAGCGGATGAAGATGGTCGGCCGGGTCGAGGTGCCGCAGGAAGCCTTCATCGCCGCCCTCTCCTCCGACTCCGGTGACAGCAAGGCCGCCGGCAAGAAGTAGTTCGCGACGCCGTACGCGCCCGGGTGCCACAGGCACCCGGGCGCGTCGCGTTATTGGAGACCTCAGCTGCCTCGGTCGCCCCGGTGCCTTCAGTCAGTCACGGGCCCGGGGATGGTGCGTGACGACGGTCGCCGCGGTGCCTCCGGTCACCGGCGGGCCCGGGCATCGTGCGGCCACGGTCGGTACGGCACCTCCGGCGAGGAGGCCCACCCGCCGGGCCTGTCGGGCCGCCGCTTTTGACTGTCGCCCGCGTCGGTACGGCGGGTGTGACAGCGGCGTGCGGAAAATTTTTCGGTCGCTGCGGTGGGGCCGGCGGGTCGACGAGATGGCCTCTCACCTGTGTGGACGTCCCCGCGCGTCAACCGACGCACCTCCGAAACATCGACGATCGGCGCTCTCGGTTGAGCTGAGTCGGTTTGGGTTTTCGGTGGGTCGGGCACTTAGCCGTCACGACAGGAAGCACACACCTCGTGTGTCAGACATTCTTTTGAAGGAGGGCGACCGTGGAGTTCACCGTGTGGGGCATCATCACTGCGATCGTTGTTGGTCTCATCGTCGGCGCGCTCGGCCGCCTGGTCGTTCCGGGCCGGCAGAACATGCCGATCTGGCTGCACATGCTCATCGGCATCGGCGCCGCCCTGCTGGGCACCGTCCTGGCGCGGGCCATCGGCATCGCGACCGAGACGAACGGTGTCGACTGGGGCGAGCTGCTGGTCCAGGTCGTGCTGGCCGCGATCGCTGTCGCGCTGGTCGCCGGCGTGGGTGGCCGCCGCCGCGTCACCCGGTAACACCACGGCACCAGCCCGTACCAACCGCGACACCTCCGATGGGCGCCCGACCGACAGGTCGGGCGCCCATCGGCATTCCGCTGTCGGGGTAGTCGATCGTCTGCTCCGTCGGCGTCGTGCTGGTGGGACGGTCGATCGCCGCGCTCCGTCGGTGGTGGTGCGGTTGCGGGTCGGTCGCCGCGTGCGTTGGTGGTCGCGCTGGCGGGCCGTGCTGGATCGTGGAGATCCACTCGGGTTTCTTGATATCGGGATGTCCCGGTCGGTCTGATGCCGCGACATCCAGGAACCCGAGTGGATCATGCGGCCTGGCGGCCTGGCGGCCTGGCGGCCTGGCGGCCTGGCGGCCCGGCGGCGCGGCGGCCTGGCGGCGCGGTGCCGTGCGACCGTGCGGCGCGGTGCCGTGCAGGTCAGCGGCCTGGCTGCGCGGTCCCTTGCGGACGGGCGACCTGCGGGGCGGGGCCTGGCGGGTCGCGCTGGCTGGCGGCGTGGGCGGTGGTACGTGCTCCTGTTGGCCAAGTCGTGATCGTTTCGTGAGCGAAGTCGGTTTGGATTTTTGGTGGGTCGGGCAATTAACGGTCACGACAGGAAGCACACACCTCGTGTGGCAGACATTCTTTTTGAAGGAGGGTGGCCGTGGAGCTCACCGTGTGGGGCATCATCACTGCGATCGTTGTTGGTCTCATCGTCGGCGCGCTCGGCCGCTTGGTCGTTCCGGGCCGGCAGAACATGCCGATCTGGCTGCACCTGCTGATCGGTGTGGGCGCCGCGCTGCTGGGCACCGTCCTGGCGCGGGCCATCGGCATCGCGACCGAGACGAACGGTGTCGACTGGGGCGAGCTGCTGGTGCAGGTCGTCGTTGCGGCGATCGCTGTCGCGCTGGTGGCCGGTGTGGGTGGCCGCCGTCGCGTGACCCGATAACGACCCAGCATCATCTGGTAACACCGCACGACGTGCAGGACAGCACTACCGAAAGAGCGCCCGGCCAACAGCCGGGCGCTCTTTCGTGCTGAAAACCCAGCTTTGGCCCGATTTTGGAGCGCCGGTGGTCGGGCCTCTGGGGTGCGGTCGCCACGCTTTGGCCAGTCCTGCCCACTGTCGTAAAGGAATTCTTCGTACTAGGGTGCGGCGGAGAAGGTTAGTTCCAGGCGGCGCGAGGGGAGAAGTGGCGTGAACAGGTGGAAGCGGCTGGCCCCGGTCACCGCCATGGTGGCCTCGGCCGCGATGGTGCTGACCGGCTGTGGGGGCTCCGGCGACGACGCGGCCGACGACAGCAAGCTCACGGTCTGGATGATGGGCGAGGGCGGGGACGCGCAGAACTCCTTCCTCGACGGAGTCGAGGCCGAGTTCCGCCAGAAGCACCCCGACACCGATGTGGTCGTGCAGTACATCCCCTGGCTGGAGGCGCCCAAGAAGTTCCAGGCCGCCCTCGCCGGCGGTGAGGGGCCGGACATCACCGAGCTGGGCAACACCGAGACCCAGGGTTGGGCCGCCCAGGAGGCGCTGGCCGACGTGAGTGGTCGGATGGGCGGCTGGGCCGACGGCAAGGATCTGCTGCCCGACCTGGTGCGCAACGCGCAGCTCGACGGCAAGCAGTACGGAGTGCCCTGGTACGCCGGTGTCCGGGCCATCTACTACCGCACCGACTGGTTCGCCGAGGCCGGCGTGCAGCCCCCGAAGACCTGGGACGAGCTGGTCACGGTGGCGAAGGCCGTGCAGGCGAAGAAGAAGGGCACCTACGGCATCGCGCTGCCCGGCAACTCCGAGCTGCCCTTCTACTCCTTCCTCTGGGGCGCGGGCGGTGAGATCGCCAGCAACCAGGGCGGCACCTGGAAGTCGGGTTACACCACGCCGGAGGCGCAGCGGGCCGTCAAGTTCTGGACTGACCTGGTGACGGTCCACAAGGTCGCCCCGCCGGCGGCGGCGGGTTGGAACGAAATCGACGCGCGTACCCAGTTCGCCACGGGCAAGGCCGCGATGGCCTTCGCCGGCAGTTGGCAGCAGGGCGCCATCAAGAAGGACAACCCCGAGATCGAGAAGGTTTGGGGTACGTTCCCGATCCCCGGCCCGGACGGCAAGGCGGCTCCCGGTTTCGCCGGCGGCTCGGACGTGGCGATCTGGAAGGACAGCGAGCGGCAGGACCTGGCCTGGGACTACCTGACCGTGCTGCTGAACAAGAAGAACTCGCAGAGTTTCGCCAGCAGCCTCGGTTTCTTCCCGGTCTACCAGGATCTGGTCTCCGGTGACGCGTACGCCAACGACAAGGTCATGGCGTCGTTCGCCACCACGATGCAGAACACCAAGCTCACGCCGCTCACTCCGAAGTGGGTGGAGGTCAGCCGGACGAAGACGGTGACCCAGGCGATGAACAGCTCGGTCATGAAGGGCCAGAAGACGGTCGAGAAGGCTACCGCCGATGCGGCCGGTGAGATGGAAAGCATCCTGAACAGCAAGTGAGCACACAGACAACAAGCCCGGAGACGGCTGCCGCGCGGGAGACCCCCGCGCGGCGGCGTCGCCGAGTTGACCGCCTGCCCTACCTGCTGCTCCTGCCCGCCCTGCTGATCATCGGGGTGCTGCTGCTCTGGCCGCTCGGCCAGGTGGTGGTGATGTCCTTCTTCCGGTTGAACAGCGTCCGGCAGTTGCGCGGCGATCGGGAGTGGCCGTGGGTGGGGCTCGGCAACTACACCGACATCCTCTCCGACCCGTTCTTCCTGACCGTGCTGCGCAACACGGTGCTGTTCGCCGCCGCCAACGTGCTGCTCACCATGGTGCTCGGCACGCTGGTGGGGCTGCTGCTCAACCGGCTCGGTCGCAAGATGGCGACGTTCGTGGCCAGTTGCGTGATGCTCGCCTGGGCCACGCCGGCACTCACCGGCACCATCGTCTGGAAATGGATCTTCGACGACACCAGCGGCCTGGTCACGTGGCTGTTCAACGTGTTGCCGGACGGGCTCTCGAACAGTCTGTTCGGCCGCAGCGACTGGACGGGCTACGGCTGGTTCAACTCGCCGCTGCTCTTCTTCGCCATCCTCACCCTGGTGGTGGTCTGGCACTCGTTCCCGTTCATCGCGGTGAGCGTGCTCGCCGGTCTGAAGAGCGTGCCGAGTGAGCTGCACGAGGCGGCCCGGGTGGATGGTGCCAGCCCGTGGCGGGTCTTCTGGCAGATCACCTTCCCGTTGCTGCGCCCGGTCTTCGGGATCCTGATCGTGCTCTCCACGATCTGGGACTTCAAGGTCTTCACCCAGCAGTTCGTGTTGGCCGGCGGCACCCAGGACCGGCCGACGTTCATGCTCGCCATCTACTCGTACGCCGAGGCCTTCTCTCCGCCGCCCAAGTACGGGCTCGGCGCGGCCATCGCGGTGATCCTCACGCTGATCCTGCTCGTGGTCACCGGCTTCTACGTACGGATGGTGCTCAGGCAGGAGGACGAGTCGTGAAGAAGGTCGCCCTCAACGGCGCCGGGCTGCTTGTCGCGCTGTTCGCGGCGTTCCCGGTCTACTGGATGATCTCCACCTCGCTGAAGCCGAGCAACGAGATCTTCTCGGCCACCCCGCAGCCGGTGCCGACCCATCCGACGTTGGCGCACTACCGGGAGATCCTGACCGGCAACCTGATCCCCGGCGTCAGCTTCCTCGACTTCTTCCTCAACAGCGCGCTCGTCGCGGTCTCCACTGTGGTGCTCAGTGGTCTGGTGGCGTTGCTCGCCGCGACAGCGGTGGCCCGGTTCCGGTTCCGGCTGCGGACCAGCTTCCTGATCATGCTGCTGGTGGTGCAGATGATCCCGCTGGAGGCGCTCGTCATCCCGCTGTTCCTGATGATCCAGCGGCTGGGGCTCTACAACACACTGCCCAGCCTGATCCTCACGTACCTCGGTTTCTCGCTGCCGTTCGCGGTCTGGATGCTGCGCGGGTTCGTCGCCGCGGTGCCGAAGGAGTTGGAGGAGGCGGCGGCGATCGACGGGGCGAGCCGGGCCCAGATCTTCCGCCGGGTGCTCTTTCCTCTTGTCGCGCCTGGCCTGGTGGCCACCAGCATCTTCTCCTTCATCACCGCGTGGAACGAGCTGATCTTCGCGTTGACGTTCATCAACGACCAGGGCAGCTACACGCTGCCGGTGGCGATGACCTTCTTCTTCGGTCGGGACGACACCAACTGGGGGCCGGTGATGGCCGCGTCGACCCTGTTCACCCTGCCGGTCATCATCTTCTTCCTGCTGGTCCAGCGTCGGATGGTCTCCGGTCTGGTGGCCGGCGCCGTCAAGGGCTGAGCCCGCGCCGCGACAGCCGACACGACGCCGGCCCGCGTCCGGACCGACGACCCCCGCGCGAGCAGGCTGACCGGTGTCGGTCGCCACTAGGCTGACGGCCATGACGGGCAGGGTGGCAGCGGTGAACCTCGGCATCGTGACCGAGGCGGGGTGGGCCGGCGACGCGAGCGGTCGCAGCGGCATCGACAAACGGCCGGTCGACGGCCCGGTGTCGGTGCTCGCGGGCGGTCTGGCGGGCGACTTCATCGCCGAGCGAGCCCATCACGGTGGCCCTGACCAGGCGGTCTACGTCTACGCGGAGGAGGACGCCGCCTGGTGGACTGCCGAACTCGGACGGGACATGGGGCCGGGTGGCTTCGGCGAGAACCTGACCACGTACGCGGTCGACGTCACCGGCGCGGTGATCGGTGAGCAGTGGCAGGTCGGTTCCGCACTGCTCCAGGTCACCAAGCCGCGCACCCCCTGCACCACCTTCGCCGGGTTCTGGGGCGTACCGGATCTGATCAAGCGGTTCACGGTCCGGGCGTCGCCCGGGGCCTACCTGCGGGTGTTGCGCGAGGGGGAGGTCGGCGCGGGCGACCCGATCGCTGTGGTGGACCGGCCGGCGCACGGGGTGACGATCGGCGAGGTGTTCCGGGCGACCAGCCTGGAGCCGGAGTTGTTGCCGCGGTTGCTCGACGCCGAGGATCTGCCGGAGCCGATCCGGGAGAAGGCCCGTCGACGCCTCGCCTCCCGGGGCTAGCTCGCCGATCAGCCCTCGCTGCCGGCCGACCGCGCTGGTCGACACGTGGAACGGCCGGCCGACTGCCGTGGTCGACACGTGGAACGGCCCCCCGCCAACGCTGGGCGTCGGCGGGGGGCCGTCCTACGAGCGGTGGATCAGCGGAGCCAGGGGATGTTGCGGTCGAGTAGACCGCGCTCCTTGAGCTCCTTGCGCAGTGGGATCTCGTCGTCGACGTACCCGTCCCAGTTGATGCCCCAGTAGTTGGCGGTGTGGGTGCCCTCACCGATCAGCTGGCGCTGCACGGGGGTGCGGTTGCGGTACCACTCGCCGTCCACGTCGGGGTGCAGCTCGTCCAGCGGACGGATCCACCGGTAGGTGTAGCCGACGAAGAGCATCTTGCGGGTGATCGTCGACAGGTTCGTCGACCGGGAGTGCCACTGCCGGCGGTCGAAGATGAAGGCGTCGCCCGGGTTGGCGGTGATCTCGACAGTGCCCTCCGGGTCGGGGTTCTGCACCGTGAGGTCCGCCGGCCGGGGCAGCGAGTTCTTCAGGTGGCTGCCCGGGATGACCTTGGTGGCGCCGCGGCCGGTCTCGGAGAGGTCCGACAGCACGTACGCGACCTTCAGCGAGAACATCGGGCGAGGCAGGTTCGGGTCCATCGTCTCCGGGTCGGAGTTCTGCCGGTACCCGTCCTGGTGCCACCCCCAGTACGGCTTCTCCGGCTCGGCGGCCGGCGGGGTGACGTCCAGGTGGTTGTGGTGGGTGTAGATGTTCCAGCCGGCCAGCCCCCACATGTACGGGAAGGCGATCGGGTGGGTCAGCAGCTCACCGAACAGTTCGTCGCGCTCCAGGAAGCCCAGCAGGTGCAGGGTGCCGTCCTTCTTGGTGGTGCCCTTCGCCTGCTCCTCCGCGTAGACGCGGTCGACAGCCGCCTCCAGCGCCGCCCGGTGGTCCTCCGTCAGGACGTTGCGCAGCAGGAGGAAACCCTGCTCGTGGAACTCCTTGCGGTCAGTGTCGCTGATCGGTTCGTAACCGGTCCGGTCGCCGTAATCGAACACCGCGTCGTACCCCTCCCCATGAGGTGAAAACTTTTCTGGCACAGGCCGCCGATCGTAACGCGGCCGTCCAGGCGTCGGGGAGGGGTGCGGTGCGGGATTTGGCCGCGGTGGGACCCCACGCAGCGAGAGAAACGCACAGAGTGAGATTCGCGTGCTCAATAGTGCAACTCAATGCGTATTGCCCGATTGTGCGGTGACTGCCGGTTAAGAGATCCGGGCCGGTCAGCCCTCGTTGAACACCTCGGCCACCACCTGGCCGGCGGGGTTCTGCTGGCCGTCCACCCGGCCCCACGAGCCGTCGCGGGCGGTCCACTCCAGGTCGCCGAAGCGGACCCGCTTCACCCCGTGGTCCTGGGCGTGCGACACCAGCCAGTGCGCGTACCGCCAGCCGTCCCGTTGGTCGCCCGGAGTCACCGCCAACCCGGTCTGGTCGGTCGGGTCGGTGCCCTTCAACCCCCAGTCCAGCACCAGGTTGCGGGTCAACTGGGCGGCCGCCGCCGCGCCGTGCATCACCGGGGTACGCCCCACCGTGCAGGCGACAGCGCCGCTGGCGTCGCCGAGCAGGGCCCGGCTGAGCACCTCGGAGTCGTCGGCCCACTTCTGGTACGCCTCGGGGAACGCCGAGCGCTGCACCCGCTGGGCGGCGTCGGTGACGCGCATCTTCTCCCAGCCGCGCACCTTCTTGAGGGCGGCGTAGAACCGGTTGGCCGCGTACCGCGGGTCGCGGATCTGCTCCGGGGTGCCCCAGCCCTGGCTCGGTCGCTGCTGGAACAGGCCGACCGAGTCGCGGTCGCCGTCGGCGAGGTTGCGCAGCCCCGACTCCTGGTATGCGGTGGAGAGCGCGACCACGACAGCCCGCTCGGGCATTCCGCGCTTGGCGCCGATCGCCGCGATGGTCGCCGCGTTTGCCATCTGGTCGGCGTCCAGGGCGACCCGCCCGTCGGCCTGCACTGTGCACTTCCGTGCCATCAGCGGCAACGTGAGGTTGTCGCCGACCTGCCGTACGACGAGCCAGATCGCGATCACGGCGACGAGGATGAGCACCACTCCACCCGCCACGGTTGCCCGAGTTCGCACCCACACCCCCAGATCGACAGTCTGACAAGCGTACGTCCCCGCAGGCACCCTCCGGGTCGTCCGAGCGGTTCGGGGCCGGGCCGGCCGACTTCGACCGGTTCGGGATCGGCTGCGTTGCGGCGTACCGGTTGGCGACGTTCCCCCTCTGGTCGCGATCTCACCTGCTGTGTCGTCCCGTCGCCCGACCCGGTGCGGGGCTGTCGCGCGCGTCACCGGGTAGGTGACGACGGGAAGCGATTGACCGGTCACTGGCTTAACCCAGTTGACATATCAATCCGACCTACCGCCGCATAGCCGGACGCGTTGGTCACCGAACAAGGGGGAGTTCCATGGGAACGCTCGATGGCAAGGTCGTGCTGATCACCGGCACCGGCGGTGGTCTCGGCCGCGTCGCCGCGCTGACCTTCGCCCGCGAGGGCGCGAAGGTCGTCGGAGCCGACCTCCAGGTCGCCGGCAACGACGAGACGGTCGACCTCGTCCGCAGCGCCGGCGGTGAGATGACAGGCATCGCACCCGTCGACCTCACCGACCCCGAGCAGGTACGCAAGCTCGTCGACGACGCTGCCGCCGCCTACGGCGGGCTCGATGTGGTCTACAACAACGCCGCCGCGCTCCGCTTCGGCCCGATGCCCGACTTCTCCGTGGAGGACTGGCGCTACACCATTACCGGAGAACTCGACATTCCGTACTTCGTGTCGAAGTTCGCCTGGCCGCACCTCGTGCGGCGCGGTGGCGGTGTGATCATCAGCGCCGCCTCCATGGCCGGGATGATCGGTGGCCACGTCCCGCCGATGGTCGGTCACACCGCAGCGAACGCCGGAATCATCGGCATGACGCGACAGCTCGCCCTCGAAGGCGCACCGCACGGGATCCGCGCGGTGGCGGTCAGCCCCGGGCCCACCCTCACCCCGGCCAGCGAACGCGACCTCGGTGACAACCAGGAGGCGCGGGACGCCATCACGGCCAAGACGCTTCTCAAGCGCTTCGCGCGCCCCGAGGAGGTCGTCGAGCTGGTGGTCTTCCTCGCCTCCGACCGGGCGTCGTACATCACCGGGGCGAACTACCCGGTCGACGGCGGCGCCACCGCCTGGTGACCCGGCCGGACACCGTGGGCGCCGCCGAACGACGGCGGCGCCCACACCGTCAGTCCTCGAGAGCGGGAACCCAGCGCGCCGGTCGACGTTCGCGGAACGCGGTGACCCCCTCACGTCCCTCGTCGGAGAGGAAGTAGCCGGTCGAGACGGCGGAGAGCCGGGCCAGGTCGGCGCGCAACTCGGCGGTGCCCGGTCGGCGCAGCAACTCCTTCGCGCCGGCCAGCGCCCCGGGCGCGCCGCGCACCACCGAGTCGCAGTAGCCCCGGAGCGCGTCGTCCAGCCCGTCCACCGGGACCGAGGCCGTCACCAGGCCGATCTCGGCCGCCCGGCGACCGTCGAAGGTGTCGCCGGTCAGGTACAGCTCGGCGGCGGCGCGGGGGTGCAGCCGGGGCAGCACCGTCGCCGAGATCACCGCCGGGATCACCCCGATGCGTACCTCGGTGAACGCGAACGTCGCCTCGTCGGCGCAGACCGCCAGGTCAGCGGCGGCGATCAGGCCCAGCCCGCCGGCCCGCGCGGGCCCACCGACCCGGGCCAGCACCGGCTTCGGGCACTCCCAGAGCGCCGCGAGCACGTCAGCCAGCATGCCGGCCGGCACCGAACCGCTGGCGTACGCCGCGGCCGTCTCCTTCAGGTCCGCGCCGGAGCAGAAGACCGGGCCGGTGTGGTCGAGCACGATCACCCGGACCGCCTCGTCGGCGACCGCGTCCGCCAACCCGGCCAGCAGCTGGGTCATCAGACCGGTGGAGAGCGCGTTGCGGTTGTGCGGGCTGTCCAGGGTGAGGGTGGTCACCCCACGAGCCGTGGCGACCCGCACGAGGACGTCGGGAGAGGTCATGCCGGGCACACTAGTGGCCATGCCCGGCGTCCTTCCAGATGGTGAGACCGTCCCCGTCGACGGATCGTTGCCCGCCACCGCCACCACGGCGGTCGGCGCGCGCGGCTTCGGCGTGTACGTGCACGTCCCGTTCTGCGCCAGCCGCTGCGGGTACTGCGACTTCAACACCTACACGGCCGCCGAGCTGGGCGGCGGCGCGAGCCGCGAGGGGTACGCCGACACCGTCCTGGCCGAGCTGACGCTCGCCGCCCGGGTGCTCGGCGACAACCCGCCGCCCCGGGTCGACACCGTCTTCGTCGGCGGCGGCACGCCCACCCTGCTCCCCGCCGACGATCTGGCCCGCATCCTCGACGGCATCGACCGCACCTGGGGGCTGGCCGCCGACGCCGAGGTGACCACCGAGGCCAACCCCGAGTCGGTCACCCCGGAATCGTTGACGGCGCTGCGGGCCGCCGGCTACACCCGGATCTCGCTGGGCATGCAGTCCGCCTCCCCGGGGGTGCTGGCGATCCTGGACCGCAACCACAGCGCCGGCCGGGCCACCGCCGCCGCCCTGGAAGCGCGCGACGCCGGGTTCGCGCACGTCAACCTGGACCTGATCTACGGCACCCCGGGGGAGCGGGCCGAGGACTTCGCCGCCTCGCTGGAGCAGGTCGTCGCCGCCGGGGTGGACCATGTCAGCGCGTACGCCCTGATCGTCGAGGACGGCACCCGGCTCGCCGCCCGGATGCGGCGCGGCGAGCTGGCGTACCCCAGTGACGACGTGGCAGCGGACCGCTACCTGGCCGCGGAGGCCGCACTCGACGCGGCCGGGCTCTCCTGGTACGAGGTCTCCAACTGGGCCCGCACCGAGGAGGCCCGCTGCCGGCACAACCTGCTCTACTGGACCGGCGCGGACTGGTGGGGGCTGGGCCCGGGGGCGCACAGCCACGTCGGCGGGGTGCGCTGGTGGAACGTGAAGCACCCCTCGGCGTACGCCAAGCGGTTGGCCGCCGGTGCGTCTCCCGGCCTGGCCCGGGAGGTGCTCACCGTCGACGAGGCGCACATGGAGGACGTGATGCTCCGGTTGCGGCTGGCCAGTGGTCTCCCGCTGTCGGTGCTCGACGCCACCGGCCGGGCCGGCGCCGAGCGAGCGCTTGCCGGCGGCCTGCTGGCCGCCGACGAGTACGCCGGCGGCCGGGCGGTGCTCACACTGCGTGGGCGGCTGCTCGCCGACGCTGTCGTCCGCGACCTGCTGCCCTGAGTGGCCCGCTGCCCCGGGGTCGGGGCGGCGGTGTTCCGGGCCGGCCGGGGGAGCGGCCGGCACGGTTCACTTGATGAAGTTCGCGGTCATCGGGTAGCGGTACGGGGTGCCCTCGTTGGCCTTCATGCCGGCGATGATCCCGAACAGGATCTGGATCACCACGACGGCGATGCTGGGCAGGAAGAGCAGGCACCAGCTCACGAAGAGCAGCACGAACGCGATGATCGACCAGAGAATCTGGAAGTTCAGGGCGGCCAGGGCGTGCGCCCGGACGGTCGGCGACTGCTGACCCCGGGCCAGGTAGGCGATCAGCGGGGCGACGAAGCCCAGCGGGCCGAAGCTGACCAGCGCGCCGAGCGCGCCGCCGAAGTGCGCGACGAGCGCCCAGGTCTTGTCCTCGTTGTTGGCATAGCCACCGCCGGGGCCGCCGTAGGCGCCGCCGGTCGGGTAGCCGCCGGGCGGGGGATAACCCCCGGGCGGGGGGTAGCCGCCTGCCGGAGGGTAGCCACCTGACGGCGGTTGGTCACCGGTGGGCGGCGGATAGCCACCGGGCGGGGGATAGCCGGCCGGGCCGGGAGCCCCGGACAGTGGTGCGGTGGGCGGCTCGGTCGACGGGAACGGGCCCGGCGAGGTGGGCTCCGGCGGGTAGTTGCCGGGGTCGCCCGACCCGGGAGGGCGAGGAGGTTCAGTCATGGATGTCACGGTAGGGGCCGGTGGCAACGCCGCACCAGAGCGACATCGCCGGGTGGTGTGGGCCGATCGGCCCAGCGGGGTGGCGGGGGCCGCACCGACCGGTGGCCGTTGATCATCGCGTCGGCGGGCCTGCCGACGTAGACTGGCACTCGCTACAGTCGAGTGCCAGGACGGCCCGGCCGGCCCCGAGGCCGGCGGCCGACGTGCGACAGGAGGTGCGGAGGATGGGTCTCGACGACCGGAAACTCGCCGTGCTCCGCGCCATCGTCGAGGACTACGTCTCCACCCAGGAGCCGGTCGGCAGCAAGGCTCTCGTCGAGAGGCACCAGCTCGGGGTCTCCCCGGCCACGGTCCGCAACGACATGGCGGTGCTGGAGGAGGAGGGCTACATCCGGCAGCCGCACACGAGTGCCGGCCGGGTGCCCACCGACCGCGGCTACCGCCTCTTCGTCGACAGGTTGTCCCGGGTCAAGCCGCTCAGCCCGGCCGAACGCCGGGCCATCGAGCGTTTCCTGGTCGGCGCCGTCGACCTCGACGACGTGGTGCACCGCACGGTACGACTGCTCGCCCAACTGACCAGGCAGGTCGCCGTCGTGCAGTACCCGAGCCTGGCCCGCTCCTCGGTGCGTCACCTGGAGTTGGTGCCGATCTCCACCACCCGGCTGATGCTCGTCATGATCGCGGACACCGGGCGGGTGGAGCAGCGGCTCGTGGAGCTGCCCGGGCCGGTGCCCGCCGACGACGTCACCGATCTGCGCCGACTGATCAACGAGAAGCTCGCCAACGCCCGGCTGTCCGAGACGCCGCCGCTGGTGCAGGCGCTCGTCGAGGAAGCGCCGACCGGGCTGCGTCCGACGATGACCACCCTCGCCACCGTCCTGCTGGAGACACTCGTCGAGCGGCACGAGGAGCGGATCGCCCTCGCCGGCACCGCGAACCTCACCCGGGGTGGCCTGCTCGACTTCCAGGGGTCCCTGCGGCCGATCCTGGAGGCTCTGGAGGAGGAGGTCGTGCTGCTCAAGCTCATCGGTGAGACCGAGCCGAGCACGACCCGGGTGCTGATCGGCGACGAGAACGAGTTCGACAACCTGCGCGCCGCCTCGGTGGTCAGCACCGGGTACGGCCCGGGCACCACGATCCTGGGCGGCCTGGGGGTGCTGGGGCCCACCCGGATGGACTACCCCGGCAACATCGCCACGGTGCGCGCCGTGGCACGCTACGTGGGCGAGTTGCTGGCCCAGAACTGATTGGTCAGGGCCGATGCGGCCGGCTGCGGCCGCCGACCGGCGCAACGCGAGACGAACATGAGGACACGGAACGCAGTGGCCAGGGACTACTACGGCATTCTCGGTGTGAGCCGGGAAGCCTCCGATGACGAGATCAAGCGCGCCTACCGCAAGCTGGCACGCCAGTTCCACCCGGACGTCAATCCGGACCCGGAGGCTCAGGAGAAGTTCAAGGACATCAACGCCGCGTACGAGGTCCTCTCGGACGATCGGAAGCGGCAGATCGTCGACCTGGGTGGCGACCCGCTCGCCCCGGGCGGGGGCGGTGCCGGCGGCCCTGGTGGCCCCGGAGGCGCCGGCCCGTTCGTCGGTTTCCAGGACATCATGGACGCGTTCTTCGGCGGTGCGGGCGGTGGCGCCCGTGGCCCCCGGCCGCGTACCCGGCCGGGCGCCGACGCGATCCTGCGACTCGAACTCGACCTGCACGAGACGGCGTTCGGCGTCGAGGCCCCGATCACCGTCGACACCGCTGTGCTCTGCACCACCTGCTCCGGCGCCGGCACGGCGGCCGGCACGCACCTGGCGACCTGCGAGGCGTGCGGCGGTCGGGGTGAGGTGCAGTCGGTGCAGCGCACCTTCCTCGGCCAGGTGGTCTCCGCCAGGCCGTGCACCGTGTGCCAGGGCTACGGCACCACCATCCCGCACCCCTGCCCCACCTGCGCCGGCGACGGCCGGGTGCGGACCCGCCGGTCGCTCACCGTCAAGATCCCGGCGGGCGTCGAGGACGGCATGCGGATCCGGCTGGCCCAGCAGGGCGAGGTCGGCCCCGGCGGCGGCACCGCCGGCGACCTCTACGTGGAGATCCACGAGCGCCCGCACGACGTGTACTCCCGCAAGGGCGACGACCTGCACTGCCGGGTCACCGTTCCGATGACCGCGGCGGCGCTGGGCACCCGGCTGACCATCAAGACCCTCGACAGCGAGGAGACGCTCGACGTCAAGGCCGGCACCCAGCCGGCCAGCACGCTGCGGCTGCGCGCGCGGGGCGTGCCGCACCTGCGCGGCACCGGCCGAGGCGACCTCTACGTGCACCTGGACGTGCGCACGCCGACCAAGCTCGACCCGGACCAGGAGAAGATGCTGCGCGACTTCGCCAAGACCCGCGGTGAGGAGGTCGCCGAGTTATCCAAGCAGGGCGGCTTCTTCTCCCGGATGCGCGACGCGTTCAACGGGCACGCCTGAGGTGTCCGCACCGCTGTTCCTGGTGGAGGCACTGCCCACCGGCACCGCCCTGACTCTGGACGGCCCGGAGGGGCACCACGCCGCCACGGTGCAGCGACTGCGCGTCGGCGAGGAACTGCTGCTCGCCGACGGCCGGGGTGGCACGGCCACCGCGGTGGTCACGGCCGTCGGCCGGGGCAGCCTCGAGGTAACCGTCACCTCCCGGGGGTACGCGGACGCGTCGGTGCCCCGTCTGGTGACGGTGCAGGGCATCGCCAAGGGCGACCGGGGCGAACTGGCCGTGCAGGCGATGACCGAGGTCGGGGTGGACGAGATCGTGCCCTGGGCGGCGTCGCGCTCGGTGGTCCAGTGGCGCGGCGACCGGGGCGTACGCGCCCGGGAGAAATGGGTGGCCACCGCCCGGGAGGCGGCGAAGCAGGCCCGCCGGCCGTGGCTGCCGGTGGTGGCCGGTGCGCCGGACGAGTCCACCGCAACGGTGGCCCGCCGGATCGCCGGTGCGGCCGCCGCGTTCGTGCTGCACGAGGAGGCCGGGGACCGGCTCACCACCGCCGAGCTGCCGACCGCCGGTGAGATAGTGCTCGTGGTCGGCCCCGAGGGTGGCATCGCCCCGGCCGAGCTGACCGCCTTCGCCGAGGCCGGCGGGCGACCCGTACGCCTCGGGCCGGCGGTGCTGCGCACCTCCACCGCCGGGGTGGCAGCCCTCAGCGTGCTCGCCACCCGCCTCGGCCGCTGGTGAGCTGACCGCGCGGGCGAGCTTTCGAGAGGGGCTACCGGCGTTCAGCCCAGCCAACGAATCGCGGGGTCAGGTCCGGCAGTCTGGCGTTCGGGTTGAGCTTTGTCAGGTCGGCCGTCGCCTCCTCCTGAATCTTCGCCAAGTGCACCAGCAGGCCCGGCCGATCCTGGCGGAACTCGCCGAGGAGGCGCAGCTTCGCGGCCGAGCAGGGCCATAAGATGCCGCAGTTAGGGCAACGCCACGATGGGCGTAATGGCTTGTGCTCAGGCTTGCCACGCATCAGCCGACCCGCATTGGCTTGCGAGCGACCGGACCGCGGGTGGTCTTCCGGCCGGGTTGGGTCGGCGGGTCCTGCCAGACGAGGCCGGCGGTCATGACGAACAGGGTGCGCCGCGCGACCGCGTCGCCGCGCGCCCCCAACTCGTACGCGTCAATCCACAACCACCCGTCATAGGTGGGCCAGCGCAACGGCCGGATCACGCGGACGACGATCGGGCGCATGAACTGCACACTCGCGGCGCAGGTCAGGCGCAGGACGTCGCCCGTCTTGACCTTCGGCAGGGGCCGCGGGTCGGGCTTCGATTCGGGTGGCTCGTCCGGCAAGGTGCTTCCTCCGATCGTCGCTGTGGAGAGGGCCGCCCCAGTTGGTGCTCGCCCACCAGGGGCGGCCCCGGTACGAACGCGTCCGCCGAGTCTTGAAGTCCCTACCGGCCGCGCCGTCTACAAAGCACCTTGCCCATTGGAGCTGGACGACTACACCACGTAGCTATACGTTCTATAGACGTTGAAGACGTTCGCTAGGAGGTGGGTGTGAACCAGGCGCTACGGGCGGCGTTGGCCGACGCGGGTGAGAGCGTTGAGAGTCTTGCCGAGCAGGTAGGCGTAGACCCGAAGACGGTGGCGCGCTGGGTCAACCCCGGCCGAGTTCCACACCCGCGCCACCGCGCAGCCGCAGCCGCTGCGCTCGGCCGGGAGGTTGAGGACGTTTGGCCGGACGTCTTGAAGCGGCGGGAACCGGCGTGGCTACGCCCGTGGGTGGAGACCGAGCTTCAGGCGTCCGCCCTGCGGTCTTTTCAGGTAGCGGTCATCCCCGGCTTGTTGCAAACTCCGGATTACGCCTCGGCGGTGCTGGCCAGTGGAGTGCTCGACCCGGACGAGGTTGCGGACTACGTCGAGACCCGGCTACGGCGGCAAACGGCGGTGCTCGATCGACGAAAGCCCCCACTCTTCGTTGCGGTGATTGACGAGTTCGCCCTTCGTCGTGGCGACCCCGAGATCATGAATCCGCAGCTAGACCACCTGGTAAGGATGGCTCAGCGGCCGAACGTGCTTCTTCATGTGCTGCCGTTGGACGCGGGCCTCCACGCCGGGCAGGCGGGGCCATTCGTCATCGCCACAACCGAAGACGGCGATGTCGCGTATCTAGACGACCAGGCTGCGGGGCGGCTGACCAACGACACCGCCACCCTTTGGGCCACCTGGGATACGCTGCGCTCAGTGGCTCTCCCACGCCGCCAAACCATCGACTACCTAGAGGCAAGGTCATGGCTGATCTGACCGGCGCCCTGTGGCGCAAGAGCACGCGTAGCAGCTCCAACGGCGGCGACTGCGTTGAGGTTTCCGACAACCTTCCGGGCGTCGTCGCGGTGCGCGACTCGAAGGACCCGTCGGGTCCAGCGCTGACCTTCCCTCCGGCCGCGTGGGTCGCGTTCGTCGGCCAGGTGGCCGAGCGGTCGTAACCGTCGCTTGACGTAGGCCAGGCGGTGCTGCGCACCCCCACCGCCGGGGTGGCAGCCCTCAGCGTGCTCGCCACCCGCCTTGGCCGCTGGTAACAGAGGGCTCGGGCCCGTTCAGGGCCGGGGAAACACCGGCACCACCTCTTCCTCCGGCCCCAGGTCCAGCCCGGCCGGGCCGATGATCTGCGGGTCCGGTGTGCCCACCACCTCAGGGTCCTTGCCGGTGTAGTCGAAGCGGTGCAGCACGTGCCGAATCGCCTCGAGGCGGGCCCGCTTCTTGTCGTTGCTCTTCACCACCGTCCACGGCGCGTCGGCCGTGTCGGTCCAGAAGAACATCGCCTCCTTGGCCTCGGTGTACTCGTCCCAGCGGTCGAGCGAGGCGATGTCCATGGGGGACAGCTTCCACTGCCGGACCGGGTCGACCTGGCGGATCGCGAACCGGGTGCGCTGCTCGTTCTGGGAGACGGAGAACCAGAACTTGACCAACCGGATGCCCGAGCGCACCAGCATCCGTTCCAGCTCCGGGGCCTGCCGCAGGAACTCCAGGTACTCCTTGCGGCTACAGAAGCCCATCACCCGCTCCACGCCGGCCCGGTTGTACCAGGAACGGTCGAACAGCACGATCTCGCCGGCCGCCGGCAGGTGCGCCAGCCACCGCTGGAAGTACCACTGGCCGGCTTCCCGCTCGTCCGGCTTGGCGAGCGCCACCACCGACGCGCCGCGCGGGTTGAGGTGCTCCATGAAGCGTTTGATGGTGCCGCCCTTGCCGGCTGCGTCCCGGCCCTCGAAGATGATCACCAGCCGCTCGCCGGACTCCTTGATCCAGTCCTGGAGTTTCAGCAGCTCGATCTGGAGCAGCCGCTTGTCGCGGTCGTACTCGTCGCGGTCCAACCGCTCGTCGTACGGGTAGTCCTCGCGCCAGGTCTCGACGGGGGTGCCGTCGGGACGGAGCAGGACGGGGTCGTCGTCGTGGCCATCGGCCACCCGGTAGTCGGCGGTCAGGTCCAGCAGCGCGGAGTCGGCCATGTCGGTGGGACTTACCCGCCCGCGAACTGTCAACCACCTCCCCGGTCGAGTGATCTGCGGCTGGTCGCCACGAGGGAACGCCGCGGCCGCGCGAGCGTGGGCGCGAGGGAGCGTCCAATGGCCGACAGTCGATCAGCCTTTGTGGACGGTCGCGCGTACCCTGGCGCGGTGCTCGCTGCCGAGGCTCCGAAGATCACCGACTGGATGCAGGCGTGGGGAAGTGTCATCGGCCTGCTGTTGTCGGGTCTCGCCGCAATGGCTACCTGGCTTCTGTTTCGCCACGAGATCCAGGTGCGGCGAGAGGAACAACGCGACAATGAGGCAGCTCAGGCGCGGCTGATCGTTCCGGTGTTGGGTGACCTGCCGCAGGGCCCTGACGAGGTGCGAAGCTTCACCATCGCCAATTACAGTGGCGTGCCGTTCTACGACCTTCAGGTCATGCTCCTGAGGAATGAGCGGTTGATCGGCAGCTATCCGTCCGCCCTGCACGTCCTGATGGGGGAGGTCGCGGGGAGCTTCTCCTATCTGGAGGTGCCGGGGGTTGACGTCGCACGGAGGGCCAAGACCGGTGATCTGGCGATCGGGATCTATTTCACCGACGCCTCTGGTTTGCGCTGGAGCAAACTCAACCGTGAGCCACCGACACGGGTGCGACGCGATGATCGTTGGGCGGTGATCGAACCCCGCACCATCCGTGACCGGCAACGTGCGGCGGCGAGAGCGAGGCTCGAAAAGGAGATGGAGCTGCGGGCGATGAACTATCGCAGCAGATCAAGGTTCCGTATTGCAGCCACGATCGCCCTGGTTGTCGCTGTGGCGATCTTCGTGGCCTTCCTCATCTACCGGTAGGCACACCTGTTACCCGCTTCGCGGTGTCGACCTCAACTGCGCAGGTAGGAGGCCCCGTTGAGGTCGACGATCGTGCCCGAGGCCCACTCGGCCTGCGGCGAGGCCAGCCAGTGCACGGCGGCGGCGATCTCCTCGGGCCGGCCCACCCGGTCGAACGGGCTCTGCGCCCGGACGGCAGCGCCCTCCGCACCGCGCAGGTACTCGGTGACCATGTCGGTCGCCACGAAGCCCGGGGCGACGGTGGCGACCCCGATGCCGTACGGCGCGAGCGCCACGGCGAGGGACTGGCCCAGCGCGTTCAGCCCCGCCTTGCTGGCGCCGTACGCCGGCTGGTGCGGCTCGCCGCGGAACGCGCCACGGGACGAGACGTTGACGATTCGTCCGCCGCGTTCGCGCATGTACTGGGCGGCGCACCAGATGACGTTGCCGGCACCGGTCAGGTTCGTCTCCAGCACCTGTCGCCAGCGTTGCTGCCACTCCTCGTAAGAGGCGCCGAAGATCGGGTGCGGGTCGTCGCGGTCGCCGTACGTCCCGGCGTTGTTGACGAGCACGTCCAGCCCGCCGAGCAGTTCGGCGGCCCGGTCCACCATGACCCGGACCGCGTCCGGGTCGGTGAGGTCGGCACGGACCACCACGTGCCCGTCGCCGGGCAGCTGCGCGCGTACCCGCTCGGCCGCGTCGGCGGAGTCGCGGTGGTGGATGGCCACCCGGTCGCCGCCGGCCGCGAACGCCTCCGCCACCGCGCGGCCGATCCCGCGCGAGGCCCCGGTCACGAGTACCGCCCGATCCGTCATGCCGGCCATCCTGCCTCAGCCGTGGCTCTCCCCTGCGAACGGGCATGCCAGGCCGGAGCGCCCCCGGCCCGCTTGTCCTTACACTGCCCCGATGGGATCCGACTGCCTGTTCTGCCGCATCGTCGCCGGGGAGATCCCGGCCACAGTGGTCCGGGAGACCGACACCACCCTCGCCTTCCGGGACATCGACCCGAAGGCGCCGGTGCACGTCCTGGTCATTCCGAAAGAGCACTACGCCGACGTCGCCACGCTCGCCCAGGGCGACCCGGCGCTGGCCGCCGACGTGCTGGCGACGTCAGCGGCAGTCGCCGAGGACGAGGGCCTGCTCGGCGACGGTTTCCGGCTCATGTTCAACACCGGCGCGTACGGCGGGCAGGAGGTCTTCCACGTGCACGCGCACCTGCTCGGTGGTGCGCCGCTCGGCCCGATGCTCGCCCGGAACCTGGCGTGAGCGAGCGCGGTCCCGACGGCCGCGCCGTTGAGCACCTGAACCGGTTGGTGCGCCAGGTGCAGGCCGAAGCGCGGGTGCCGGCGGTGTCGGCGGCGCTGCACCGGGTCGACCGCCCGCTCTGGACCTGCACCGTCGGCGGGACCGGCACCGACAGCCCGCTGGTGCCGGGCACCCAGTTCCGGATCGGCTCCGTCACCAAGACGTTCACCGCGGTGCTCGTCCTCCAGTGCCGCGACGACGGGCTGCTGGACCTGGACGATCCGGTGGGCCGGCGCCTGGACCTCCCGGCGCACGGTGAGCTGACCGTACGCCGGCTGCTGTCGCACACCGGTGGCCTGCAACGCGAGCCGTTCGGCGATGTCTGGGACAGCCTGCGCGCGCCGGATGACGACCAACTGGTCGCCGAGCTGGACCGGGCCGAGCGGGTGCTGCCGACCGGCCGGCGGTTCCACTACTCCAACCTGGGCATGGCCGTGCTCGGTCAACTCGTCGCCCGGCTCCGGGGCGGCAGTTGGGCGCGGGCGCTCACCGAGCGGGTCCTGACGCCGCTGGGGCTCACCGACACCACGTGGGCCCCCCGGCCGACGGCCGCCACCGGGTTCCTCGTCGATGCGTACTCCGACGAGGCGCACCCGGAGCCGCCGACCGACTTCGGCGCGGTCGGCCCGGCCGCCCAGCTCTGGAGCACCGCGACCGACATGGCCCGTTGGGCGGCGTTCCTGGCCGACCCGGCGGCGCTGGACCCGGCGGGCGTGGTCCTCGCCCCGGCCACCCTCGACGAGATGCGCTGGCCGTTGACGACCACCGACGAGACGCTCTGGGGCGCGGGCTTCGGGCTCGGGCTGATCCTGATCCCACAGGGGGAGCGGGTGATGCACGTGGGGCACGACGGGGCGATGCCCGGTTTCCTCGCCGGCGTGTACGGCCGCCGCGGTGGCGACGGCACGGCCGGCGCGATGGGCGCCGCAGTGCTCGGCTCGTCCGGTACGGCGGGCGAACTGTTCGATCTGCCGCACCGGCTGCTCGCCACGGCTGTGGAGCACGACCCGGCCGAGATCGAGCCGTGGCGGCCTGGCGCACCCGCGCCGGCGGCCCTGCGAGGTGTGCTCGGGCGCTGGTGGGGCGAGGGCTCCGAGTACGTCTTCTCCTGGCACGACAGCGCCCTGCGGGCGCGCCGGGTCGGTGACCCGGCCGGCCGTCCACCGGCGATCTTCGATCCGCTGCCGGACCGGCCGGACGTGTTCCGGGTGGTCTCCGGTCGGGAGGTGGGTGAGCTGCTGCGGCTGACCCGCGACGAGGCCGGCGCCGTGGTCCGGATGCACTGGGCGACGTACCGGTTCACCCGCCACCAGGAGACCTTCGACAGGTACGACTTCCGGGCCGGAGGTTGATCGCGGCCAGCGGAAATGGGCGCGATGCGGCATGCGTTGAACCGATACGATGGGTGTAACGTCCGCACGCCAGGCCAGCAGGCCGGGCGCCGAGATCGAGAGCAGGTGCGCAGGGCCCTTCGGCCCAACCTATGACCGGCACCCCACCTCCCGGCCCGCCCCGGGTGCAGACCAGGATCACCGTGCCCGACCCGAAGATCATGGTCAATCTGCTCGGCGCAGGCGACGAGATCCTCCGACTCGTCGAACGTTCGGTCAACAGTGACGTGCACGTTCGCGGCAACGAGATCACCATCACCGGTGACCCCGCGGACAACGCCCTCGCTGAGCGGGTCTTCAGCGAACTCCTCGAACTCATCGAGAAAGGCGAGACCCTGACCACTGACGCCGTCCGGCGTACCGTCGGCATGATCGAGCAGGGCAGCGCCGAGCGGCCCGCCGAGGTCCTGACCCTCAACATCCTCTCCCATCGCGGGCGCACCATCCGCCCCAAGACGCTCGGGCAGAAGAAGTACGTCGACGCGATCGACACCCACACCATCGTCTTCGGCATCGGCCCGGCCGGCACCGGAAAGACCTACCTGGCGATGGCGAAGGCCGTCCAGGCGTTGCAGGCCAAACAGGTCAACCGGATCATCCTCACCCGGCCGGCGGTCGAGGCGGGCGAGCGACTGGGCTTCCTGCCCGGCACGCTCAACGAGAAGATCGACCCGTACCTGCGCCCGCTCTACGACGCGCTGCACGAGATGCTCGACCCGGAGACGATCCCGAAGCTGATGGCCCAGGGGACGATCGAGGTCGCCCCACTGGCCTACATGCGGGGCCGTACGCTCTCGGACGCGTTCATCATCCTGGACGAGGCGCAGAACACGACGCCCGAGCAGATGAAGATGTTCCTCACCCGACTCGGCTTCAACTCCAAGATCGTCGTGACCGGTGACATCACCCAGGTGGACCTTCCCGGCGGGACGAGCAGCGGCCTGCGGGTGGTTCGGGAGATCCTGGAAAACGTCGACGACGTGCACTTCTCCCAGCTGTCCAGCTCCGACGTGGTCCGCCACAAGCTGGTCGGGGAGATCGTCGACGCGTACGCCCGCTGGGACGCCGAGCGGGAGAACCAGCAGGCGGCTGGCGTTCACGCCGTGCCTGGGCGACCCGCCCAGGGCGGCAGGGCCGGCCGCCGCCGCTAAAGCAGAGGAAAGCAGTTGTCCATCGAGATCGCCAACGAGTCCGGTGTCGACGTCGACACCGACGCCGTGCTCGCCGTCGCCCGGCACGCTCTCGACGAGATGGGGGTCAACCCCCTCGCCGAGCTGTCCGTGCTGCTTGTCGACATCGGCTACATGACCGAGCTGAACCACCGCTGGATGGGTGGCGACGGCCCGACCGACGTGCTCGCCTTCCCCATGGACGAGGGCAGCGTCGACCACGGCCCCGGTGAGTCCGCTCCGGCCGGCGGGGAGCCCGCCCTGCTCGGCGACATCGTGCTGTGCCCGGAGGTGGCTGCCAAGCAGGCGGCGACCGCCGGCCACGCCCCCGCCGACGAGCTGCACCTGCTCACCGTGCACGGGGTGCTGCACCTGCTCGGCTACGACCACGCCGAGCCCGAGGAGGAGCGGGAGATGTTCGCCCTCCAGGCTCGTCTGCTGGCGAGCTGGCGGTCGACCCGCACCCAGTGATGTCCACTCCTCCGTTACTCGCGGCCGGCGCCACCGCCGGCCTCCCCGACTTCCAGCTGATCGTCTTCGCGGCCGGCCTGGTGGTGTTGGCCGGCCTGATCGCGATGACCGAGGCGGCCCTCGCCGCGGTCTCACCGGCCCGAGCCGCCGAGCTGGCCCGCGACGGCGTGCGCGGCGCCCGTACCCTCCAGGTCGTCGCCGGCGACGTCGTCCGGCACCTCAACCTGCTCCTCCTGTTGCGGCTGCTCGCCGAGCTGACGGCCACCACGCTGGTGGCGCTCGTCGCGGTGGACAGCTTCGGCGCCGGCTGGCGGGCCGCGCTGGTGACCGCCGGAGCGATGACAGTGGTCAGCTTCGTGGTGGTGGGCGTCGCCCCGCGCACCATCGGCCGGCAGCACGCCTACGCCGTGGGCCGTGCGGTGGCGCCGCTGGTCCGTTGGCTGGGGCGGGCGCTCAACCCGCTCGCGTCGTTGCTGATCCTGATCGGCAACGCGGTCACCCCGGGGCGCGGCTTCCGGGAGGGCCCGTTCGCCAGTCAGGTGGAGCTGCGGGAGCTTGTCGACCTGGCCGAGCAGCGCGGCGTGGTCGAGCATGGCGAGCGCCAGATGATCCACTCGGTCTTCGCACTCGGTGACACCATCGCCCGTGAGGTCATGGTGCCCCGCACCGAGATGGTGTGGATCGAAGAGGGCAAGACTCTCGCCCAGGCGCTCGTGCTCTTCCTGCGCTCCGGCTTCTCCCGCATCCCGGTGATCGGCGAGAGCGTCGATGACGTGCTGGGCGTGCTCTACCTCAAGGACCTGATCCGGCGTTCCCGCGGCGGTGACCCGGGAGCCGAGCAGGTGCCGGTGGCCGAGCTGATGCGCCCGGCGACCTTCGTACCGGAGTCCAAGCCGGTCGACGACCTGCTGTCCGAGATGCAGGCAGCCCGCAACCACCTGGTCATCGTCGTCGACGAGTACGGCGGCACCGGCGGTCTGGTCACCATCGAGGACATCCTGGAGGAGATCGTCGGTGAGATCACCGACGAGTACGATGTCGAGCGCCCGCCCGTCGAACGGCTTGCGGACTCCTCGGTGCGGGTGACCGCTCGCCTGCCGGTGGAGAATCTGGGCGAGATGTTCGACACCGACCTGCCCGCCGACGAGGTGGAGACGGTCGGCGGCCTGCTCGCCCAGTCGCTGGGGCGGGTGCCGATCCCGGGTGCCGAGGCGGAGGTCGCCGGCCTCCGACTGGTCGCCGAGGGCACCACCGGCCGGCGCAACCGGATCGACACCGTGCTGGTCAGCCGGGTCGAGCCGGGCCACGAGCAGGGCAGTGCGGGGCGCGGCGACCACGCCGACCCCGGGGACGACACGGACAACAACCGAGACGACGAGAGGCAACCCGCCGATGCCTGACACACCCGCCGCGCCGGCCGCCCGGCCCACCCTGACCGCGTCGGGCGCGCTGAGCGCCGAGGACGGCAAGCTCGTCGTCCTGGCCCGGGGAGCCCGCGCGCGGGTCGGCGCCGTGGAGGGCGCCGCCGTTCGCGACCAGGACGGCCGGACGTACGCGGCGGCAAGTGTCGCGCTGCCGTCGCTGACGCTCACCGCGTTGCAATTGGCTGTCGCCTCGGCCGTGGCGGCCGGGGCCAGCCGGCTGGAGGCGGCGGTGGTGGTGACCGAGGCGTCGACCCTCGACGGTGCCGGGCACGCGGCGGTACGCGACCTCGCGGCGGACGCACCGGTGCACGTGGCCGCTCCGGATGGCACGGTCCTCGGCACGGTGACCGAGTGAGCCCCGTGCAGGATCCGCAGGCGCGACCGTACCGGGCCGGGTTCGGCTGCTTCGTCGGTCGCCCCAACGCCGGCAAGTCGACGCTCACCAACGCCATCATCGGCACCAAGATCGCCATCACGTCCAACAAGCCGCAGACCACCCGGCACGTCATCCGGGCAGTGCTGCACCGTCCGGAGTCGCAGCTGGTCCTCGTCGACACTCCCGGCCTGCACCGCCCCCGTACGCTGCTCGGCGAACGGCTCAACGACCTGGTCCGGTCCACCTGGACCGAGGTCGACGTGATCGGCCTGTGCATCCCGGCCGACGAGCCGGTCGGGCGGGGTGACCGGTTCATCACCGGTGAGCTGGCCGAGTTGAAGGCGACAGTGCTGGCGGTGGTCACCAAGACCGACCTGGTGGACAAGCGTCGCCTGGCGGAGCAGCTGCTGGCGGTCAGCAAGATGGGGGAGTTCGCCGAGATCGTGCCGGTGAGCGCGGTGTCCGGGCACCAGGTGGACACTCTCGTCGACGTGATGACCAAGTACCTGCCGCCGTCGCCGCAGCTCTACCCGGACGACATGCTCACCGACGATCCCGAGCAGGTGATGGTCGCCGAGCTGATCCGGGAGGCTGCCCTGGAGGGGGTCCGCGACGAGCTGCCGCACTCCATCGCCGTGGTGGTGGAGGAGATGATCCCCGAGGGCCAGGTCATGAAGATCTACGCCGACCTGTACGTGGAGCGGCCCAGCCAGAAGGCGATCGTGCTCGGGCACAAGGCGAGTCGGCTCAAGGAGGTCGGCACCAACGCCCGCAAGCAGATCGAGGAGCTGCTCGGCGGCCGGGTCTACCTCGACCTGCACGTGCGGGTAGCGAAGGACTGGCAGCGCGACCCGAGGCAACTGCGCAAGCTGGGCTTCTGACCCACCTCGTCGGCGGCACCCGAGCGGCGGCACGATCGCGCTCGGTCGGGCAGCGGCGGAATCTCCCGTTCGGGGCGCGTGGGCGCTCGGTGCCACCGCGGCGGACTGCGGTGGCACCGAGCGACGTCAGCGCTGGCTGATCGTGACGTCGCCGCTGCCGGCCGAACCATCGAGCACGTCGGTCGCGGCGGGGTCGTGCGTGACGGTGATCCGCGCGTCGCCGGAACCGGTGCTGGAGCGCACCTGGTACCTGCCCGCCGGTACGAGCATCGTGACGTCGCCGCTGGAGGCGTGCGCCCGCGCCGAGGCGGGCTTGTCCAGCTCGACGACGACGTTGCCGGAGCCGGCCTCGGCGTCCGCCGCGCCATCGAGGCGGCGGGCCGTGATGTCCCCTGAACCCGCGCGCAGGCGAATGGCCCCGCTGGCCTCGCTCACCTCGATGTTCCCGGAGCCGGTCTCCACCCCGACCGCACCGGAGGCGCCGGTGATCCGAACATCACCGGAGCCCAGCCGCAGATCAACCGCGCCGACGCGGCTCAGCTCGACGTCGCCGGAGCCGGACTCGCCCTGAAGGGCCACGCCCTCCGGCACGACAACCTCGTACGAGACGCTGCACCGGTCACCACAGTCGGTGTCCAGCACCAACTCGCTGCCCTTGACCTCGTACCGGACCTTCGGCTCGCCGCCCTGGTAGCGCACCACCCGCTTGATCCGTGCCTCGGCGGCCGTGCCGGTGCCGCGGACGATCACATCACCGGCGCCCGGCAACACCCTGATGGTGGTGATCTTCACTGCCTCTGTGTCGTCGTAGTCGAGCCGGCGCATGGCCAGGTTGTCGCACCCGGCGAGCACGATGAGGGTGGTGGCCAGCCCGAGCGCGACGGGAGCGGCGGCGCGTCGACGGCGCGGGGTGGTGGTCAGCTGCAGTGCCATGACCCGCACGCTACGGCCGGGCACGAGCTGACCACATCGGGGTTCATCCGCGCTTGCACCCCGAACCAACCCTGATTTCGCACCCCGAGGGAGAATGGCCCGATGGCCGGGTATCGCCGACAGCTCTACCGCGACGACGCGGTGGTCCTGCGTGTGCAGAAACTCGGCGAGTCCGACCGGATCATCACTCTGCTCACCCGCCGGCACGGCCGGCTGCGCGCGGTGGCTCGGGGGATCCGCCGCACCATGAGCAAGTTCGGCGCCCGGCTGGAGCCGTTCGGCCACGTCGACCTCCAACTCGCCGGTGACCCGAAGGGCAACCACGGCAGCTCTCTGCACACAGTGAGCCAGGTCGAGGGCATCGACCTGTACGGCAAACGGTTCCTGGGCGACTACCCGCGCTACACGGCGGCCAGCGCGATAGCCGAGACCGCCGAGCGGCTGACGCCGGTGGAGCGGGAGCCGTCGCTGCGGCTGTTCCAGCTCACCATCGGCGCGCTGAAGGCGCTGTCCCGGGGCGAACACGCCACCACCCTGGTGCTCGACGCGTACCTGCTGCGTGGAATGTCCCTGGCCGGCTGGGCGCCGGCGCTCGTCGCCTGCGCGGTCTGTGGCACGCCCGGGCGGCACCGGGCGTTCTCCGTGCCGGCCGGCGGCGCGGTCTGCCCGGACTGTCGGCCACCCGGTGCGGCGCACCCCGCGCCGGCCACCATCGACCTGATGTCCGCGCTGACCACCGGCGACTGGGTGATCGCCGACGCCACCGACGCCGCCATCCGTCGGGAGTGCAGTGGGCTGGTCGCAGCTCACCTGCAGTGGCACCTGGAGCGCGCGCTACGCTCGCTGCCGCTGGTCGACCGGGGTTCCTCGGCGGCCGGCACGGCCCCGCCGCCGGAAGGCACCGGGGCCGTGGTGCTTCGGCCACGTGGCGACGTCGAGGCCGGGGCGGACGGCGCGAGCAGGGAGTGACCAGGTGATCCGATCGAAGAAGGCCGGCCGGCGCGAGCCGACCCCGCCGGTGCCACACCCGTCCGGGGCCCGACCCCCGGCGCTGCCCACCGAGGCGGTGCCGAAGCACGTGGCGGTGGTGATGGACGGCAACGGCCGCTGGGCCAAGGACCGCGGGCTGCCCCGCACCAAGGGCCACGAGGCGGGGGAGCACAGCCTCTTCGACACCATCGAGGGCGCCATCGAGATGGGCATCCCGTACCTGTCGGCGTACGCGTTCTCCACCGAGAACTGGCGGCGCTCGCCCGACGAGGTCCGGTTCCTGATGGGGTTCAACCGGGACGTGATCCGTCGCCGTCGTGACCAGCTGGTCGACCTCGGCGTACGGGTGGTGTGGTCGGGCCGGCCCGGTCGGCTGTGGAAGAGCGTCATCTCCGAGTTGCAGACCGCCGAGGAGATGTCCCGCGACAACTCGACGTTGACCCTGCAGTTCTGCGTCAACTACGGCGGGCAGGCCGAGATCGGTGACGCCGCCGCCGCTATCGCCCGGGACGTGGCAGCCGGCCGGCTGGATCCGGCGAAGGTCACCGAGAAGACCGTGGCGAAGTACCTCTACCACCCGGAGATCCCGGAGGTGGACCTGTTCCTGCGCCCCTCCGGTGAGGAGCGGATTTCCAACTTCCTGCTCTGGCAGACCGCGTACGCCGAGTTGGTGTTCCTGGACACCCTCTGGCCAGACTTCGACCGCCGCCACCTCTGGTACGCGTGCGAGCTGTACGCCCAGCGGGACCGACGCTTCGGCGGCGCGCTGCCCAACCCGGTCGCCCCGGTTCTCTGAGCAGACGCGCTTACGCGCACGTCACTCTGGGTATCAGAGACGTCAGAAGCCACTGACGGAGGTGAACCCACATGATCCAGAAGCGCATTGCCCAGTGGGCGGTGATGGCGGTCGCGGTGCCGCTGGCCGCGGCCGGTGCCCGCCGGCTCAGCCACACCCTGGAGGCCCGGCGTGGTCCCTCCGGGGCGACCCGGTTGCTGACCAAGGGGGCGGACCTGATGCGTCCGCAGAAGGCCAAGCGCCGCCGCTTCTTCTGACCCACCAGCTTCTCCGGCGCCGCCCGAACTCCCGTGCGGGCGGCGCCGCCCCATCTGCACCCCGTGCGGCTGTTTCGGAATGCCGTGCAGGGGCGGCGGGTAGGGTCCGGAGGTGGGGGCTGACGGCGGTTGGGGGCGAGATGCGGGATCTCCGGTTCAAGATGATCATGGCGTTGAACGCCGCCGACCTGGGCGACCCGATGTGCGAGCAGGTGGCCGAGATCTGCGCCGAGATCGCCGAGCAGCACTGCGCCGAGTTCGGCCACACACCGCAACTGCGGACCGGTGAGATCGCCGAACTGGCCACCGGCGAGCCGGCCCTGACCTGGGCGCCGTCGACCCCCGACGCCGGGCAGCGTGCCTGGTGACAGCACCCGCACCCGCCGTCGACATCCGACGCGCCGACGACCGCTTCGCCACCCGGATCTCCTGGCTGGACTCCAAGCACTCCTTCTCGTTCTCCCGGCACTACGACCCGGCCAACACCCACCACGGCCTGCTTCTCGTCAACAACGACGACGTGGTCCGACCGGGGGCCGGGTTCGAGACCCACCCGCACCAGGACATGGAGATCGTGACCTGGGTGCTACGCGGTTCCCTCGTGCACCAGGACTCCACCGGGCACTCCGGGGTGATCTACCCGGGGCTGGCCCAACGGATGAGCGCCGGCACCGGCATCCTGCACTCGGAGAAGAACGACGCCTGGCGCCTCGACAACCAGGAGCCGCACAGCGACCCGGTGCACTTCGTGCAGATGTGGGTTCTCCCTGACGAGCAGGGCGTCGACCCCGGCTACGAACAGTTGGAGATCGAGGACGAGTTGCTCAGCGGGGCCCTGGTGCCGATCGCCTCCGGGATGGACCGCTACGACGGCGCGTCCGCGATCCGGATCCGCAACCGGTACGCGACGCTGCACGCCGCCCGTCTCGCCCCCGGCGACGAGGTCACCATCCCCGACGCGCCCTACGTTCACCTCTACGTGCCCGACGGCACCGTGACCCTGGAGGGCAGCGGCCCTCTCGGCAGCGGCGACGCCGCCCGGCTCACCATGACCGGCGGACGCCGCGTCACCGCCGACGCACCAGCCGAAATCCTGGTCTGGGAGATGCACGCAACGGTCGCCTGACCCTTGGCCGCCTCGGGAGCACGTCGGGCTCCCACGATCTCGCTCGAAGATGGATGTAGTGGCCTCCCGAGATGGGGAGGCCACTACATCATGGATCGAGCACGATCATGCGGTGGTGCTGGGTGACTAGGCCGGGGACTCGGTGCGGTCGGCGGCCCAGGTGGTGTGGAACGAACCCTCGCGGTCCACCCGCTGATAGGTGTGCGCGCCGAAGTTGTCCCGCAGCCCCTGGATCAGCGCGGCAGGCAGCCGCTCCGCCCGCAACGCGTCGAAGTACGCCAACGACGACGAGAACGCGGGCGTCGGCACACCGGCCCGGGTCGCGTCGGCCACCACCCGCCGCCAGCTCGGCACGCCAGCACTCACCGCCTCGGCGAAGTACGGCGCCACCAGCAGCGTCGGCAGGTCCGGCTGCTCGTCGTACGCCTCGCGGATCCGGTTGAGGAACCGGGCCCGGATGATGCAGCCTCCCCGCCAGATCGTCGCGGTGCCACCGAGGTCGATGTCCCAGTCGTATTCCTGGCTGCCCGCGCGGATGTGGTCGAAGCCCTGCGCGTACGCCACGATCTTCGAAGCGAGCAGCGCCCGGCGGACGTCCTCGACGAACGTCTCCCGGTCGGTGACCTGCCACTTGTCACCCGCGTCGGGGAACGCCCGGCGGGCCGCCTCGCGCTGGTCGACGTGCCCGGAGAGCGAGCGGGCGAACGTCGCCTCGGCGATCCCGGTGATCGGAATGCCCAGGTCCAGGGCACTCTGCACGGTCCACCGGCCGGTGCCCTTCTGCTCGGCCCGGTCCTGCACGATGTCCACGAACGACCGGCCCGTCGCCGCATCGGTGTGCGCGAGCACGTCGGCCGTGATCTCGATGAGGAACGACTCCAGCTCGCCGTTGTTCCACTCCCGGAAGATCTCCGCGATCTCGGCCGGCGACGCGTCCAGGCCCGCCCTGAGCAGGTCGTACGCCTCGGCGATGAGCTGCATGTCGGCGTACTCGATGCCGTTGTGCACCATCTTGACGAAGTGCCCGGCGCCGTCCGGCCCGACGTGCGTGCAACACGGCACACCGTCCACCTGGGCGGCGATCTTCTCGAACATCGGCCCAAGCTTCGCGTACGACTCGGCGGAGCCGCCCGGCATGATGCTCGGCCCGCGCAACGCGCCCTCCTCGCCACCGGAGACACCGGTGCCGCTGAAGTGCAGCCCCTGCGCCCGCAGCGCCTCCTCCCGGCGGCGAGTGTCGGCGAAGTGGGCGTTGCCGCAGTCGACGATGATGTCACCCTCGTCGAGCAGCGGCACCAACTCGTCGATCACCGCGTCGGTGGGCGCGCCGGCCTTGACCATGACGATCACCGCGCGGGGTCGTTCGAGGGACGCCACGAAATCGGCCATCGTCTCACCCGGCAGGAACGTGCCCTCGTCGCCGTGCTCGGCGACCAGGCTGCGGGTGCGCTCCGGCGAGCGATTGTGTACTGCCACAGTGAAACCGTTGCGGGCCAGATTGCGGGCCACGTTACGACCCATCACCGCCAGCCCGGTCACACCGATCTGTGCCCTCGCCTGATCAGCCATTCGTGCCGCCACCTCTCGTCACACCACTATCAGCGTTTGGAAACTTACCGTGATGTGAGCCGATACGGAGCAGTGATCGACGTCCCGTTACCGCACGTGACGTGGACGTTGCCGCTGGCTGCGCGGACCCTCGGCAGTGGTCGGCGACGCCCGCGCAGGGAAACGTGTCGTCATCCCGCGCCGCGTACGTCAGCCTTCGGCGAGACGGGCTTCGATTCGGGCGATCTTCCCGGTCAGCGCGTCGGTGACCCCCGGGCGGACGTCCGCCTTGAGCACCACACTCACCCGGGGCGCCCGCGCGGCGACCACGTCGACCGCCTGCTTCACCACCGCCATCACCTCGTCCCACTCACCCTCCACGGTGGTGAACATGGCATCGGTCCGGTTGGGCAGGCCGGACGCACGGACCACCCGCACCGCCTCGGCGACCAGATCACCCACGGAGTCGTCACCGCCGAGCGGGGTGATCGAGAACGCGATCAGCATGTGCCGATCGTGCCAGTAAATCGGGTGCACGTCCGGCCGGGGCGCGGTTAGGGTCTCGCCATGCGTAACTGACGCCCCATCTTCCGAACCGGCCCGCCGTCCCGCGTCGCGGTCCGTGCGCTCCCGGGCGTCCCGCAGTCCTCCCCGCCATTCGGCGGCGCAGGGCCGAACCTGATCCCCGGTGAGCAGTCCCTTCCCTACCCGACCGTCGCGTTACGGCGGTCACCAGCCGATCCGACCGACCGCCGCAGCGCGGGACCGGCCGAGCCGGTCGGCACTGAAGGAGGCCCGGATGCCCACCAGGCGTAATCCGAAGAAGAACCGTACCCCTGAAGCGACGCCGCTCGGCGTCGACCCGGCGGCCGGCAACGGCCCACCCCCACCCGCCCTCGACCACGAGGTCGAACCGGCCCTTCCGGCGCCGTTGGTGGAACCGGGCCCGCTGGCCGAGCCGGCTCTGCCCGCGGTGCTTGCCGAGCCGGCTCTGCCCGCGGCTTTCCTGGACAAGGTGGCGCTGCCGCCGGTTGTTCCGGACGAGGTGGCGCTGCCTCTCGACGTTCCGGCAGCGGTCGACGCGCCGACGGTTGACGATCTGCCGAAGTCGACCGCCCGACCATCGGCACCAACGGCCGGCCCGCCCCACGGTGGCGGCAAAGGCTCCGCCGCCGGCCGTAGCCAACAGGCCGGCCAGGCCCGCCGCTACGCCTTCCGCCGCAGCTAAAAGAGCCACCCCACCCCACCCCACCCCGCCCCGTCCGGCCCGCCCTCTTGTCCGTCGATCTTGCACTTCCTGTCCTCGCGTAATCGACAAATCAGGATGAATGAATAACAGAAACTGCAAGATCGACGGGGGTGGCGTGCGGGTGCCGGGCGGTGACAGCAACATCAGGGATGTAGTGGCCTCCGACGCCGGTTAGGCCACTACATCCCTGATGTTGTGCGGATCTTGCCGCCGCCCTCCGGCCCTCCCGCCCCGCCGGGCGAGCCGCCGCACGGCGGGCGACGGCGGAGCGGCCCAGCCGGGCGAGCCCCTGGACGGCGGGCGACAGGCGGCGACTGGGAGTTGGGTCAGCTGATCAGGGGGCGGAAGGTGCCCAGGAGGACGCTCGTGGTGAGGGCGGCCCCGGCCAGCGCGACGGCTCCCGCGATGAGGAGGGTGTCGGCTCGGGTGAAGTGTTGTCGGCGGGCGATGGTGCGGGGTGTGCCGGCGTCGAAGCCTCGGGCGTCCATCGCCACCGCCAGTCGGGTGCCTCGACGGATCGCCCCCACCAGCAGCGCGAACGCGGTGGAGGCGAAGAGCCGCAGTTTCGCCACCGGGTTGCGGCCCGCGTCGACGCCCCGGGCGCGGCGAGCCATGCTGATCATCTGCCACTCCTGACCGAGCAGTGGTACCAGCCGGAACGCGGCGAGCGCCCCGATGGCGAACCGGGCCGGCGCCTTCGCGTTCTGGATCAGCGCGTCGGCCAGGTCGGTGGGGTCGGTGGTCGCGAAGACGATCACACCGGGCAGCGCCACCGCGAACACCCGGAGTACCAGGCCGAGGGCGGTGACGAGCACGCCGGTGCTCACCAGCACCGGCCCGGCGTCCAGCAGGACCCGACCGGACCGGTCGGCCGCGAACAGCACCAGGGTGACGAGGATGCCGGCGGCGCTGAGCAGCAGTGGCCAGGCTCGTCGGGCCAGCACCCGGTAGCGGATTCCGAACAGTGGCAGGACGGCCAGTTCGAGGGCGATGGCGATCGCCGGGGCGACCGGGTCCAGGGTCGCCAGGAGGGTGAACGAGAAGACGAGTGCGGCGGCGACCTTCGCCACCGGGTTGCGGCGGGCCAACGGCGCGTCCGGGGCGGCGACCGGCTCGATGCTGATCATCGGTGGTCGTCCGGAGAGCGTTGCAGGGTGACGGTGCGGTTGGCGAGCGCGGCCACGAAGTCCGCGTCGTGGGTGACGGTGACCACGCCGTGCCCGGCGTCGCGCAGGTCGGCGAAGAGGTCGACCAGCTCCCGCCAGGTCCGCCGGTCCTGGCCGAAGGTGGGTTCGTCGCAGATCAGAAGGCGGGGCGCGGTGGCCAGGGCGGTCGCCACGCTCAGCCGCCGTGCCTCACCACCGGAGAGGGTGTACGGGTTGGCTGCGGCGAGTCGGGCCAGTCGCAGTCGTTCCAGCAGCCCGGCCACTGTTTCCGTGACGACCGCCTCGGGTTGACCGGTACGGCGTGGGCCGAGCGCCAGCTCGTCGAAGACGGTGCTGGTGACGAACTGGTGTTCCGGATCCTGGAAGACCGACCCGATCCGCCGGGCCAGTGCGGGGGCCCGCCAGCGGTGTGGGGGAGTGCGGTGGTCGGGGCCGGCCAACTCGGCGGACGCGGTGACCCGTCCGCTGCCCGGCCGGAGCAGACCGCCGAGCAGCAACGCCAGGGTGGACTTGCCGGCGCCGTTCGGTCCGCGTACGGCGAGTGCTTCCCCGGCGCGTACCTCGAGGTCGGTGGAGCCCAGCCGGGGCGCCAGGCCGAGCCGGTCGGCGGTGAGCAACAACTCCCCGGGGCCGGCGGTGGCGGCCCGGGGTGCAATGGGGTGACCGGGCACCCAGACCCCCTCGGCGGCCAGGGCGGCGCCGTGGGCGGCGAAGACCGCCTCGGGTGTGCCGTCGGCGCGGACGCCGCCGCCCGGTTCCAGGACGACCACCCGGTCGACGAGTGGCAGCGCCTCGGTGACCCGGTGCTCGACCAGGATCAGTGTGGTGTCGGCGTCCAGCGCGCCGGTCACCGCGTGCCGGACCAGGTCGGCTCCGGCCGGGTCGAGGTTCGCGGTCGGCTCGTCGAGCAGCAGCAGGGCGGGGCGCAGGGCCAGCGCGCCGGCCAGGGCGAGGCGTTGCTGTTCGCCGCCGGAGAGCGCCGCGGTGTGGCGGTCGCGGGGGTACGGGAAGCCGACCCGGTGCAGCGCCTCGTCCACCCGGGGCCAGATCTCGTCGGCGGGTACGCCCCGGTTCTCCAGCCCGAACGCGACGTCGTCGCCGCAGCGGGCCATCACCAGTTGGGTTTCCGGGTCCTGGAAGACGATGCCGACCCGTTCCCGCCCCTTGCGCGGGTCGAGCCCGTCGATCTCGACGGTGCCCTCCTGCTCGCCGGAGTCTTCGGGAAGCAGCCCGGCGAGGGCGCTGAGCAGTGTGCTCTTGCCGGCCCCGGAGGGCCCGAGAAGCAGAACCCGCTCCCCAGCCTCAACCCGCAGGTCGACCCCGCGCACCGCCCAGGCGCGCCGCCCGGCGTGCCGCCACCCGAACCCCCGCAGCAGTACCCCGCCCACCGAACCCCCTTCCGGTTCGCGCTCACGTCCGTTGATCAAGAGGTTTGCGTCAGGGAATCGCCGTCCGTTGACGCAAACCTCTTGATCAACGCGATCAGGTGGGGTCAGACCAGGGCTCGGTTTCGGCCTGCGGGGAACCGGTCCAGGACGCCGGTGTTGGCCAGGGCCTTCGTCAGCAGCCAGCCGCCCAGGCCGGCGATCACTGTGGCGCTGACGATGGTGAGCAGCGCGTACGGGATGCGATAGTCACCCAGCGCGTAGTCGACGTTCCAGACGAAGAAGTCGAACAGCGCGGCGCTGAGGCCGGTCAGCGCGCCGGCGAACACCGCAGTCGGCAGCCGGAACGACCGGTACCGGAAGGCGGCGAACGCCAGCTCCGCGCCGATGCCCTGCACGATGCCCTGCGGGATCACCGTGCCGGCCCACTGGCTGCCCAGCAGCGCGGACAGAACGGCGGCCACTGTCTCGCAGTAGAGCGCGGCACCGGGTTTGCGGATGACCAGCCCGCCGATCACCGCAGGCATCAGCCAGACGCCGTAGAGCAGCGTCTGCGCCGGCGGGAAGAAGGCGAACGCGCCCTCGGTGGCACTCCAGACCAGGCCCCAGGCCCAGAAGATGACACCGAAGGCAACCGCGATCACCGAGGCGACCAGGATGTCGACGGTCCGCCAACGGTGGGTGTCGGTGGTGAATTTCATGTGTTGCTCCCAGTTCGTGAGTGCGAACCAGGAGAAGACGCACGCCGCGTCTGGTGGCACCGGACTGCGGCGCGGCTGGAGGTCGACCGAACTCCCTGCGCTGGCATTACCCAGATCAGGTTCGAGGGTCTGCGGGCGTTGCCCGCACTCTCAGCGCTGTGCGCTCCCCTGTCGGATATGAAGTTGTCTCGCTGACGCTAACACCGACGGGGGGAGTGAGCCCAGCAGGGCACCGGCCTGACCTGCGACAGCGAGTGGCCCCCCGCTTCTGGGTACGCTTCCGATCATGCGGGTTGACGCGCGAGGCTTCACGTTCGAGGTGACCGTCGGCGGTCCGACGGACGGCGTACCCGTCCTGCTGCTGCACGGTTTCCCCCAGCACAGCGGCGAGTGGGACGACGTGGTGCCGGCGCTGCACGCGGGCGGGCTGCGCACGTACGCGCTGGACCAGCGCGGTTACTCACCGGGTGCCCGGCCCACCGGGGTGGCCGACTACCGCATCCCCGAACTCGTCGCCGACGTGGTGGCGGTGCTCGACGCGCTCGGGCTGACCGCGGTCCACCTGGTCGGGCACGACTGGGGCGCGATAGTGGCGTGGGCGGTCGCCGCCCGGCATCCCGAGCGGGTCCACACGTTGACAGCGGTGTCCGTACCGCACCCGGCGGCCATGGCGCACGCCCTGGCCACCGACGGCCAACAGAAGGCCCGCTCGTCGTACATCGCGCTGTTCCGCAAGCCGGACAAGGCGGAGAAGGTGCTCCTGGCGTGGCATGCCACCGCGCTGCGCAAGCTGCTCGGCGGAGTGGGCGACACCTCCCGGGTGGACCGGTACGCCGACCCGATGCGTGAGCCGGGCGCGCTCACCGCCGCCCTGAACTGGTACCGGGCGATGTCCCGCGCCGACCTGGCCGGTGTCGGCCCGATCGCGGTGCCCACCACGTACGTCTGGAGTGACAAGGACGTCGCCATCGGCCGGACCGCCGCCGAGGCGTGCGCGCAGCACGTCACCGGCGACTACCGCTTCGTGCAGTTGTCCGGAGTGAGTCACTGGATCCCGGACGCGGCCCCGGCCCTGCTCGCCGAGGCGATCCTGGCCCGGGCCGGCGGAACGGCCCGAACCGGCGGGACGGCCTGAGCGTGCGGGTCAGCGGGGGAGACCCGTCGTGACGACTGACGCCACCGGGCCGGGCAGCCGTCGCTCGATCGCCGCCCAGCTGCGCGTGCTGGGCGTACGCCCCGGCGCGACGCTGTTGGTGCACGCCTCCCTGCGTCCGTTGGGGTTCGTCAGCGGCGGCCCGCACGCGGTGGTGCTCGCCCTGCGCGACGCGCTCGGCCCGGACGGCACGATCGTCGTGCCCACCCACACGCCGGACAACAGCGACCCCGCGCAGTGGCGCAACCCGCCGGTGCCGGCGGACTGGTGGCCGCTGATCCGCTCGGAGATGCCGGGCTTCGACCCGGCGGTCACCCCGAGCCGGTTCATGGGTGCGCTCGCCGAGACGGTCCGCGCCTGGCCCGGTGCCCTGCGCAGCTCCCATCCGCAGGTGTCGTTCGCCGCGCTGGGCCCGGCCGCCGAACAGGTGGTGGCCGGGCACACGCTGGCGGACATGCTCGGCGAGGGCTCCCCGCTGGCCCGCCTCTACGACCTGGACGCCGACGTGTTGCTGCTCGGCGTGGACCACTCGGTGAGCACCTCGCTGCACCTGGCCGAGTACCGCTGCCCAGGCTCGTCCCGCGAGCGGGTCGGTGCCGCGGTGCGCACCGGCGACGGTGGTCGGGAATGGGTGTGGTGGCAGGACGTACGGCTCGACGCGGACGACTTTGCCGCGTTGGGCGAGGACCTGGAGGCCACCGGGGCGGTCCGCACCGCACCTGTCGGCACCGGGACCGGCAGGTTGATGCGCCAGCGGGCGGCCGTGGACTTCGCTGTTCGTTGGCTGGCCCGCAATCGGACGACGGAGGACGTATGACGGTGAGCGCCGAGGACTATCTGGCCGTGGTGACCGAGACGATCGGCCGGGTGGCCGCCAGCCAACGGGAGGCGGTGGGGCGGGCCGCCGACCTGATCGCCGAGGCCGTCCGAGCCGACGGCGTGGTGCACGCGTTCGGCACCGGCCACTCGGAGGCCCTCGCCATGGAGATCGCCGGTCGGGCCGGTGGGTTGGTGCCCACCAACCGGATCGCGCTACGCGACCTGGTGCTGCTCGGCGGCGAACCGGCCGAACGGCTAGGCCCGCTGCTGGAACGGGATCCGGCCGTCGCGCACCGCCTCTACGAGCTGGCCCCGGTACGACCCACCGATGTCTTCGTGCTCGCCTCGAACTCCGGGGTCAACGGCGCGATGGTGGAGTTCGCCACAGTGGTCAAGGAGCGCGGTCACGGGTTGGTGGCGATCACCTCGGCGCAGCACTCTGGCCGGATGACCTCCCGGCACCCGTCGGGGCGCAAGCTGAGCGACCTCGCCGACGTGGTGCTCGACAACGGCGCGCCGTACGGCGACGCGACGCTGCCCCTGCCCGGCGGTGGCGCGGTCGGCGCGGTCTCCTCGATCACCGCGGCGCTGCTGGCCCAGCAGGTGACGGTGGAGGTGGTGGCGCGGTTGTTGGCGGCGGGGGAGAGGCCCCCGGTCTACCTGTCGGCCAACATCCCGGACGGCGACGCGCACAACAACGAGCTGGAGGCGCGGTACGCGGGCCGGATCCGACGCGGGTCCTGACGCCCCGGCTGGTGGCCGGTTCGAGTCGTCGAGGTGAACGGCTGATGTCGTGAACCTGTTTCGCGCTCGGCCGGGTGGGGCATTGGCGTTGCTGCCGGCGGCCGGGACCGCCGGCAGTAGCGTCTCACCGGAGGTAGCGCGTGTCCAAGGAGACCGAGAAGCAGCGCTGGCAGCGCAACTTCGCCGACCTGCTGCAGGAGTTGCGGGTCGCCCAGACCGGCGTGCAGATCCTCTTCGCCTTCCTGCTCACCCTGCCGTTCAGCAACGGCTTCAGCGAGACCACGGAGTTCCAACGGGACGTCTACATCGTGGCGTTGCTCGCGGCGGCCGCCGCCACCGCGATGATCATCTCGCCGGTGGCGTTCCACCGGGCGTTGTTCCGGCAGGGGCGCAAGCCGGAGTTGGTCCGCTTCGCCCACCGCATGGCGACCGGCGGCCTCGCGTTCATGCTCATCGCGATGGTCAGCGCCGTGCTGCTGATCACCGACTTCGTCCTGGACCGCCCCATCGCGTTCCTGCTCAGCGCCCTGACCGGGCTCTGGTTCCTCACCTTCTGGATGCTGCTGCCGTTCGCCCGGCGCAACTGGGGTGACGACGACATCGACGATGACGACGACGACCCGGACACGACAGTGGGCAACTGAGAGCGTCGACCTTCACGCAGCGCTACCCCTGGGTAACAACCGGGGGTAGCGTGGCGGTAGCCGCATCGAGCTTCGAGGGGGCAGCCGTGACCACGACGCAGAACGGCCGACCGGCACCGGACGGCCCCGACTCCGAAACCACGGCCGGTGCTGCGGCACCCCTTCCCGCGGAAGCCGGACAGGTCTCCGAGAAGGAGGCCCGGCAGGTCGCCGAGGCCGCCCGCGAGTCCACCTGGGACCGGCCCAGCTTCGGCAAGGAACTGTTCCTCGGCCGGTTCCGGCTCGACCTGATCGACCCGTGGCCCCAACCCGATCCGGACGAGGTGGCTCGCGCGGAGGAGTTCCTCGGTCGTTTCCGCGCCTTCCTGACCTCCGAGGTGGATGGTGCGGCCATCGAGCGGGACGTGTCCATACCTGACTCGGTGTTCCACGGCCTGGCCGACCTCGGCGCGTTCGGCATGAAGGTCGACCGGAAGTACGGCGGGCTCGGGTTGAGCAACCTGCACTACTGCCGGGCGCTCATGCTGGCCGGCTCGGTCAGCCCGGCCATCGGCGCGCTGCTCTCGGCACACCAGTCGATCGGGGTGCCCCAACCACTGAAGATGTTCGGCACCACCGAGCAGAAGCACCGTTTCCTGCCCCGGCTCGCGGCCGGCGAGGTGTCCGCGTTCCTGCTCACCGAGCCCGACGTCGGCTCCGACCCCGCCCGGCTGGCCACCATCGCCGAGCCGACCGAGGACGGCACCGGTTACCGGCTCAACGGGGTGAAGCTCTGGGCCACCAACGGCACCGTGGCCACCCTGCTGGTGGTGATGGCCCGGGTGCCGGCCACGGAGGGCCGTCGCGGCGGGATCACCGCGTTCGTGGTCGACGGCGACAGCCCCGGCATCACCATCGAGCGGCGCAACGAGTTTGTCGGCCTGCGCGGGCTGGAAAACAGCCTGACCCGGTTCCACGACGTGATCGTCCCCGCCGAGAACGTCATCGGCGGCGAGGGCAAGGGGCTGAAGATCGCCCTCACCACCCTGAACACCGGCCGGCTCTCACTGCCGGCCATGTGCGTGGGGGCCGGCAAGTGGGCGTTGAACGTGGCCCGAGGGTGGGCCGCCGACCGGGTGCAGTGGGGGCGGTCGGTGGGCGAGCACGAGGCTGTCGCCCAGAAGCTCTCCTTCATCGCCGCCACCACGTACGGCATGGAAACCATGCTCGACCTGTGCTGCCTGCTCGCCGACGACGACCGCAACGACATCCGGATCGAAGCGGCGCTGGTCAAGCTGTACGCGAGCGAGATGGGCTGGAAGATCGCCGACGAGCTGATCCAGATCCGGGGCGGGCGCGGCTACGAGACGGCCGACTCACTCGCCGCCCGCGGCGAACGCCCGGCCGCCGTCGAGCAGATGCTGCGCGACATGCGGATCAACCGGATCTTCGAGGGCTCCACCGAGATCATGCACCTGCTGATCGCGAGGGAGGCGGTCGACGCCCACCTGTCGGTGGCCGGCGACATCATCGACCCGGACGCCGGGCTGGGCCGCAAGGCCCGCACCGCCGCGCGGGCGGGCGCCTTCTACGCGAAGTGGCTACCCACCCTGGCCGTGGGTCGAGGGCAGAGCCCTTCGGCGTACGCCGAGTTCGGCCCACTCGCCGCGCACCTGCGACAGGTGGAGCGCTCGTCGCGCAAGCTGGCCCGGTCGACGTTCTACGCGATGTCCCGCTGGCAGGGAAAGATGGAGCGGAAGCAGGCGTTCCTCGGCCGGATCGTGGACATCGGCGCCGAGTTGTTCGCGATGTCAGCGGTCTGCGTGCGGGCCACCGCCGAACGGGGCAGCCGCCCGGAAAATGTCGAGCTGGCCGACCTGTTCTGCCGGCAGGCACGGGTGCGGGTCGACGCCCTGTTCGCCGCACTCTGGGACAACACCGACTCGGTCGACACCGTCGCCGCGAAGCGCATCCTCGCCGGCCGGTACGCCGGGCTGGAGGAGGGTGTGCTCACCCCGTCCGACGAGCTGCCCTGGGTGGCCCGCTGGTCGCCCGGCCCGTCGACGGCTGAGGACGTCCGCCGCCGCATCCCTCCGAAGCCGTGAACCGGATCGTGCGGGCGGCGGCGCGCTGCGGGCGTGCTCTCGCGCCGGCGTGCCCTCGCAGTGCCGTGCGGGCTCGCCGCTCCGGTCAGCGGGAGACCGCCCAGGCCAGCACCCCCGCCAGGATCAGGCCGTTGAGCCCGGCCAGGGCCAGGTACGCCGCAGGTGGGATCTTCCTGCCCCGGCGTACGAAGGAGATCAGGACGGCGGCGTAGCCGAGCAGTAGGACGGCGATGACGACGAGGAAGAAGAACACCCGATGACTTTAACGACACCCTTGTCGGGCTGGAACTGCGACCGGCGGAAGGGTTGTCGTCAGCCCACCTCGCCTGGTCGATCATGGAGTTGTGGTGGGTGACAAAACACCCGTCGATTGCCAGAACAGGCACCACAGCTCCTTGATCGGCAGGGCAGGGCGGTCCCTGCTCCGCGATCTTGCACTTACTGTCGCGACACAGGGGGTATTCCAACTCATATCGACAGCCGAAACTGCAAGATCGGCGCGGCGCGGCGTGGCGGCGGTTCGGTCAGCGGTTCCGGCCGCGTAGGCCGAGTTGGCGCAGCTCCAGCGCGGCCAGGGCGTCGACTGTCGCGTCGTCGCCGCGCCGCCACGCCTCGGCGACGTCCGGGCCGATCCGGGTCAGCTGACCCAGTGGCTGGGTGGCCAGGGCGCGCAGGGCGAGCAGGTCCCGGCCGGCCGGCCCGGCGGCCAGCTTCGCCGCTGATCCGGCCCGGCGCATCCAGCGCACCCGCAGCGGCAGCCAACCGAACAACACGATGCCGAGCGGGAAGATCAGCACCGCGACGGCGAGGGCCAGGGCGAGCTGGTCGACCAGGTGCTGCTGGTCGCGGCCGGCGTCGGCGAGCCCTCGGGCGGCGTCGGCGGCCTGCCGGAACGGCGCGGTCAGTTCGTCACCGACCAGCGGCACCCGACGGACCTTGTTGCCGGCGTCGGCGAGGTTGTCGGCGAGCCCACTGCCCGCGCCCTCCAACTTCTGCCCCGGTACGGCGAGCTTCTGCACCAGGTCGTGCAGCCACAGCGCGCCGCGGATCGCCACGTACACCCAGGCGACGACGAGCAGGTCGGTGAGCAACTGACGGGCGGCGGTCGGAAACCGATCAGCATAGATTTTCACGTCGCACAGCGTGTCACGAACGGCCCCGGCCGGGCACCAGTGCAACGGAGCGTTCCCCAGTGGCCGGGCCGGTGTCCCGACCGGTTCGGTGGTGGCCGCCGAGCCGTCGACGGGGCACCAGGTACTGACGTGGCCGTTTATTGTCGATGCGCAATGATCGGTTCGCACAGCACCACATGGGGGTCGTCATGTCCGAAGAACAGCACCCGGAAGACACCATGGACCGTCGAGTGATGCTCCGCCGGGCGGGCACCGTCGCGGCCGGAGTTGCCGGTGGTGGAGTGGCGGGCATCGCCGCCGCGGCTCCCGCGCAGGCCGCCGCGGGTGACCCGGTGATCCAGGGGGAGTTCAACATCGTCAAGGGCGCCACCACGCTGCGGAACACCGGGGTGCAGGCGGCCCTCCGGCTGGAGACCCTGACGACCTGGCCCGCGATGGACGGCAGGGTCATGGCGGAACCGGCTCTGCGGATCAAGCCGAGCGGTAGCACGATCGTCAACATCGCCGAGGCCGGTGCGATCAGCGTCGACGTCGAGGGCAACATCTGGCTCGTCACCAAGAGCACCGGCGACAGCACCGAAGCCCACGTCGTCCACACCACAGCGAACAGCAACCGCATCGTGCCGCTGGTGCCGCAGCGGGTGCTCGACACCCGATACGCCAGCTCCCGGGAGTTGGTCCCTTACCCGCACGGCAAGTTCGACTCCAGCGGCCGACTGCTGGGCGGTCAACAGATCAGTCTCCGGCTCACCGATTACATGTACCAAGCCGACGCGATCTTCGGGACGGTGACAGTGGTGCAGCCGCTGGCCAACGGCTTCGCGCAGGTCTTCCCCTACGGAGTGGCCCGACCAGCCAACTTCTCGACGATCAACTACGCGTCGGGTCAGGTCCTCTCCAACGCCTTCGTCTGCGGCGTCGGCGCGGAGTTCAACACCTCGTACGTCACCGATCTGATAAACGTCTACACCAACGCGACGGCGCACGTCATCATCGACCTCACGGCGGTCGTGATCGGAGCGGGCCGGGTCAACCCGGCCTTCGCCGTACCGGTTCCGGCGAGCCGGATCGTCCTGCAGGGCGGAAAACCCGAGTGGGAGAAGTAACTGTCGGCGCAGCGCCGAACCACTGCGACGAAAGCCCCCGGCGACCTGGTCGGGGGCTTTCCCGTGGCCGACCCGCGCAGCGTGTGGTCAGCGAACGCAGGTCGGGCAGGTGCCGAAGATCTCCAGGGTGTGGCTGACGTCGGCGTAGCCGTGCTGCGCGGCGACCCGCTCGGCCCAGCTCTCCACGGCCGGGCCGGCCACCTCGACGGTGCGCCCGCACACCCGGCAGACCAGGTGATGGTGGTGCCCCTCGCTGCACCGGCGGTAGAGGTGCTCGCCGCCCGGCGGACGCATCACGTCGATCTCACCCGCGTCGGCGAGCCCCTGAAGGGTGCGGTAGACGGTGGTCAGGCCGACCCGCTCGCCGCGCTGGCGCAGCATCGCGTGCAGGTCCTGGGCGCTGTGGAAACCCTCCATCTCGCCCAGCAGCGCGCTCACCGCCGAACGCTGCCGGGTGTTGCGCACCGCGGTGCTGCTCTCGCTCATGATCCCTCCCCGGCGTGGCTCACCGCGTCCGCCACGATGTGCGCGACGTGCTCGTCGACCAGGCTGTAGGCGATCTCCCGGCCCCGGCGGGAGCCCCGCACCACGCCCGCCCCGCGCAACACCCGCAGGTGCTGGGAGACAAGTGGTTGCGCCGCACCGAGCTTCTCCACCAACTCGTGCACGCACCGCTCGCCGCCGGCCAGCTCACTGACGATGGCCAGCCGGATGGGCGCGGACAGGGCGCGGAGCAACTCGCTGGCCCCGTCGAACCCGTCGTAGCCTGTCGCGCCGGTCATCCCGCAACGGTAACCAATACCACCGACGCTCCGCTGATCAGGCTCAACTCAGCACGACCTCGTGCGGTTCCGGAGCCGCCGCGGCGGTAGGCGTCGCCCGGCGGCGCACCACCCGCCAGGCAGCCCCGGCCACGGCCACCACCAGGAACGAGGCGATCGCGACCAGCACCACCGAGGCGCCCGGCGCGGTGTCCGCCGTGGCCGCCACCCAGACACCGGAGCCGGCGGCGAAGAGCCCCAGCGCCATCGCGGCGGCCATCGTGCTGCGGAACCCCCTGGTCACCTGCTGGGCGGTGGCGACCGGCACCACCATCAACGCGCTGATCAGCAGCACTCCGACGGCCCGCATGGCGATGGTCACGGTGACCGCTGTGGCGACCGCGATCAGCAGGTTCAGCGTGCGGACCGGCAGGCCGGAGACCCGGGCGTACTCCTCGTCGTGACTGACCGCGAAGAGCGCCGGCCGCAACGCGATCATCGTGACCAGGATCGCCGCGCCGAGCACCGCGATCGTGGTCAGGTCGGCCGGCGAGATGGTGGTCAACGACCCGAACAGGTAGGCGTTGAGGTTCGCGCTCGTCGCGTCGGAGAGGCCGACAAGGAGTACGCCACCCGCGATGCCGCCGTAGAAGAGCAGGGCCAGGGCCAGGTCACCCGAGGTACGCCCACGGGCCCGGACGATCTCGATGGCGATCGCGCCGATGGTGGCGACGATCACCGCGACCAGCACCGGCGAACGGTTGAGCAGCAGCCCCGCCCCGACACCGGTGAGCGCCACGTGCCCCACCCCGTCGCCGATCAACGCCAGCCGACGCTGCACCAGGTAGATGCCGAGCGCCGGTGCGGCCAGGCCGATCACCAGCGCGCCGATCAGGGCACGCTGCATGTAGGGGTACTGGAAGAGTTCCATCGTCAGTTGCTCCACAGCCCGGCGGGCTCGTCGTAGCAGTGCGGGTGCACGTGGTCGTGGTCCGGTTCCGCGTGATGGCCGGCCGGGTCCGGCACCGCGCCGTCGTGCGCGATGCGACCCTCGTGGACGACGACAGCCCGGCTGATCACCGGTCGCAGCGGGCCCAGCTCGTGGGCGACGAGCAGCACCGTTCCGCCGCCGGCGACGAAGTCGCGCAGCGCGCCGGCGAACGCCTCCTGGCTGGCCGCGTCCACCCCGGCGGTGGGCTCGTCGAGGACCAGCAGTTCCGGCTGGCCGGCCAGGGCGCGGGCGATGAGGGTGCGCTGTTGCTGGCCGCCGGAGAGGGTGGACACCGGGTCACCGGCCCGGTCGGCGAGCCCGACCGCGCGCAGCGCGTCGTCGACCGCGGACCGGTCGGCCCGACCCGGCGGGCGCAACACGCCACGGCGGGCCAGCCGGCCGGAGGCCACCACCTCGCGGACGGTGGCCGGCACACCCCCGCCGGCGCCCAGGCGCTGCGGGACGTACCCGATGCGCGCCCACTGCCGGAACCGGCGCAACGGCCGGTCGAAGAGGGTGACCGAGCCGGCGCTGATCGGCACCAGCCCGAGCACGGAGCGGATCAGGGTGGACTTGCCGGAGCCGTTGGCGCCGAGGATCGCCGCCACCTCGCCGGCGGTCACTGTGAGCGAGATGTCCCGGAGCACGGGGCGGCCGTCGTAGCCGACCACCCCGTGCTCGACGGTGATGACAGGTGAGGTCACGAGCAGCTCAAGGCCGTCTGCAGGGTCCGCAGGTTGGTGCGCATCACCGAAAGGTAGTCCCCGTCGCTGCCGGCGGCGAGCCCTTCGATCGGGTCGAGCACGGCGGTCTTCGCGCCGACCTGACCGGCGATGGTCTCGGCCACCTTCGGGCTGACCAGGGTCTCGAAGAAGATCGTGGTGGTCTGGTGCTCCTTCGCCTCCTCGATCACGTGCGCGAGGCGCTGCGGCGAGGGCTCGACGTCCGGGCTCAGCCCGGTGATGCCGACCTGGTCGAGCTGGTACCGGTCGGCGAGGTAGCCGAACGCGGCGTGGCTGGTCACGATCTCCCGCCGCTGGCAGGTCGCCAGGCCGTTCTTGAACTCGCCGTCCAGGGTCGTCAGGTCGGCGCGCAGGGCGGCGGCGCGAGCGGTGTAGTCGGCGGCGTGGTCCGGGTCGGCTTTGCCGAGCCGCTGGGCGAACTGGTCGCCGATGCCGGCCAGTCGGGTGGGGTCGAGCCAGACGTGCGGGTCCTTGCCGCGGTTGCCCTCCTCGGCGTGCCCCTCCTCGCCCTCGTGGTTGTGCCCGCCGGCGGACGCGTCCAACAGCGGCTGCACGCTCGTCACGTCGAACGCCCGGTCGCCGCCGTTCTGGGCCACGGCGTCGTCCACCGCCGGCTGGAACCCCTTGAGGTAGACGATCAGCTCGGCGTCGCTCACCTCACCGACCTGGCTCGGGCTGAGTTCCAGGTCGTGCGGCTCGGCACCCGGCTTGGCCAGGTTGGTCACCCGGACCGCGTCGCCGCCGATCCGCTCGGCCAGGAACTGGAGGGGGTAGAACGCGGCCACCACGTCGACCCGCTTGGGGTCGGCGCCGGCGGCGCCGTCGGTGGAGCAGCCGGCCCCGGCGCCCAGGGTGAGCAGGGCGGTCGCGGCGGCGAGGACACGGTACGTGGCGCGGTTGGTCATGTCGTCAACTGTCCGTGGTAACGATAATGATTGTCAAAAACGCATGATTGCATGTCAGAGGAGCTTCACGAGACCCACCGCCACCAGCAGGGTCAGCATCACCAGTCGGATCAGCCGGGTCTGCGGCGCCTGAACCGCCCAGGTCGTCGCCAACAGGGCGATCAGCACCCCGGCGAGCGCGAGCGTCAGCAGCCCGCCGATCACCCCCGGCATGAAGAACGCCACCAGCACCACCACCAGGGTGAGCAGGAACACCGACGTCGGGTTCGCCCCGGCCAACCGGGCGAGCAGAGGGCGCTGCGTACGCTGCATCCCACAGACTCTACGAGGAGGAACCCCCGGTGCTGGTGACCAACCGGTTCGTGGTCGACGTCGATGCCGCCGACGGCTTCACCGAACGGGCGTACGCCGCCCTCACCGCGCTGGCCGCCCGCCCCGGCTACCTGCGCGGCCAACTGGTCCGGGCGCTGGACGACCCCCGGCACTGGACACTTGTCACCGAATGGGAGTCGGTCGGCACGTACCGCCGGGCGCTCGGCGCCTTCGAGGTCAAGGTCAGCGCCGTACCGTTGCTCGCCGAGTCCGTCGACGAACCCTCCGCCTACGAGGCGCTGGCCACCGCCGCCCCCGGCGGGGCAGTGGTCGTCGCCGAGAGTGATCGGGCTGCGGGTCCTTACCGCTGAGCCGCCGGACACTACGCTGCTCCTATGACCGCACCCGCCCCGCCACCCGGTCCCGGGGTGGCTCCGCCGTTCGCCGCGCCACCCACCGAGGGTCGCCGGAATCGGCTCTGGATCGGCCTCGGCGTCGGCGCGCTCGCCGTGGTGCTCTGCTGCGGCGGGGGTGGCACCGCCGTCGTCGGCCTCGCCGTCAGCGGAGTCCAGGCGATCCGGGAACAGGCCCGCACCGTGACGAGCGACTACTACCAGGCGCTCGTCGAACGGAACTACGGGCGGGCGTACGACCAGCTCTGCGACGACGCGCAGCGGCGTGAGTCCCGCCCCGAGTTCGAGCGACGTGCCGCCGCCGAACCACAGGTGACCGCGTTCCGTGTCGGCGAGGTGGACCAGACCTACCTGACCGTGCCGGTGGACGTGACCCTCGCCGGCGGTGACCGGGAACAGCAGCAGGTCAGCCTCGGTCAGGACGGGCAGACCGGCGGCGTGGAGGTCTGCGAGGTCAACTGACCCGCCACCGGTATTCTGCTGGGCTCGGGGGGACGGTGGTCGTACCGTTGTCCCGAACCGACCGTTCCATCCATCTCGCCCCCGCCGACCGCCAGCCGGCGTAGGAGGAAACATGCCAGCCGACCGTATCGACGCCGTCGTCAGCCTCGCCAAGCGCCGGGGCTTCGTTTTCCCCTCCAGTGAGATCTACGGAGGCACCCGATCGGCGTGGGACTACGGCCCGCTCGGCGTGGAGCTCAAGGAGAACGTCCGCCGGCAGTGGTGGAAGACGATGGTCCAGCAGCGCGACGACGTCGTCGGCCTGGACTCCGCAGTGATCCTGTCCCGCAAGGTGTGGGAGGCGTCCGGCCACATCGCCGAGTTCGTCGACCCGCTCACCGAGTGCCAGTTCTGTCACAAGCGGTTCCGGGCGGACCACCTGGAAGAGGCGTACGCCGAGAAGCACGGCAGGCCGCTCACCTCGTTGGCCGAGCTGAACTGCCCCAACTGCGGCAACAAGGGCACCTTCACCGAGCCGAAGATGTTCAACGGCCTGATGAAGACCTACCTGGGCCCGGTGGAGAGCGACGAAGGGCTGCACTACCTGCGCCCGGAGACCGCGCAGGGCATCTTCGTCAACTACAAGAACGTGGAGACGGTCGCCCGTAAGAAGCCGCCGTTCGGCATCGCGCAGACCGGCAAGTCGTTCCGCAACGAGATCACCCCGGGCAACTTCATCTTCCGGACCCGCGAGTTCGAGCAGATGGAGATGGAGTTCTTCGTCGAGCCGGGCACCGACGAGCAGTGGCACGAGTACTGGCTCCAGGAGCGCTGGAACTGGTACCTCGACCTCGGCCTCTCGGCGGACAATCTGCGGCTCTTCGAGCACCCCCAGGAGAAGCTGTCGCACTACTCGAAGCGGACCGTCGACATCGAGTACCGCTTCCAGTTCGGTGGCACCGAGTTCGCCGAGCTGGAGGGTGTCGCCAACCGCACCGACTTCGACCTCTCCACGCACAGCAAGCACTCCGGCGTCGACCTGTCGTACTTCGACCAGGGCAAGAGTGAGCGCTGGATGCCGTACGTCATCGAACCGGCCGCGGGTCTGACCCGCGCGGTGCTCGCCTTCCTGTTGGAGGCGTACGACGAGGACGAGGCGCCGAACACCAAGGGCGGCGTGGACAAGCGCACCGTGATGCGGTTCGACCCCCGGCTTGCCCCGGTCAAGGTGGCGGTGCTGCCGCTGTCCCGCAACGAGGCGCTGTCGCCGAAGGCCAAGGACCTCGCGACGCTGCTGCGTAAGCGCTGGGTGGTGGAGTTCGACGACTCCCAGGCGATCGGGCGCCGCTACCGCCGGCAGGACGAGATCGGCACCCCGTTCTGCGTGACCGTCGACTTCGACACGCTGGACGACAACGCGGTGACGGTACGCAACCGCGACACCATGGCTCAGGAGCGCGTCTCCCTGGACCAGGTCGAGCGCTACCTGATCGAGCGTCTCCCCGGCTGCTGAGGCTCTGCGCACGGGGCCTCGGCCGACGCGATAAGCGCCGGTCGGGGCCCCGTACACTTGTCCGGTGACTGCCTCGACCGTGCCCGCGTTGCGCCCGCTGACGCTCGGCCAGCACCAGGTGTGGCCGCCGGTCGTGCTCGCGCCGATGGCCGGGATCACCAACATCGGGTTCCGTCGGCTCTGCCGCGAGCAGGGTGGCGGCATCTACGTCTGCGAGATGATCACCACCCGGGCGCTCGTCGAGCGCAACCCGAAGACGCTGCGCATGATCGCGTTCGGCGACGACGAGAATCCCCGCAGCCTCCAGCTCTACGGCACCGACCCGGAGATCACCGCCGCCGCCGTGCGGATCGTCGTCGAACGCAACCTGGCCGACCACATCGACCTCAACTTCGGCTGCCCCGTACCCAAGGTCACCCGGCGTGGCGGCGGCGCGGCCCTCCCGTGGCGGCGCCGGCTCTTCGGGCGCCTCGTGCGGGCCGCGGTGGCCGCCGCCGCACCGTCCGGCGTGCCGGTCACGGTCAAGATGCGCAAGGGCATCGACGACGACCACCTGACGTACGTCGAAGCCGGGCTCGCCGCCCAGGAAGCCGGCGTGGCCGCTGTGGCCCTGCACGGGCGGACGGCCGCGCAGCGTTACTCGGGCACCGCCGACTGGGATGCGATCGCCACGCTGAAGCAGGCCCTCGACGTGCCGGTCCTCGGCAACGGCGACATCTGGGAAGCTGACGACGCCCTGCGCATGGTGGCCCACACCGGCGTCGACGGCGTGGTCATCGGGCGCGGCTGCCTGGGCCGACCGTGGCTCTTCGCCGACCTGGAGGCCGCCTTCAACGGTCGACCGGAGCGGCGGCTGCCCACCCTCGGCGAGGTGGCGGTGACCATGCGCCGGCACGCCGAGCTGCTTGTCGACCAGTTCCAGGCCGGCGCCCGCAACCCGGCCCGAGGCGAACGCGACGGCTGCACCGACTTCCGCAAGCACGTCGCCTGGTACCTCAAGGGCTTCCCGGTCGGCGGCGAACTGCGCCGCTCGCTGGCGATGATCGAAAGCCTGGCCCAGCTCGACGACCTGCTCGGCAAACTCGACCCGGCGGAGCCGTTCCCAGTTACCGCCCTTGGCCAGCCGCGCGGGCGTACCAACTCACCGGGCAAGGTCTTCCTGCCAGAAGGCTGGCTGGCCAGCCGGGACGACGACACGGTTCCCGAGGGCGCCGAGATGGACGACTCCGGCGGCTGAGCCGATCCGGCGGATGGCGGCCCTTGCCCGGATGGCCCTTGCGGCGGCTGGGCCATCGCTGGGGCGCAGCCCTTCCGGTGGTGCAGCCTCGCGTTGGCTGGCCCTCGCGTTGGCTGGCCCTCGCGTTGGCTGGCCCTTGCGGCGGCCGGCCGCTGCGAGGGCTGTGCCCTTGCGGCGGCGCAGCCCTGCCGGTGGCTGAGCGTGCTGGTTCGCTCGAGCAGCGACGGCCACCGGCGCGTCTACCTCCGACACCCCCTTGGTGGAGGCCGGTTCCTTCCCGAGCGCGGCCTCGACGGTACGGCTGACATCTCAGTACTGCGCCCTGTCGAGCTGATGTCGTTAACGAATCATCCGCCCGGCTCGGTCGGCCATCCCCTGATTCGTCTACGGCATCAGCTCCAGAGGACCCGTACCTCAGTAGATGGGGTCGCCGCCGTGGTGGTCTGGACAGTGAGCCGGGCACACCGAAGGGCCGGGCCCCGTGGTGGGGGTCCGGCCCTTCGCTTCGTGCGTGTTGGTGCGGTGGTGTCAGTTGGTGGTGTAGCCGCGGGTGGCGATCCAGTCGGCGAGGTGTTCGACGCTGATTTGGTAGGCGGCTTGGTTGGGGTCGGCGGAG
>NZ_JBEXYP010000021.1:38333-116499 GCF_040630995.1 Micromonospora sp. NPDC005710 | reverse complement strand
GCCCCGCGCCCCGCGCCCCGCGCCCCGCGCCCCGCGCCCCGCGCCCCGCGCCCCGCGCCAAGATCCGAGCACTTTCCCGCTGTTGCTGCATCCAACACGCAGGGGGACAGCCCCATCTCCCGGTGCCGCGCAGATCTTGACGCCACACACCGCCCCCACTGGCCCAGAACTGGCTTTGAGGCGCCTGCGCCAGCCAAGGTCACGCGTCGATGCCACTGAACCCGGATATTGCGCGGTCTTGAAGGCGGAACGTCGCACCGAAGGCATTGCGGGGCCGTCACGGGCAGACGAGCGTCGGCCCAACCTCAGGCCGACCATGGTCCACTCGCGTTCACGGAAGTCGTGCCTTCCACCTCGCTCGAACACCGCGTTTTCCAGGAAACCGAGTCGATCACGCCCGTGACACGAGCACCGAGCGCGCTGCCCAGTGGCGGTGGCCAGTGGCGGTGGCCAGTAGCGGTGGCCAGTAGCGGTGGCCAGTAGCGGGGCGTGGCGGGCCCGATGGCGGCGGCCAGTAGGCGGGGTCCGATGGCAGGGCCGATGGCAGCGCCCAAAGGCAGCGCCCAAAGGCAGCGCCCAAAGGCGGGGCCCGAAAGCGGGCCCGGTGGCAGCGGCCAGTAGGCGGTGGCCGGTGGCAGGGCCCGATAGCCGTGCCCAAGGACGGCGGCTGATGGTGGGGCCCCTTGGTGGGGTCACCTCAATGGGCGAGCGACGGGGCAGGTCCAGCGAAGGAGCGGTCTAGAGGGTCTGCACCGTGGCGATGCGTTCCTCGAGTTGCTCGATGGTGGCCTGGGCGCTGGGCGGGCCGCCGCAAAGTCGGCGCAGTTCGGCATGGATCTTGCCGTGTGGTTGGCCGGTGCGGTGGTGTCGGGAGGCGACCAGGGCGTTCAGTTGGCGCCGGAGGGCCACGCGACGCTGGGCGGCGCTCATGGGTGCGGGGGGCGCTGCTGTGGCCGCAGCGGCCGGCTGAGCGGCCCCGTCGGCGGTGCGGCGGCGTTGGGCGGCGAGTTGTGCGGCCTGCCGTTTGGTCAGCAGGAGCGACACCTGGTCGGCGGTGAGGAGGCCGGGCAGGCCGAGGTATTCCTCCTCCTCCGGGGTGCCGGCCTGGGCCGCGGTGCCGAACGACGCTCCGTCGAAGATCACCTGGTCCAGTTCGGCGGTGGCCGAGAGCGCGGCGAACCGCTTCTCCAACTCACCGCTGGCCTTGTCGTCGCGTTGCGCGCGTTCCAGCAGGTCGTCGTCGAGACCGTCGGCTTCCTTGGGTTTGCCGAGGACGTGGTCGCGTTCGGTCTCCATCTCGCTGGCCAGGCCGAGCAGGTGGGGCACGCTGGGCAGGAAGACCGACGCGGTCTCCCCGGGTCGGCGGGCCCGCACGAACCGGCCGATGGCCTGGGCGAAGTAGAGCGGCGTGCTGGCACTGGTGGCGTAGACCCCGACCGCCAGTCGCGGGATGTCGACCCCTTCGGACACCATTCGCACCGCGACCAGCCAGCGCTGGTTGGACGCCGCGAATGTCGCGATGCGGGCGGAAGCGCCCTGGTCGTCGGAGAGCACCACGGCGGCCTTCTCGCCGGTGACCTGCTCGATCAGCTTGGCGTACGAGCGGGCGGTCTGCTGGTCGGTGGCGATGATCAGGCCACCGGCGTCGGCCATGCCCGCCTTGCGGAGCACTGTGAGTCGGGCGTCGGCGGCCCGCAGCACCTGTGGCATCCAGTCGCCGGCCGGGTCCAGGGCGGTACGCCAGGCCTGCGCCACCAGGTCCTGGGTCATCGGCTCGCCCAGTCGGGCCGCGAGTTCCTCCCCCGCGTTGGTCCGCCAGCGGGTCTCCCCCGAGTAGGCCAGGAAGAGCACCGGCCGGACCACGCCGTCACGGAGTGCGTCGGAGTAGCCGTACACCGAGTCGGCGCGGGAGCGCAGCAGCCCGTCGCCGCCCCGCTCGTAGTTGACGAACGGGATCGGGTTGTCGTCGGAGCGGAACGGTGTGCCGGTGAGCATCAGCCGGCGTACGGCGGGTTCGAAGGCGTTCTTCACCCCGTCGCCCCAGGACCGGGAGTCGCCGGCGTGGTGGATCTCGTCGAGGATGACCAGGGTGCGTCGGGTCATGGTGCGCCGGCGGTGCACCTGCGGTGCCATCCCGACCTGCGCGTAGGTGACCACCGCGCCGTGGAAGTCGGCCGCGGAGTGCAGGTCGGCGTTGCGGAACGCGGCGTCGAGTTGGATGCCCACCCGGGCTGCCGCGTCGGACCACTGGTTCTTCAGGTGCTCGGTCGGCGCGACCACTGTGACCGCCTCCACGGTGCCGTCACCGAGCAGCTCGGCAGCGATCCGCAGGGCGAAGGTGGTCTTGCCGGCGCCGGGCGTGGCGACCGCTGTGAAGTCCTCGGTACGGCGGCGCAGGTACTCCACCATGGCCTTGCGCTGCCAGGCGCGCAGCGCCGGGAACGTCTCGAGCACAGGCGTCCGGGCTGCCACGCGAAGCTCCTCTCCGACCGCACGATGGCGGACCCCGGGCGAGGGCCACGAGGATCCGCCGCCCATGAAAACGCCTCCGCGCAGAAGCTGCCGCGAAGGCCGACTCAGCATAACCAGCCCGGGCCGCCGGGCCCAGGCGACGCCACGCTGGTCACAATCGCGCACCCGACCGAACAACGGGCCGAGCGTCTCACCACTCCCGGTCGGTGCGTGGATCCGCCCCGTCGGCGCGCGGCGGGCGCAGCGTGGCCACCGGTGCGGACCAGCGTCGACGCAGCGCGATCAGGCGCAGCCCGAAGACCAGGACGGCGGCGGCGGTGAGCGGTGCCGGACCGGTCTGCCCGGTGACGTACAGCAGGACCACGAGGATCGAACCGGCAAGGGCGGCCAGCGCGTAGATCTCCCGGCGCAGCACGACCGGGATCTCGGCGGTGAGCAGGTCCCGGCCGAGCCCGCCGCCGATAGCGGTGAGCATGCCGATCAGGCAGGCGCCGACCGCCGGCACCCGGGCGTCGAGCGCCTTGAGCGTGCCGGTGACGGTGAACAGCGCGAGGCCGGCCGCGTCCAGCACCAGCACCGTGGTGCGCAGTCGGGCCAGTTGCGGGTGCAGCCAGAAGACGGCGAGCGCGGTGATCGCGGCGGTGGCCACGTACCGCCAGTCGGCGAAGGCCAGCGGCGGCACCTCGTCGATGACCAGGTCCCGGAAGATCCCACCACCGAGGGCTGCCACGAAGCCGACGAACGCGACGCCGAACAGGTCCAGTCGCTTGGCCACCGCCGCCGACGCGCCCGATGCGGCGAACACCGCCACCCCGGTCAGGTCGGCGAGGAGCAGGGCGGTGGAGGTGGTCACCGCCGCAGGCTACGTCGCCGGCCCGAGCCTGGGCCGAGGTTCACTCACGGTACGAGTCGTAGATCTCCTTGCACTTGGGGCAGACCGGCGAACCGGGCTTGGCCGCCTTGGTGACCGGGAACGTCTCGCCGCAGAGAGCGACGACGTAGGTGCCCATGACGGCACTTTCCGCGATCTTCTCCTTGCGGACGTAATGGAACATCTCGGGACCGGTGTCGGCGTCCTTCAGCTCCGGACGCTCGAGAACCTCTGTGCTCACGTCTGCACCTCCAACCGTCAAGTTTGGCAGGTCATCACGGCCGGGTCCACTTGAGGCCGGCCGTGGCCCCACCCCGTACGGTGCCCGTGTGACTGACTTTCGCATCAGCTACGGCACTGACGTTGCCGTAGCCCTGCGCGACGGCCGACCCGTCGTCGCGCTGGAAAGCACAATCGTCTCGCACGGTCTGCCCCGCCCGGACAACCTGCGGGTGGCCAGGGAGATCGAGCAGACGGTTCGGGACGCCGGGGCTGTTCCGGCGACGATCGGCATGATCGCCGGCGAGCTGGTGGTCGGCCTGGACGACGCGCAGCTGACCCGGCTGGCCACCGTCGACGGAGTGACCAAACTCTCCGCCCGCGACCTCGCGGTGGCGGCCGCCACCGGCGCCGACGGCGCAACCACAGTGGCCGCGACGAGCGCGGTGGCCGCCGCCGCCGGCATCGGCGTGTTCGCGACCGGCGGGCTGGGTGGGGTGCACCGGGAGGCCGCGCACACCTTCGACGAGTCGGCGGACCTGGTCACCCTGGCGCAGACCCCGATCGCTGTGGTCTGCGCCGGGGTCAAGTCGATCCTCGACGTGGGCGCGACGCTTGAGCGCCTGGAGACCCTCGGTGTCGCTGTCGTCGGGTACCGCACCCGACGGTTCCCCGGCTTCTACCTCACCGACGCCGGCTTCGACCTGGACTGGTCGGTGGACTCACCGGAGCAGGTCGCCGCCGTGCTCGCCGCACGGGACGAGCACGCCGTGCACACCGGCGGGCTGCTCGTCGCCAACCCGCTGCCTGTCGACGAGCAGCTCGACCCGGATCTGCACGACCGGACGCTCACCGAGGGCCTGGCCCTGCTGGAGCGGGACGGGATCACCGGCAAGGCCGTCACCCCGTACCTGCTCGCGCACTTCCACTCGGCCACCGAGGGCGCGAGCCTGGCGGTGAACGTGCGGATCATCCTGCGCAACGCCGACCTGGCCGCGCGGATCGCGGTCGCCTCGGCGGCCCGCGGCACCGCCGTCCCGGCATGACCCGACCGACCCGGATGGTCGTCGTCGGTGACGTGATCACCGACGTGGTCGCCGTGCTGTCCGGGCCGCTCGCGGCCGGCTCGGACACCGGGGCCGAGATCAGTCTCGGTGGCGGCGGTCAGGCGGCCAACACCGCCGCCTGGGTCGCCGCCCAGCGGGTGGACGTCACACTCGTCGGCGCCGTCGGTGACGACGACGCCGGGCGGGACCGGGTGGCCGAACTCGACCGGGCGGGCGTCGACTGCGCGATCCAGCGGGTCGAGGGCGTACGGACCGGCACCGTCATCGTGTTGGCCGCCGACGACGAGCGCACCATGGTCAGCCAGCGGGGCGCGAACCTGCGGCTGAGCGAGGCGCACGTCGAACAGGCCCTCGCGGCGGCGCCCGACGCCGGGCATCTGCACCTGTCCGCGTACACCCTGCTGGACGCCGAGTCACGCGGCGCGGGGCTGCGGGCGTTGGCCGCCGCCCGCGAGCGCGGGCTGACCATCAGCGTCGACGCGGCCTCCGCGGCGCCGCTGCGGCGGGTGGGAGCGGCGGCGTTCCTGAGTTGGGTACGCGACATCGACCTGCTCCTGGTCAACGCGGACGAGGCCACGGTGCTGGCTGGTGGGCTGGACCCGGCGGCGCAGGGACGGGCGCTGTCGGCGACGGCTCGGCGGGTCGTGGTGAAGCGCGGCGCGGCCGGCGCGGTGTGGGTCGACCGCACCACGCCGGTCTGTGTGGCTCCGGCCCGGCGGGTGGCGGTGGTGGACGTCACGGGCGCCGGCGACGCCTTCGCGGCCGGTCTGCTCACCGCCTGGCTCGCCGGTGCCACCCCGACCGCGGCGTTGAGCCGGGCCACCGACCTGGGCGCGCTGGCCGTCTCGACGGCCGGCGCACGACCACAGGCATGACGGCCCCAGCGCGGCGGCCGGCTCGATGGCCCAGGCGGGGGTCACCGGCATGACGGCCGGCGTGCGGCGGCCAGGTCTGGCGCGGCAGTGACGGATCGGACCCTGGCCCGTTCGCGGGTCAGGGTTCGACGTCGATGACCTTGTGCGGACGATCCTCGGCGGTGAGGCTCATCGGCGGGGTGTCGTCCTTCTGGCGGGGGTGGAACCGGTTGGCCAGCCGGTGCTCTTCCTTCGGCGGCCGGTCGTTGGCCAGCAGCACGGCCAGCCAGGGGATCAGCACCATGCCGAGGCCGCACAGCGGCAGCCAGAGCCAGAGTAGTGGGGCGTTCGCACCGACAAGGATCGCGCCGACGATGATGCACAGCACCCGGATGCCCATCATCAGGACATAACGGCGCTGGCGGCTGTTGAGCTGATCGTCCTGGCTGCGCGAGGCGTCGGTGATCAGAATCGGCTGGTACGCCTGACGCTTCACCATGGACCTCCTCGAGGGGTTACGCCTCATCCTGTCACCGCAGGCCCGTGATCAGCGAACTTCGACTCATCCCACCTCGTGTTACGCGCGTGGTACGCTGCGCGGTGTGGGCAGCAGGTTCAGCTTCACCGACGAGGCGTTGGCCAACCTGAGGGTCTACGACGTCACACCCGGGGAAGTCTGGGAGGCGCTGCACAGCGCCCGACGGGTCATCCGGCATCTGGGTGACGACGTGATGGTGGTCTACGCCGCCGCCCGTCGGGGCCGCCGGCTGGCGGTGCTGCTGGCCGAGGCCGATGGCACCGACAACGACTGGGACATCCTCTCCGCCCGCGAGCTGAGCGACGTCGAGTCCAAGCGCTACGACGAGGCCGTGCGGAGATCGCGCCGATGAGGAGGCCGTGACGATGCACCGTAACGACGCGACCAAGCAGTTCCACGGCGGCGGCGACCGGATCGCCGAGCTGATCGACGAGAGCCCGGCGGCGGAGCTGCCCACCCCCGACACCGACGTGCCGATGGTGAGCCGGTCGGTGCGGCTCCCACTCGACACGTACGAGCGGGTTCGCGCCGCTGCCGACGCCCGGGGCATCGGGGTCACCACGCTGATGCGCCAGTGGATCGAGGCCGGCCTGGCCGACCTGGACGACTCGACTACCGTCTCACTTGCCGACGTCCGGCGCGCCCTGGCCTCACTGGCGCACCCCACCGCAGCCTGAGCAGACCACCCCGCCTGCGCAGAGCGCCGGACCGGGCCTTGACGCGTCGGTGGGTCAGGCGCGGGTGGTCTTCGCCTTGGCCGCCGCCTTCATCTGCTGCTTGAACTCCCGCACCCGACGCAGCGAATCGGCGTCGGTGACGTCCGCCACCGATCGGTACGCGCCCGGGTCGCCGTAGTCCCCGGCCGCCTTCCGCCAGTCCTGCGGGGTCACCCCGAACCGCTTGCCGAGCAGGGCCACGAAGATCTGCGCCTTCTGCCTTCCGAAGCCGGGCAGCGCGGAAACCCGGCGCAGCAGCTCCGGCCCGTCGGCCACCTCGGCCCAGAGCAGCGCCGCGTCACCGTCGTGCCGCTCCACGAGCACCTGGCAGACCTCCTGCACCCGGGCCGCCATCGCCTTCGGGAACCGGTGCAGCGCGGGCGGCTGGGCGAAGATCGCGACCAGGGCCTCGCTGTCGTACGCGGCCAACTCCGCCGCGTCCAGCTCATGTCCGAGCCGCTGCTGGAGCACGTACGGCGACGAGAACGCCTTCTCCATCGGCACCTGCTGGTCCAGGGTCATGCCGATGAGCAGGGCCAGCGGGCTGCGCTCCAGCAGCCGGTTGGCCTCCGGGTCGATGGGCAGTACGAGCGTCATGCGGACCATCCTGCCTGCCGTACCGATCCGGGCGGGCAGCGACGCTCCGACGTCTACCGGCGGGTGACGCTGACCCCTGACCCAATGGGAGGCAGGATGTCGGGGTGGACGAACACGACATGCTGCTCTCCCCCGCCGGTGTCGACGCCCTGCGGACGGCGCTGACCCGGACCGGTTTCACCAGCCACGGCATCGCCGAGCGGCTGGGTGCTCAGGCGACCGCGGCGGTCTCCCGTAACGACTACCGGGCGGCTTTGCGCGCCACCGGGGATGGCGACCCGCTGAGCACCCTGATCCGGGTGTTCATCTGCGACCAGACCGAGCCGGAGGCAGCGGTGGCCGCAGCGCTGGCGCCGCTGAACGTGGACGAGGCGCTGGCCGGCGGGTTGGTCGAGCGGTACGGCGAGGGCCTGCGCGCCGGCGTCGACCTGGAGCCGTACGGCGACGACTGGTGGGTGCTCGCCGACGCGCCGGCCAGCGCCCGGCCGGGTCGCCCGTTGCACGCCGAGCACGTCCTCGGCATCGGCGGGGCGACCCACACCCTGATCGGCGCGACCATGCGCCGGCCGGTCGACACCGCGCTGGACCTGGGCACCGGTTCCGGCGTGCAGGCCCTGCACCTGGCCACCCACGCCCGGTCGGTGACGGCCACCGACCTCTCCGCGCGGGCGTTGCGCTTCGCCGCGACCACCGCCGCCCTCAACGGCCAGGACTGGGAGCTGCTCCGCGGTGACCTGGTAGCCCCGGTGGCCGGTCGCCGGTTCGACCTGGTGGTGAGCAACCCGCCGTTCGTGGTGGGCCCGGGCACCACCACCCACGTGTACCGCGACTCCGGCCGGGTCGGCGACGCGATCGGCGCCGAACTGGCCGCCGCCGCCCCGGGCCTGCTCACCGAGGGCGGCACCATGCAGTACCTGGCGAACTGGGTGCACGTCGCCGGTGAGGAGTGGGACGAGCGGGTGGCCGGCTGGTTCACCGGGACCGGCCTGGACGCCTGGGTGATCCAGCGTGAGGTGGCCGACCCGATGGCGTACGTCGACCTGTGGCTCACCGACGTCGGCGAGACCGCCGACCCGCAGCGGATGGCCGCCTGGCTGGACTGGTTCGACGCGCACAAGGTCGAGGGCATCGGCTTCGGCATCGTCTCGCTGCGCCGCGGCGGGCACGCCGACCCGGTGGTCCGGGTGGAGGATCTGCGCCAGCGGGCGCAGCAGCCGCTGGGCGACCAGGTCGCCGCCTGGTTCGACCGCCAGGACTTTCTCCGGGTACGCGACACCGAGGCGTTGCTCGCCGAGCGCTACCGGGCCGCCGAGGGCCTCCAACTGCGACAGGAAGCCACCATGGGCGACGAGGGGTGGGGGGTGGACCGGCAGGTCCTGGCGATGCCGCACGGTCTGCGTTGGTCCGAGGAGATCGACCCGTTGGTGCTGGCGCTGGTCGGTGGCGCCGACGGCCGGTTGCCGCTGCGTGACCAGCTCGCCCTGCTCGCCGCCGCGCACGACGTGGAGCCGGACGAGATGGCCGAGGCCGCCGGTCCGATCGTGGCGCACCTGGTGGAGCGCGGCTTCATCGAGCCGGTGGGCGCCTGATGCGGGCGGTGGTGCAGACCGTCGGGCGGGCCAGCGTGACGGTGGACGGCGAGGTGGTCGGCGCCATCGGGAACGGCCTGCTGGTGTTGCTCGGGGTGACCCACACCGACACCGCGGAGACCGCCGGGACGATGGCCCGCAAGGTGCACGAGGTGCGCATCCTGGACGGTGAACGGTCCGCCGCCGACACCGGCGCGCCGATCCTGGTGGTCAGCCAGTTCACCCTCTACGGCGACGCCCGCAGGGGCCGCCGCCCGAGCTGGACGGCCGCCGCCCCCGCCGAGGTCGCCGAACCCCTGGTGAGGGCGGTGGTCGACGCCCTGCGCCAACGGGGAGCCACTGTGGAGACCGGCCGCTTCCGCGCCCACATGCTCGTGGAGAGCATCAACGTAGGGCCCCAGACCATCCTGTTGGACCTCTGACCCCACCGCGGTGATCAAGGGGTTTGCGTCAGGATCCGAGCCCAACCTGACGCAAACCCCTTGATCACCGCGCCAGGTGGGGTGGGTTGGGGTGGGGTGGGGTGTGGGGGGTTTGGGTTAGGAGAAGAGGCCTCGGCGGGTCAGGGACTGGCGGAGCCAGTTGTCGAGTTCGGCGGTCCAGTCGGTGCGGTCGGCGGTGGCGTGGTCGACAGTGAACCGGCCGAAGGCGTCCCGACCCTCGGTGAAGACACCGCCACGCTTGTCGACCTCCAGCACCACCTGCATCTGCTGCGCGTCGGCGATGAAGGTGACCTCCAACTGGTTGATCGAGCGGGCGTACTGCGGCGCCGGGCTGAACTCGATCTCCTGGTAGAACGGCAACGTCTGGCGTACGCCGTAGATGTGACCACGCTCCACGTCGGCGCGGGCGAACCGGAAACCCAGCCGCAGCAACGCGTCCAGCAGTCGCTCCTGCGCCGGCAACGGGTGCACCGACACGGCGTCCAGGTCACCCTTGTCGACAGCGCGGGCGACCTCCAACTCGGTACGCAGCCCCATCGTCATGCCGTGCAGGTGCTGCCCGTACAGCTCGGTGACTGGTGTCTCCCACGGCACGGCGAACCGGAACGGCAGGTCGTAGCGCTGCCCCGGCTCCAGCCGGAACGCGCCGGTGACCTGCTGGCGGTGGAACTCCTGGGTGGTGTCGTAGTCGTTGTCGCCGCTCTCGACCTCGACCCTGGTGACCAGGCCGAGGGTGACGTGGTCGATGTCGACCTGGTGGTCGCCGCCCATCACCTGGATGCGGCCCTCCAACTGACCGCCCGGGCGGCAGTTCGGGTTGGCCAGCACCGTCTCCACCGACGGGCCGCCGACGCCCATCGCCTTCATGAGCCGCTTGAAGACCACACCGTCCTCCATCTGTCGTCCTCGGCCGACCAGAGGTGGTCGGCCGTCCGCAACGTAGCCGGGGCGGGCAACCACACACCGGGACGACACACCGCACCGGCGATCCGACGCGATTCCTGTCGGGTGCCCGATCGCCTCACTCCCGTTTTACGCCCCGCCCGCCAAGCTGTTGTCACACCGGCACCACTGGGCCGGGCACACGGCACCGACGTGGAAACGGGGAGAGACAGAGATGGTCCTGCAGATGACGGAACACCGGACGCGCCCGGCCACCACGACCGACACCGACGGGGCCTCCGAGACCCTCGTCGACCTCGACGCCACCGACGAGCGCGGCATCTCCACCGACCTGGTCCGGGCCTACCTCAACGGTATCGGCCGGACGAAGCTGCTGACCGCCGCCCAGGAGGTCGACCTGGCCCGGCGCATCGAGGCCGGCCTGTTCGCCGACGAGAAGCTGGCCACCTGCACCCCGGTCTCCGCCGAGTTGCGGGCCGACCTGAAGCTGATCGTCGCGGAGGGTCGGGCCGCCAAGGACCACCTGTTGGAGGCGAACCTGCGGCTGGTGGTCAGCATCGCCAAGCGCTACACCGGCCGTGGCATGGCGTTTCTCGACCTGATCCAGGAGGGCAACCTGGGTCTGATCCGGGCCGTGGAGAAGTTCGACTACGCCAAGGGCTACAAGTTCTCCACGTACGCCACCTGGTGGATCCGTCAGGCCATCACCCGCGCCATGGCCGACCAGGCCCGCACCATTCGCATCCCGGTGCACATGGTCGAGCAGGTCAACCGGATGGTCCGGGCCCGCCGCGAGCTGGCCGTGACGCTGGGCCGCGAACCGACTGTGGCCGAGGTGGCCCACGCGCTGGAGATCCCCGAGATCCAGGTCATCGAGCTGATCTCCTACGACCGGGAGCCGGTGAGTCTGGACCAGGCCGTCGGCGACGACGGTGAGAGCGCGCTCGGCGACTTCGTGGCCTCGGTGGACCCGCGCACCTCGGCGGGCGACACCGCCGCCCAGGGCGAGCTGCGCAACGAGGTGAGCATCGTGCTCTCCACCCTGTCCCAGCGGGAGCAGGCGGTCATCCGGCTCCGGTTCGGCCTGGACGACGGTCGCCAGCGCACCCTGGACGAGGTCGGCCGGGAGTTCGGCCTGTCCCGGGAGCGGATCCGGCAGATCGAGAAGGTGACGCTGCTGAAGCTGCGCGCCCCGGAGCGGGCCCAGCGCCTGGAGGCGTACGCCTGCTGACGCACCTGGTTCCCACGGAAGGCCCCGGCGGTTCGCTGGGGCCTTCCGTGCTGCCGGGGTGTTGACTGGGACACCGGTGCGCGGACCGGCGACGCGAGGAGAGCAACGATGAACTGGACGTTGGAAGTGGTGATCGTGCCGGTCTCCGATGTGGACCGGGCGAAGGAGTTCTACGCCGACCGGCTCGGTTTCGCTGTGGACCACGACACCGTGATCAGCGACGACGCGCGCATCGTCCAGCTGACCCCGCCGGGCTCGGGCTGTTCGATAGTCATCGGCAAGGGTGTCGTACCGGAGATGCCACCCGGCTCACTCAAGGGCCTGCAACTGGTGGTGCCCGACCTCAAGCGGGCCCACGAGGAGCTGGTCGGGCGGGGTGTGGAGGTCAGCGAGATCCAGACCCTGGGTCGGAACCCCCGGCCGGTGCCGGATCCGCTGGACAACGTCGGCTTCGTCTTCTTCGCCGACCCGGACGGCAACACCTGGGGTGTCCAGCAGATCTCCAGCCGGGCCTGACCGGGCCCGCTCACAGACGGCGGGGGCCGGTGTCCGGGCGGGCGACCGCGCCGCCCACCCTTACCTGGGCGTGCAGGACCGAGATGCCGTCCGGGCGGGCGAGCACCGGGTTGAGGGTCAGCGACCGCACCCGGGGTTGTTCGTCGGCGAGCTGACCCACCCGCAGCAGCAGATCGGCCAGGGCCGCCCGGTCGACCGGCGCGGCCCCCCGGTGCCCGCGCAGCAACGGTGCCGCCCGAGGCTCGTCGACCAGCTCGGCCGCGTCCCGGTCGGTGAGCGGCACCGCCCGCCAGGCCCGATCGCCGAGCAGTTCGGTGGCGACCCCGCCGAGGCCGAAGCCGACCACCGGCCCGAACGCCGGGTCCTCCACCACCTCCACCACGCAGGCCACCCCGGGCGGGACCATCGGCTGGACCAGGGCGTCCGCGCCGAAGGCCGCCGCCAGGTCGGCGTACGCGCGACGGACTGTCGCCTCGTCGGGCAGGTCCAGCCGGACCGCGCCGAGGTCGAGTCGGTGCCGCAGCCCGGGGGCGGCCGCCTTGAGGGCCACCGGGAAACCCAGCCGCGCCGCCGCCTCGACCGCCCCGTCGACCGAGTCGACGGGCACCGAGGCCACCACGTCGATGCCGTACGCGGCCAGCAACGCCGCCGGGTCGGTGGTGTCGGACCGGAGCGCGGCCTGCGCGGCGGCCCGATCGAGGCCGGGCAGCTCGGGCGCCACGCCGGGCGGGCGGCGAAGCCACTCGGCGTACCGGTGCGCGCGGGCGAGCGCCCGAACCGCCTCCTCCACGCCCCCGTACGCCGGGACGCCCGGCGGCACCCGCCCGACCAGGAACGTCGCCACTGTCGGCTTGCCCAGCGCGAGGGCGGCCGGCAGCGCGGCGGTCACGTCGGCGTCCACCTCGGGCGACTGGCCGGGTAGCGGCGGGGCGAAGACCACCACCAGCGCGTCCACCCGTTCGTCGGCGGCCGTCTCGGCGAGCGCGGCGGCGAACTCGGCGGCACCGGCACTCGGACCGACGTCGCGCGGGTAACCGTCGACCACGCTGAGGCCGTGCCCGACGCAGGCTGTCGCGGCGAGCCCGGTGAGGGCCGAGGAGTTGCCGACCACACCGACCCGGCCACCGGCCGGCAACGGCTGGTTGGCCAGCAGCACCCCCACGTCGAGCAACTCCGGCACGGTGTCCACCCGGATCACCCCGGACTGGGCGAACAGCGCGGCCACCGCCACCTCGTCCGGCCCGGCGGCGTCACCGACCCCGGGCGGGCGGGCCGGCGAGGCGAGCGCGACGACCGGTTTGGCCCGGCCGATCCGCTGTGCCAGCCGGGCGAACTTGCGCGGGTTCCCGAAGGTCTCCAGATAGAGCATGATCACGTCGGTGCCGGGGTCGTCCTGCCAGTACTGCAGCAGGTCGTTGCCGGAGACGTCGGCCCGGTTGCCGGCCGAGACGAAGCTGGACAGACCGAGCCCTCGCCGGTCCGCCTCGGCGAGGAGCGCCACCCCGAACGCACCGGACTGACTGAAGATGCCGACCCGACCGGCCGGGGGCAGCGCCGGGGCGAGGGTGGCGTTGAGGCGTACCGCCGGGTCGGTGTTGGCCACCCCCAGACAGTTCGGGCCGACGACCCGCATGCCCGCCGCGTGCGCCGCGCGGACCAGCGCCCGCTGGGTGGCCGCGCCCTCACCGCCGGCCTCGGCGAAGCCGGCCGAGATGACCACCAGGCCGTGCACCCCCGCGGCGGCGGCGTCGGCGACCACAGCGGTCGCCGCCTCCGGCGGAACCGCCACCACGGCCAGGTCCACCGGCGCTCTGGCGTCCACGGCCGACGGGTACGCGGGCAGGCCCGCCACCATCGACGCGCTCGGATGCACGGGCACCACCGCACCGGTGAAACCGCCGTCGCGCAGATGCCCGAGCACCGCCGCGCCGACGCCCTGGCCGGTGGCGCTGGCGCCGTAAACGACGATGCCGCGCGGGGCGAGCAGCCGGGCTATCGAACGCGCCTCGGTGCGGTGCTCCCGACCGCGCTGCACCTCCAGGCTGGCCTCGGTGGGCGCGATGGGGAAGCTCAGGTGCACCACGCCGTCGGCGTACTCGCGCTGAACCTGGTAGCCGAAGTCGGCGAAGACCCGCAGCATCGTCCCGTTGGCCGGCAGGACCTCCGCGACGAAGCTCATGATGTCGTTGCGGCGGGCCGCGTCGGCGAGGTGTTCCATGAGCACCGAACCGATGCCCCGGCCCTGGTGGGCGTCCTCCACCACGAAGGCCACCTCCGCCTCGGGAGCCTGCGGGCCGAGCCGCTCGTACCGGCCGACCGCGACGATCTGGTCGGCGGCCAGCACCACGAACGCCTCCCGGTCGCGGTGGTCGACGGTCACGAAACGGATCAGGTCCCGTTCCGGGATGCGGGGGTACGGCGAGAAGTACCGCAGGTAGCGGGTGCGCTCGGAGAACCGGCTGTGCATCGCCACGATGCCCGGCGCGTCGGTCGGGTCGATCTGTCGCAACTGGACGGTGCTGCCGTCACTGAGCAGCACGTCGACCGGCTGGTCCACTGTCGTCACCGGAACGCCCTCCCCCGGCCCGGCTCAGTCCCGTGGATCGTGCGGGTCGAGCCCGAGCAGCGGGAACACCGTCTTGCGGGTGGCCGCGATCGCCCGGTCCACCGCGTTCGGCTCGCCGGTCGGCTGCCACGGCTCGTACGACGGGTCGACGTCGTCGGTCATCCGCAGCGGCACCTCGCGGCCCAACCGGCGGGAGGCGACCAGGTCCCGCCAGGCGGGTGGGGTGAGCGTGGCCGGGTCGACGGGGTCACCGGTGGCCACGGCCAGCAGGTGACTCCAGGCCCGGGGCACCACCTCGACGAGCGCGTACCCGCCGCCGCCGGTGGCCACCCACCGGCCGTCGCACAACTCGTCGGCGAGCGCCCGCAACGCCAGGTAGGTGGCCCGCTGCCCGTCCACACTGAGGTTCAGATCGGCGAGCGGGTCCAGCCGGTGCCCGTCGGCGCCACACTGGCTGACCAGCACCTGCGGCCGGAACGCGCGCAGCACCGACGGCACTGTCGCGTGGAACGCCCGCTGCCAGCCGCTGTCGTCGACACCCGGCGGCAACGGCATGTTGACCGAGGTGCCCTGCGCGCCCGGCCCACCCGTCTCGTCCGGGAAGCCGGTGCCCGGGAAGAGCGCCAACGGGGTCTCGTGCAGGCTGACAGTGAGCACCCGCGGGTCGTCCCAGAAGATGTCCTGCACCCCGTCACCGTGGTGCACGTCGACGTCCACGTACGCGATCCGCTCGGCGCCCAGGTCGAGCAGGCGGGCGATGGCCACCGCGGGGTCGTTGTAGACACAGAAGCCGGAGGCTCGGGCGGCCATCGCGTGGTGCAGCCCGCCGGCCACGTTCACGGCCCGTCGGGCGTCGCCGCGCCAGACCGCCTCGGCGGCGGCCACCGTCGCACCGGCGATGAGGGCGCTGGACTCGTGCATCCCCTCGAAGATCGGGTTGTCGGAGGTGCCCAGCCCGTACCCGGCGAAGAGCGGGTCGCGCGGCGCGTTGCGCACCGCGGCGAGGTAGGCGGGCGCGTGCACCCGGGTGAGCAGGGCGTCGTCGGCGGGTTCCGGCTTGACCACCCGCACCCCCGGCCGGGCCAGGATGCCCAACTCGCGGGCGAGCGCGATCGTCAGCTCCACCCGGACCGGGTCGAGTGGATGGTCACCCATGTCGTAGGCGAGCAGCGACTCGTCCCACACCACCACAGTGTCGTCGGACATGAGCCCATCGTCGCACGAGGGCCGGTGCCGGCCCACCGCACGCGCTGGTCAGCGGCCGGGTGTCGACCCGGAGGCGACCGGCCGAGCCGGGTCGGCCACCCAGTTGCTCCACGATCCCACGTAGAGCGCGGCGTCAGTGCGGCCGGCCAGGTGCAGCGCGAGCACCGCCTGCGCGGCGGTCACACCCGAGCCGCAGTACGCCCCGACGGCCCGTCCCTCGGTCACCCCGGCGGCGGCGAACCGCTCGCTCATCACATCGGCGGCCAGAAAGCGGCCGTCCGCTCCGACGTACTCCCCGGCGGGCAGGTTCGCCGCCCCCGGTACGTGCCCGGCGACCCTGTCGATCGGCTCGACCTCACCCCGGTACCGAGGTGCCACCCGGACGTCGAGCAGCACGGCGTCGTCCGCGGCGGCCAGTGCGGCGGCCTGCCCCGCGTCGAGCACCGGGAGATCACCGGGGCGCACCACGACATCACCGGGGCCGGGGGTGGGCACGTCGGTGGAGACGGGACCGCCGGCACCGACCCACGCCGGGTAGCCGCCGTGCAGCAGGCGCACCGGGCGGTGCCCCGCCCACCGCAGGGTCCACCAGGCCCGCGCGGCGGCCATGCCGTCGCCGCCGTCGTACACCACCACCTGGTGACCGGCGTGGACGCCGGCGGCCCGCAGCGCGGCCTGCAACGCGGCCGGGTCGGGAAGGGGGTGCCGACCGTCGGCGCCCGGCGCCCCGCTGAGCGCGGTGTCCAGGTCGACGAAGACCGCCCCGGGCAGATGGCCGGCGAGGTAGTCGTCCCGCCCGGGAGGGCCGACGAGCCGCCAACGGACGTCGAGCAGGGTGGGCGGATCGGCCTGGTCGAGCTCGGCGACGAGCCGATCGACCTCGACCAACGGCTCCTGGGTACCGGACATGGCGACCATCAAACACCATTCGGGTGGGCGGCAGGCGGTTCGGCGGCGCTCGCCGGTCGTTCACCGAGGTAACATCGTGCACCGGAGGGCCGCTGACCTTATGAAGTCTCACGACCTGGTCGACACGACCGAAATGTACCTGCGCACCATCCTCGAACTGGAAGAGGAGGGAGTGCCGCCGCTGCGTGCCCGGATCGCCGAGAGGCTGCAGCAGAGTGGCCCCACCGTGAGCCAGACCGTCGCCCGGATGGAGCGCGACGGCCTGCTCACCGTCGAGGGAGACCGGCACCTGACGCTCACCGCCCAGGGGCGCGGCAGCGCCGTGTCGGTGATGCGCAAGCACCGCCTCGCCGAACTGCTGCTGGTCAACGTCATCGGGATGCCCTACGAGGAGGCCCACGAGGAGGCCTGCCGCTGGGAGCACGTGATGAGCGACGCGGTGGAGAAGCGGGTCTACGACCTGCTCAACCGGCCGACCCGTTCCCCGTACGGCAACCCGATCCCCGGTCTGCAGGAGCTGGGTTCGCCGGCGGCGGAGACCACCGAGGTCGCCGAGGGCGAACGCAACCTGGCCTTCCCCGGCCTGTCCGGGCCGGTGGTGGTTCGCCGGATCTGCGAGAGCGTGCAGAAGGACGCCGACGTGTTGCGCCAACTGCACGCCGCGGGCGTCGACCCTGGCGCCACTGTGACAGTGGCCCAGGAGCGCGACGGGGTGTCTATCGACCGCTCCGGTGACCGGGTACGGCTGCCCCGCGAGGTCGCCTCCCGGGTCTTCGTCGCCGCCAGCTGACACACCGGGCATCCGGGCCTCACAACGCCCGGGTGTCCACCTTCTTCGCCAGCGCGACCAGGCCGCCGGTCAGCTTCTCCACCGCCGAGCGCTCACTGCCACGGGCCGCGGTCCAGCTCACAGTGGCCAGCCGCCCGTCGACGGCCAGCCAACCCACCTCGGCGACCGGCCCACGCCCGCTCGCCGCGGCGGTGGTCCGCTGGTACGCCTGTTGCCCCAGCCCGGTGACCTTCGCCGCCTTGTCCGGCACGATGTCCGCACCGAAGCTCGCCTTGTCGATCGTGGTCTCGGTCACCGTGAGCGTCAACTCCGGCAGTGTCGCACCGGCGGCCCGGACCACGCAGGTGTGCGTGTCGCCCTTCTCACTGGCCGCCGCCACGTCGAAGCGGACCTTCACCGCCTGCTCGATCACGGAGAAGTCCAGCAGACGGCAGGCGCCGCCGGAGGAAGCCGCCGCCACGTCCACCACGATCGGCACCGGCGGTGGCACCGCCACCGGTTCCGCCTCGTCGGCGCAGCCGCTCACCAGCAGCCCGGCCAGCCCGGCGACCACGATCCGACAACGCACGTCCCACCCTCTCGCCGAGCGACGGCGGAAGGCGCCCGCCGGATGTCCGTCGGACACCGTACGGGGTGCAGGTGTCGGGCGAAAGACCCCGCTGACGCCTAGTCCGACGGTGGATCGTCCACGTACGGGCAGTGCCGGCAGCCGCGCCCACAGCACGTGCCACGGCGGGCCAGGAAGGCGGCGCTGAGCACGAACAGCCCACTCGCGGGGTCGAGGTAGCCGGCCTCACCGGCGGCCAGCGCGGCGGTGTGCGCGGCGAGAATCAGGGCCCGGTCGGGCTTGTCGAACGGCAGCCGGGACGGGTGCGGCTCGGTGAGCGGCCGGTCAGCCAGGGGTTTCCGCTCTCCGGTCACCGCAGCAGTCTAGGGACGGGCACCACCGCCAGGCTCATCCGTACCGGGCCAGCGCGACAGGCGCGTTTCGTCGTACGGTCCGACGACGATCGGGGTCGAGATCCGTCGACGCGGTACGGAGGGGGAACGATGCGGAAGATCGTCGTGCAGATGAGTGTGTCGTTGGATGGGTTCTTCGAGGGCCCCGACGGCGACATCAGTTGGCACCGGGTCGACGAGGAGTTGCACCAGCACTTCAACGACGTGATCGCCCCGATGGGCGGGTTCCTCAACGGCCGGGTCAGCTACGAGCTGATGGCCGCCTACTGGCCGACCGCCGACCAGGACCCGACCGCCAGCGGCCCGGAGCGCGAGTTCGCCGGCATCTGGCGGGACATGCCGAAGTTCGTCTACTCGCGCACGCTCGACAAGGCCGACTGGAACGCGACGATCCTGCGCGAGGTCGACGTCGAGCAGGTCCGCGGGCTCACCGCCGAACCGGGCGGCGACCTGGCGCTCGGCGGTGCCGACCTGGCCGCGACCTTCGCCCGGCACGACCTCATCGACGAGTACCGGATCTACGTCCACCCGGTGCTGGTCGGTCGGGGCCGCCGGCTCTTCCCCGCCGCGGACACCCCGACCGGCCTGCGACTCGTGGAGAGCCGCGTCTTCGGCAACGGCGTGGTCCTGCTCCACCACGAGCGGGTCCGCTGACCGGTGAGCGCTGGTGCTTGAGTCTCCACCGGGGGGAGACACGAGGGTGGGGGCATGAGCGGGGAGACGCGGCACACGATAGGCGAGCTGGCCCGGCGGACCGGCCTGAGCGTCAAGACCATCAGGTACTACGCCGACAGCGGGATCGTGCCGCCGACGGACCGGAGCCCGGCCGGCTACCGGCGGTACGGCCCGGCGGCAGTGGCCCGGTTGGAGCTGGTCCGAACGCTGCGTGACCTGGGCCTGGACCTGGCCACCATCCGGCGGGTCGTGAACCAGGAGGTGCAACTGCCCGAGGTGGCGGCCGCGCACGCCGAGGCGTTGGCAGTGCAGATCCGGGTGCTGCGGCTGCGCCAGGCGGTGCTCACCGTCGCGGCGAGGCGCGGGTCCGGCCCGGCCGAGGTGGACGAGTTGCACCGCCTGGCCCAGCTCACCACCCGGGAACGAGGGCAGTTGGTCGCCGACTTCCTGGGTGGCGTCTTCGCCGGCCTCGGCGGCGAGCCCGCGTACCCGGGTGTGATCGTCTCGATGACACCCGAGCTTCCGGACGACCCCAGTACCGAGCAGTTCGAGGCGTGGCTGGAGCTGGCCGAGCTGTGCCGGGAGCCGGAGTTCCGGGCCCGGATGGGGCACCTGGCCCGGCAGCACGCCGCCGACAACGACGTGCCCGGGCTGCCCCGTCCGGACGCCGTCGCTGTGGTCCGGGACGCGGTGGCACCCGCCCTCGCGGTTGGTCTCGACCCGACCAGCCCGGACGCCGATCCGGTGGTCGCGGCCGTCACCCGCCGGTACGCGGGCCTGCACTGTCACCCGGACGACGCCGCCCTGCGCCAGCGGCTGCTCGACCGGCTGGTGCCGGCCAACGATCCCCGCCGGGACCGCTACCTCGACCTGTTGGCGGTGCTCAACGGCTGGTCGACAGGCGACGCGACGGCCCCGGCGGTGGACTGGTTCATCAGGGCCCTGCGCGCCCGGATGCCCGAGCCAGCCCGGTGAGCTGACCGGTCCGGCTGGGCGACCCGGCCGGCGGTCGGCTGGGCGGGGTCAGCCGAACCAGGTGAGTGCCTGGCCGTGGCCCCTGGCCCAGGCCAGCGGCTTCCCGTCCACCGCGAGGACGTTGTGCAGCGCATCGCTCGGCGGGTCGGGAAGCCCTTCGTACCGGAGCACCTCCGGCCCTTCGGTCGCCACCCAGTGCCCGGGCAGCTCGCGAACCAGGCGGACGAACGCCTCCCGGCGTGGCTGAGGCACCTGGTAGAGCACCGACGTGTGGATCACCACGAGCGTCGCGTCGGTCGGTGCCCGCGCGGCCAGCGCCGGCAGGTCGTCCACCAGGTCACCGCGGACCAGCAGCGGCGGGTCGGCGGCGGCCACCGCCGCCGCGGCCCGCAGCCGGGCCCGCCGGTGGGCCTGCTCCGGCCAGATCAGGGCGTCCAACCAGGACACGTCGTCGGGGTCGGTCACGTCGAGCGGGTTGAGGTCCAGGCCGGCCCGCCACACCACCTGGGGTACGCGTGCCGGCGGCACCAACCCGGTGGCAGCGCACTCCAGGATCGGCTCACCGGAGCCGACCTGATGATCGCCGTAGCGGTATCCGTACCGGTCGGGGTAGAGGCAGAGCCCGGCCGACGCACCGACCTCCAGCAGGGCGAGGGGCTGCGGCAGCGCGGCGAGCACCGGCAGCAGGACCGCGCACCGGCCCGCCTCGTTCGTCTGGGTGGCCCGGGTCAGCAGTTCCGCCTCGACGGCCGGCCAGTGCGTCACCACGAAGTCGTGAAAGGCGACCGGGTCGTTCACCGGGCCACCGAGCCACCGGACGACGCCGAACAGCAGATTCGGCTGCCGCTTGGCCGGCGGGAGCCCGTCGAGCAGGCTGAGCAGGTCGCCGTCGCGCGCGACGGCCTGCGCCAGGCGCTCGTACACCGGCGACACCCCGTGCGCCTCGCGGCTGCCGAACGTGGCGTACGCCTCAGCGGTCGTCATGCCCTCATCGTCGCAGCCCATTCCTCGGAAATTCAGCCCCCATTTTCGTGCGCTGACTCACCCGCCTCGGAGAGTGCGCGTCGCCTCTTGGGAGGCAACCGGATCGGACCCGATGCCGGAGATGTCGTCGTCGGCTTGGCTCGGCTCGCTCACAGGCCGTCCTCCCTCGTAGCCTTCACACCCCTTCTTCGTCAGACGGAGCACGGGTGTTACCGAACCATTCGGGCCGTAGGGTGACGCCGTGATCACCTGCGTCGTGCACTACACCATCGATCCCCGGCAGATCGAGGCGTTCGAGGACTTCGCCCGAGCCTGGATGCGACTGGTGGCGAAGCACGGTGGTGTGCACCACGGCTACTTCCTGCCCGCCGAGGGTGCCAGCGACAAGGCCGAGGCGCTGTTCAGCTTCGAGAGCCTGGCCGCCTACGAGCGGTACCGCGCGCTTTTCGGCAACGACCCGGAGTTCGTCGCGGCGGACAGCATCCGCGACAACTCGGGGTGTGTCGTGCGGTACGAACGAACGTTCATGCGCCCGCTCCTCCCGACCGACTAGGCCCGGCGCGACGGGCACCGCTCCGGGCGACGCTGCTGGTCCCAACTGGGCAACCGCCCTGGTGATGGGGCATGATCGAGACACCGGCGACTGGCGGCACGGGGATGGTCCAACCATCGGGGAGCCTCTCGCGGGCGTCGACCGCCTGGGCGCCTGCGTCGAGGAACCGCCATGACCACGTCCAGCGCATCTGTCGAACACCACAGCCCATCGGGCACGGCCCGGCTCCTGCCGGGTGCACCGGTCGCCGAAGCCGTCCTGGCCGAGACCGCCGACGCGGCCGCTCGCCTGTCCAGTCGCGGGATCACACCGAGCCTCGCCACCATCCTCGTCGGGGACGACGACGCCAGCGCCGGCTACATCGCCATCAAGCAGCGTCAGGCCGCCGCGCTCGGCTTCGCCTCCCCGCACGTGCACCTGCCGGCCACCGCCACCCAGGCCGAGCTGCACCAGGCCATCGCCCGGTTCAACAACGATCCGGACGTGCACGGGCTGCTCGTGCAGTACCCAGTGCCGGGGCACCTGGACTACGACGCGGCGTTGCAGACCATCGACCCCGACAAGGACGTCGACGGCATGCACCCACTGAACATGGGGCGTCTCGCCGTCGGCCTGCCCGGCCCGCTGCCGTGCACCCCCGCCGGCATCGAAGCCCTCCTGGCGTACTACGAGATCCCGGTCGCCGGTCGTGAGGTGGTCATCCTCGGCCGGGGCGCCACCCTCGGCCGCCCCCTGGCAATGCTGCTCGCCCAGAAACGTCCCACCGCCAACGCCGCCGTCACCGTCGTCCACACCGGTGTGCCGGACTGGGCCCGCTACACCCGCCGCGCCGACATCCTCGTCGCCGCCGCCGGCGTACCCGGGATCGTGCAACCTGAGCACGTCAAGCCCGGCGCCGTCGTCATCGGTGCCGGCGTCCGCTACGACGGGCGGCGCCTGCTGCCGGACGTGGACGAAGCGTGCGCCGAGGTCGCCGGCGCGATCACGCCCCGGGTCGGCGGGGTCGGCCCGACCACCGTCGCGATGCTGTTCCGCAACGCCGTCCGCGCCGCCGAACGCGCCAACCAGTAGCCCGGTTCGCTCGATTCCATGATCAAGTGATGAAAAGTAGGTCCCAGGGCCATCTTCCGACCTATCTCTCCTCACTTGATCGAGGCGGCTTCCTGCGGTTGGAGATCTCCTCCAGGTGCTGGAGCTGGTGCTGCCGGACCATCTCGTCCCAGACCTCCTGGTCGTAGTCCGGGTCTGGCGGGATCCACTTGTGCGAGTTGTCGCTGTAGTGGAACCGCTCATCGCCCCGCCGGATCAGACTCACCGGACCCAACCCAGGAAACGTCGGTGCAGCAGCCCGGCAGGCACCCAGGTCAGGTCCTCGGCCGCCCAGACCAGGTAGGACCCCATGTAGAGGGCCAACGACACGGGCGCGCCCTCGAACTCGGCATGCAACTCCGTGCGCCGGGTCCGGCAGGGCCAGGGCGCGGCGCAGCCGCCGCAGGTCCACACCGGAAGGACCGGGCCGTGGGTGGTCACGACAGACCATCCAGGAAGCGCCGGGTGGCGACCCGGGCGTGCCAGCGGGCCGCCCATTCCGCCTGATCACAGGGGTACGGGGACAGCCGCGACCACCACCAGCGACAACCAGCGCAGAGCCCGTCGACGCCCGGCAAGTGCACGGACAAGATCCATCCGACCTGATCCTTGGTCACTCCTGCTCCTCCCCCGGCCAGTGGCCTCGTCGGATCGGAATACGGTGCCGGGCTCGGCACGGCAGCTCAGCTCCACACCGGCAGACCCACCGCCACCGCTGCCACGACCAGACCGGCCGATGCCGCCGAGCCAGAGTCAGCGCCACCGCCAGCAGGTAGTCGTCGTACGGCACCCGGTCTGGCATCGGCCCTCCGGTGGTTCGCGTCGGACACATCGAACTGCGCGCTCATTTTGCGCGCGCACTTTTATATGGTCAACGCTATCCACTCAAAAAGCTTGCGCGTGTCCGGTCAGCCGACACGGCTGTCGTGGCGGCACAATGACCGCATGGAGAGCCCGACCTTCGTTCGCTTCCAGCTCGGCGCGCAGCTGCGCCGGGTCCGCGAAGAGGCCAGCGTCACGGCCGAACAAGCCGCCGACGTCATCGAGGTCTCGGCGAGCACGCTCCGGCGGATCGAAGCCGGACGCGTTGGCATCAAGGCACCGGCGCTCAACGCCCTGCTCGATCGATACGCCGTCACCGATGCCGAACTGCGCGACACACTCCTGTCGATGGCGAAGACAGGCAAGCAGCGCGGCTGGTGGGCCAAGTACGGCGACCTGCCGTCGTCGTACCGTCAGTACATCGGCTTGGAGTCGGCGGCCGAAGAGGTACACAACTTTGAGACGCTGGTCGTCCCAGGGCTGCTCCAGACAGAGGACTACGCCCGAGCCTTGACCAGCGAGGACGCGCTGGAGCCCTCACCCGAGGCGGTCGAGCGTCGAGTCGCCGTCCGAATGCAACGCCAAGAGCTGATCGCGACAGGGAAGCTGCGACTGTTGGCTGTGCTCGACGAGGCGGTACTGCACCGACAAATTGGCGGAGCGGCCGTCATGGCTAAGCAACTGACCGCACTGCTCGAAGCCAGCAAGCGGTGGAACGTCACCCTTCAGGTCATCCCGTTCCGGGCGGGCGCCTACGCCTCAATGGTGTCGAGCTTCCACATTCTCAACTTCGCGGGCGGGCCCGGAGTCGTCTACATCGAGGGCATCACGGGCGACCTCTACGCGGAAGGTGACGATGTGAGGCGTTGTACCGTGGTCTTCAACAGCCTGCGCGCCTCGGCCTTGTCACCCAGCGACTCAATCGCGATGATCAAGGCCATCCAGGATGCGGGGACCGACATGTAGGAGGCGGCAGTGGACTCGCGGTGGCGCAAGAGCACCCGCAGCGGCGGCAACGGCGCCTGTGTCGAGGTCAGGCGTGACGGGCAAGCCGCACAGGTCCGAGACAGCAAGGACGAACTCGGCCCAACTCTTCGGTTCGACGCCGCAGCCTGGTCGGCGTTTCTCTCTGATTTGGAGCGCTAGCAAGCGGAGCCCCCCACCGCCCGGCGGTGCCTGCGTCGAAGTTGATGCGTCGTCGTCACCCGATGCCGAGCGACCGCGCTTGTACGGGTGCCCCTTGCTCCGGATTTCGCTCCGATGCGGCGCGTTTTCCGCTGCGGCAGCGGCTATTCGGGGTGGATCGCCGAAGATCGACTCGCGTTTCGGGATGTCGGGGCGTCCCGACGAGGTTGATGCCCCGGTTTCAAGGAAACCGAGTCGATCAGCAGGCGGAACGCAGCGAGCGCGGCAGGTGCCCCTGCCGCGCTCGCTGGCGTTTCGTGTACGTCAGCTGCAGCCGCTGGTGGAGCCGCAGCCCTCGCAGACGTAGCAGCTACCGGCGGGGCGCATCTTCGTACCGCAGGTGAAGCAGAGCGGTGCGTCGGCGGCTTTGCCGATGACGGCCTCCAGCAGTTCGGTGCTGGAACCCACGCTCGGAGCCGGCTTGGCGGCGGCCACGTCGGCCATCTCCTGGGCCGGCTGCGCGATGGCTTCCGGCTTGGCCGGGGTCTCCACCGGCGCGGACGATGCCATCGCGGTGAGTTCCGCGCCCATCGCCGCGGCGCTCTCCGCGTCAGCCTCGGCCCGCAACTGGGCGGCCCGCTCGCTGGCGGTGAAGATGCCCAGTTCGGCGCGGCGCTCGTGCGGCAGGAAGTCCAGTGCCAGGCGACGGAAGATGTAGTCCATCACCGAGGCGGCCATCCGCACGTCCGGGTCGTCGGTCATGCCGGCCGGCTCGAAGCGCATGTTGGTGAACTTGCTGACGAACGTCTCCAGCGGCACGCCGTACTGGAGGCCGATGCTGATGGCCACCGAGAAGGCGTCCATCACGCCGGCCAGGGTCGAGCCCTGCTTGGACATCTTCAGGAAGACCTCACCGAGGCCGTCGTCCGGGTAGGACGACGCGGTCAGGTAGCCCTCGGCACCACCGACGGAGAAGCTGACCGTCTCGGACGGGCGCTTCTTCGGCAGGCGCTTACGCACCGGCCGGTACTCGATGACCTTCTCGACGGTGGCCGGGGCGGCGGCTGCGGTCTCGACGGCGGCCGGCGCGGTGGCCTTGTTGGACTTGGCCACCGAGAGGGGCTGGCCGACCTTGCAGTTGTCCCGGTAGATCGCCAGGGCCTTGAGGCCGAGCTTCCAGCCCTCGAAGTAGATCTTCTCGACGTCCTCGACGGTGGCCGCCTCCGGCATGTTCACCGTCTTGGAGATGGCGCCGGAGACGAACGGCTGGATGGCCGCCATCATCCGCACGTGACCCATCGGGGCGATCGTCCGCTCTCCCATGGCGCAGTCGAACACCGGGTAGTGCTCCGGCTTGAGGCCGGGGGCGTCCACCACGTGGCCGTGGTCGGCGATGTGCTCGACGATCGCCTCGACCTGCTCCTCGGGGTAGCCGAGGCTGCGCAGGGCGCGCGGCACCGTCTGGTTGACGATCTGCATCGAACCGCCGCCGACAAGCTTCTTGAACTTGACGAGCGCCAGGTCCGGCTCCACGCCGGTCGTGTCGCAGTCCATCATGAAGCCGATCGTGCCGGTCGGGGCGAGCACGCTGGCCTGGGCGTTACGCCACCCGAACTTGTCACCGATCTTGTTGCCCTGGGTCCACTGCCTGGTCGCCTCACGGACGATAGCGGTGGCCACCGGGCTGGTCGGCTTGATCTCGTCGTTGGCCGCGGCGTGCTTGCGCATGACCCGCTTGTGCGGCTCCGCGTTGCGGGCGTAGCCGTCGTACGGGCCGACGACACCGGCCAGCTCGGCCGAACGGCGGTACGCGGTGCCGGTCATCAGGGACGTGATCGCCGCGGCGACCGAGCGGCCCTGCTCCGAGTCGTACGGCAGGCCGGTGGCCATCAGCAGGGCGCCCAGGTTGGCGTAGCCGATGCCGAGCTGCCGGTAGGCGCGGGACGTCTCGCCGATTTTCTCGGTCGGGAAGTCGGCGAAGCAGATCGAGATGTCCATCGCCGTGATGACGAACTCGACGGACTTGACGAACTTCTCCACCTCGAAGCCACCGTCGGCGCGGAGGAACTTCATCAGGTTGAGCGACGCCAGGTTGCACGAGGAGTTGTCCAGGTGCAGGTACTCCGAGCACGGGTTCGACGCGGTGATCCGCCCGGTCTCCGGGCAGGTGTGCCAGTCGTTGATCGTGTCGTCGTACTGCAGACCGGGGTCGGCGCACTCCCAGGCCGCCTGGGAGATGGAACGGAACAGGTTCTTGGCGTCGACGGTCTCGATCACCGAACCGTCCAGCCGGGCGCGCAGGTCGAAGCCCTTGTCGTTCTCCACCGCCGACATGAACTCGTCGGAGACCCGGACCGAGTTGTTGGCGTTCTGGTACTGCACGCTGACGATGTCGGAGCCGCCGAGGTCCATGTCGAACCCGGCGTCCCGCAGCGCGCGGATCTTGTCCTCCTCGCGCGCCTTCGTGACCACGAACTCCTGGATGTCCGGGTGGTCGACGTCGATGATGACCATCTTGGCCGCCCGGCGGGTCGCGCCGCCGGACTTGATGGTGCCGGCGGAGGCGTCCGCGCCGCGCATGAAGCTGACCGGGCCGGAGGCGTTGCCGCCGGAGGAGAGCAGCTCGCGGGACGAGCGGATGCGCGACAGGTTGACCCCGGAGCCGGAGCCGCCCTTGAAAATCAGCCCCTCCTCCTTGTACCAGTCGAGGATCGAGTCCATCGAGTCGTCGACGGCGAGGATGAAGCAGGCGCTGACCTGCTGCGGCGACGGCGTGCCGACGTTGAACCAGACCGGCGAGTTGAAGCTGAACACCTGGTTCAGCAGCATCCAGGTCAGCTCGTGCGCGAACACCTCGGCGTCGGCCGGGCTCGCGAAGTAGCCGTACTCCTCACCGGCGGTGCGGTAGGTGCTGACCACCCGGTCGATGAGCTGCCGCAGCGACCACTCCCGCTCCGGGGTCCCCACCGCGCCCCGGAAGTACTTCGTGGTGACGATGTTGGCCGCGTTGACGCTCCACGACTCCGGGAACTCCACCCCACGCTGCTCGAAGTTGATCGAGCCGTCCCGCCAGTTCGTCATCACGACGTCCCGGCGCTCCCAGGAGACCTCGTCGTACGGGTGGACCCCCTCGGTCGTCCACACCCGCTCCATCTTCATCCCCGCGCCTGCCTTGCTTCGTGAACGGCTAGTTGTCACGCCGTCGCCCCCCTCGTCTGCGCGGTCACCCACCGCGCGTCCCAATCTCTCGAAAAACCGTGAAGATTCAGCTGGTACGGCCGGCGGCCTCGACCGCATCGGCCCGGCCCTGTTCCCGGGCTCGCGCCGCGGCCCGCAACGTGTCGATCTCGCGCTCGAAGTCGGTGAGCGAGTCGAACGAGCGGTAGACGCTGGCGAACCGCAGGTAGGCGATCTCGTCCAGGTCGCGTAGCGGACCCAGGATCGCCAGGCCCACATCGTGGCTGGGGATCTCGGCGGCCCCCTTGGCCCGGACCGTCTCCTCCACCCGTTGCGCGAGCAGCGCGAGGGAGTCGTCGTCCACCGGCCGGCCCTGGCACGCCTTGCGCACCCCGCCGATGATCTTCGTGCGACTGAACGGCTCGGTCACCCCGCTGCGCTTGACGACCGCGAGGACCGCCTCCTCGACGGTGGTGAACCGCTTGCCGCACTCCGGGCAGGACCGCCGCCGTCGGATGAGCTGGCCGTCGTCGGCCTCCCGCGAGTCGACCACCCGGGAGTCAGCATGCCGGCAGTACGGACACCGCATCGCCCACCTCCAAAATAATGATCAACTGCGAGCACACCGGACACACCCCCGGGGCACGCCTCAACGCGACGGTGCCATCCTCGGACGACGCCCGCCGTGATCGACGTTACGGGAGTGCGGTCGGTAGTCAGACCCAACCTGTAGGCAACTTACGCCCGTGTCACTACTACATCTAGGGGTCGACCGTATGTCGCCGGGGAAGCCGGGTCAAGTTGGTCGGCGTGTCCGGCGCGTCACGGACCATCCGGTCACCCACGCCCCGCACAGTGCCCGAAGACCCAACGTCACGACCCCGCCCGGGTTACCGGTCAGCCGGCCGGAGTCGACCGGAAAACTGTCACCTCTCGAACACCAGTACTACCTGACGTACCATTTATCAGAACATCCGTACGACCGGAGTGGTTTTTCACCCCGACACGCCGGTGAGAGGTCGTACAGATGTTTGAAAATGACTGATCTCACCTATACGGTCATGAACAACGTGGCACCACCGCACGCACCACGAGCCGACGAGGCACCCAGCGCCGACCAGGGAGGACGGACGTGACCGAGGAACGGGCCAGCCGGCCGAAGAGCCCGCAGCAGATCAGCGACGCGGGGCCCCCGGCCACCCGACGCCGCAGTGCCACGCGCAGCCGGGCGGGCCAGCCCGCCGTGCGTCAGGTCACCCCGGTGGTCAGCGCCTTCCCCGACCCGGCGACGGTCGACCTGACCGCCCGTCAGCGCCGCATCCTGGAGTTCATCCGCAACTGGGTGGAACGACACGGCTACCCGCCGAGCGTCCGGGAGATCGGCGAGGCGGTCGGCCTGGTGTCGCCGTCCAGCGTCGCCTACCAGCTCAAGGAGCTGGAGAAGAAGGGCTTCCTGCGCCGCGACCCCAACCGGCCGCGCGCGGTGGACGTCCGCGCCCCCAGCGAGGCGATCGACGACGAGCTGTCGAGGGCACAGCGGCCCACCCCGGCGTACGTGCCGATGCTCGGTCGGATCGCCGCCGGTGGGCCGATCCTCGCCGAGCAGGCAGTGGAGGACATCTTCCCGCTCCCCCGCGAGCTGGTGGGTGAGGGCGAGGTCTTCATGCTGCAGGTCAAGGGCGACTCGATGCTCGACGCGGCGATCTGCGACGGCGACTGGGTGGTCGTCCGGCAGCAGCCGACCGCCGACTCCGGCGAGATCGTGGCCGCGATGCTCGACGGCGAGGCGACAGTCAAGACCTACCGGCGGCGCGACGGGCACGTCTGGCTGATGCCCCAGAACCCCGCCTTCGACCCGATCCCCGGCGACGACGCCACCATCATGGGCCGGGTCGTGGCGGTGCTCCGCCGCATCTGACCGATCGGCGGGTGAGTGCCGGCAGCACTCACCCGCACCACTCGACAGCGGCAGGCGAGCGCTTCAGCGACGATCAGTAACGGTCGCCCCGTGGGCCGCGACCGCCCCCGGGATACTGCCCGTACGGGTCGACGGGCGCGTCGTCGTCACGTCGCCGGCCGGGCCGCTGGCCCCGTTGGTCGGGCTCCTGCCCGCCGCGCCGGGGCGGCTCCGCGCGACCGGACTGACCGCCGCCGTCGGCGCCATACACGCCACCGCCAGCACGGCCACCGCCACCAGCCGGCGGACGACCGCCACTGGCCGGAGGGCGACCACCACTGGCCGGAGGGCGACCGGCACCACCGGCCGGGGGACGACCGCCGCCGTACACGGGAGCACCGCCACCATCCGGTCGCGGCGCACCGCGGCCACCGCCAGCCGGTGCCGGCTGGCCGCCACCGCCGTAGACGGCACCACCCGCCGGGGCCGGGCCGCCGCGCCCTCCGCCGGCGCCGTAGACCGCACCGCCAGCCGGCGCGCCGCCCCCGTAGACACCACCGCCCCTGCGATCGTCGTCGGCCGGGAAGCCGTCGACGGCACGACCCGCGCGGGGGCCGAACGGCTCGTCATCCGGGTCCGAGGTGTCGGACGCGGTCGGCGGGCGGCGGCGGGCACGGACGATGCCGAAGATGCCGGCGGCGACCAACAGCAGACCGATCAGGCCGACCGCCCCGACCAGGTAGGTGATGTCGTCGAGGCTCAGCCCGTCGGTCCAGGACTTCGAGGCGGCCGGCTTGCCGCCCTCCTCAGCGGCCAACGGCGCGGCCGTCGAACTGGACGGCGTGTAGCTGAGGATGTCGAGCGGCTCGTCCTCGGCGAAGCGGCCCGCGTCGGAGACGGTGAGGAACGACTTCCCGTCCGGGGCGTAGCTGATGGCCTCGCCGAACGGGTCGGCCAACGGTGTCACCCGCGGCTTTCCGCTGGTCAGCGCACCAACGATGTCGCCACCAGTCACGTCGAACTCGAAAGCGTCCGCGTAGGTGCGCAGGACCACCCGCGAGCCGTCAGGAGCCCGGGACGCGCCGGTGATGGCGATCCGGCCGAACGTGTTGAGGGTGTTCTCCGTCTGCGTCTTCGGCAGCGTCAACTCGCCGGCCTTACGCATCGGCACCGGGTCGGTGTCGCCGCTCTTCAGGGCCGCCGACGGCGTGTAGATCTCCGCCTTGCCGCTCGTCACCTTGGTGATGATCAGCGGTTTTCCGTCGTCGCCGATGAGCAGCGCCTCGGCGTCGTGCGGTTTGGCCTCGGGATAGGCGAGCCGATGCAGCGTCGGCTTCTTGGCACCGCTGACCGGCATCGACCAGAGCGCGACGCGGCTGCGGCGCTCCTTCGAGTCGGGATTGTCACCGGTGTCGGCGATCCAGAGGGTGCCGCCATCCTTGGACAGCGCGAGATCCTCGGTGTCGAACGGACCCTGCCCCGAGTACTGGATCGGCTCCTTCGAGATCTTGCACTTGCTGTCCAGGAAGAAGACCCGCTTGCGGGCCGGGTCCTCCGTGCCGTCGTTGATGACGATGAAGCCCGTCCTGGTCGCGACCAGGCCGGACAGCTCCCGCAGGCGCTCATCGGTGATCGTGCAGCGCTTCTTGCCGGGATTGGCGGCGGGCGGCCCCGACGCCCCAGGGGCGGGAGCGGCTACGGCGACTCCGGCGAGCGCCACGGTTGCCCCGAGCAGGCCGAGGGCAACCGTGACCGAGGAAACAACGCGGCGCATTCGGCCAGTGTCGCATGCCGCGCGTTTCCTTTGGATGACACCGTGGCCGGTCAGGACCGGCTGCCGGCCGCCTGCCCCTGCCGCTCCACGTCGAACGCCGCCAGCTCCGCCGCCAGCTCGGCGCCGACACGCACGTGCAGCAGGGTGCCCTCCGGCAGGTGCGACGTGCTGAGCACCTCACCGGTGCGGTGCGCCCGGGCCACCAGGTCGCCCCGGTCGTACGGCAGCACGGCCCGGACCTCCACGGCTGGGCTCGGCAGCCGCTCCTCGATCGCGGTACGCAGCTCGTCCATGCCCCGCCCGGAGTGCGCGGACACGAAGATCGCGTCCGGCCAGAGCCGCTTGAGGCGCAGCAGAGTGTCCTCGTCGGCCGCGTCGGTCTTGTTGACCACCAGCAGCTCGGGGAGCCGGTCCGCGCTGACCTCGGCGAGCACCGCGTGGACCGCCCGGACCTGCTCCTCCGGATCCGGGTGGGTGCCGTCGACGACGTGCACCACCAGATCCGCGTCCGCGACCTCCTCGAGCGTCGAGCGGAACGCCTCGACGATCTGGTGCGGCAGGTGCCTGACGAAGCCGACAGTGTCGGAGAGGGTGTAGAGCCGCCCGTCCGAGGCGGTGGCCTTGCGGGTCGTCGGGTCCAGCGTGGCGAACAGCGCGTTCTCCACCAGCACGCCCGCACCGGTCAGGCGGTTGAGCAGGCTGGACTTGCCGGCGTTCGTGTAGCCGGCGATGGCCACCGCGGGAACGGCGTTGCGGGAACGACGGGCGCGCTTGGTCACACGTACCGTCTTCATGCTCTTGATCTCGCGACGCAGCCGGGAGATGCGGTGACGGATGCGCCGCCGATCGGTCTCCAGCTTGGTCTCACCGGGACCACGGACACCCACACCGCCGCCGGCGCCGCCGCCCCGGCCGGAACCACCGCTCTGCCGGGAGAGCGTCTCACCCCAACCGCGCAGTCGGGGCAGCAGGTATTGGAGCTGGGCCAGCTCGACCTGCGCCTTGCCTTCCTTGCTCTTGGCGTGCTGGGCGAAGATGTCGAGGATCAGCGCCGTGCGGTCGACGACCTTGACCTTGGTGCGCTGTTCCAGGTTGCGCAGCTGCGACGGGGACAATTCACCGTCACAGATGACCGTGTCGGCGCCGGTGGAGAGCACCACCGCGCCGAGGTCGTCGACCTTGCCGCGGCCGATGTAGGTGGCCGGGTCGGGTCGGGTACGACGCTGGATGAGCCCTTCGAGCACCTGCGAACCGGCGGTCTCGGCAAGCGCGGCCAGCTCGGCCAGCGAGTTTTCCGCGTCGGTGACAGAGCCTTCGGTCCAGACACCCACCAGGACGACCCGCTCCAGCCGCAGCTGGCGGTATTCCACCTCGGTGACGTCGGTGAGCTCGGTTGACAGGCCCGGGACGCGTCGGAGGGACTGTCGCTCCGACAGGTCCATCTCGCCGGTGGTGATGTCGTCAAGCTCGTCCTCGACGGGGACGAAGCTTTCCTGGTCTCGCAAGCGGTTCTCCTGTCCGTTTTGATCAGTGGAACGTAATCCTGACATGACACAACGCCGAACGCACCTGCTATATGCCCATGGTGAAGGTCGCCAAAAGTGGGGGCGAATGCTGGTCGGCCGCGACAACCCGGTAGAAATGCGGGCGGCGGCCGATCGGCCGCACAGCCGTTACGGAGGGATCCCGTGGCCATCACCCGACTGCCGAGCGCCGGATTTTCGATCACCATCCGGATCGCCGTGACCGCGGACGCCTCCTCGATCGGACGGCTCACCACCTCCGTCGGCGAGGCCGGGGCGATCGTCACGGCGCTGGACGTGGTGGACTCGGACCCGACCCACGTGATCGTCGACTTGACCTGCGACACCGCCGACGCCGGCCACGCCGACCAGGTGGTCGACGCGCTGACCGCGCTGGACGGCGTGGACGTGCGCAAGGTGTCGGACCGGACGTTCCTCCTACACCTCGGCGGCAAGATCGAGGTGACCTCGAAGGTCGCTCTGCGCAACCGTGACGAGCTGTCCCGGGCGTACACCCCGGGGGTGGCCCGGGTCTGCATGGCGATCGCCGAGAACCCGGCCGACGCCCGGCGGCTGACCATCAAGCGCAACACCGTCGCGGTGGTCAGCGACGGCTCGGCGGTGCTCGGCCTCGGCAACCTCGGCCCGGCCGCGTCGCTGCCGGTGATGGAGGGCAAGGCGGCGCTGTTCAAGCGCTTCGGCGGGGTGGACGCCTGGCCGGTGGTGCTGGACACCCAGGACACCGACGAGATCGTGCAGATCGTCAAGGCGATCGCGCCGGCGTACGGCGGCATCAACCTGGAGGACATCGCCGCGCCGCGCTGCTTCGAGATCGAGGCCCGGCTGCGCGAGGCGCTGGACATCCCGGTCTTCCACGACGACCAGCACGGCACCGCGATCTGCGTGCTGGCCGCGCTGACGAACGCGCTCCGGGTGGTGGGCAAGCAGCTCGCTGACGTCAAGGTGGTCGTCTCCGGCGCCGGCGCGGCCGGCACCGCGATCATGAAGCTGCTGCTGCGCCAGGGCGTCGGCGACATAATCGCGTACGACCGGGAGGGCGCCCTGCACCGCGGGCTGACCGGGCTCAACTCGGCGTGGCAGTGGCTGGCGGAGAACACCAACCGGGACAACTACTCGGGTGACCTGCCCGGCGCGATCCGGGGCGCCGACGTGTTCATCGGGGTCAGCGCCCCGAACCTGCTCACCGGCGACGACATCGCCCAGATGGCGAAGGACTCGATTGTCTTCGCGCTGGCCAACCCGGACCCGGAGGTCGACCCGCGGGAGGCGCGCAAGCACGCCGCGGTGGTCGCGACCGGCCGGTCCGACCAGCCGAACCAGATCAACAACGTGCTCGCGTTCCCCGGGGTGTTCCGCGGCATGCTCGACGCGCACGCCGAGGAGTTCACCGAGGAGATGGCCCTCGCGGCGGCCCGGGCCATCGCGGACGTGGTCGGCGAAGAGAAGATCAACCCGACGGTTATCGTGCCGAGCGTCTTCGACTCCCGGGTCGCCCCGGCGGTCGCCGCCGCCGTCCGCGCCGCAGCGCACAACCCGAGCCCGCTCCCAGCCGCCGACCCGGGACCGGCGGACCTCCCCGAGATCGCCGCCATCGCCAGCGCAACCCCGTAACCCCCGACCCCCCCCAACCCCCCACCCTGTTGGTCAAGAGGTTTGCGTCAGGAATCGCGCTGATTCTGACGCAAACCTATTGATCAACTTTCGGGGTTGGGGGTGGGGGCGGGGGTGGGGGTGGGGGTGGGGATCCTGACCTAGCACCTCGACCGACTGTTCACACCGCCAGCGCGGACAGGCTGATCTCGCCGCTCGCCACCAGGACGGCGGGGCCGGACAGCCAGCAGGAGGTCTCGGTGACGGTGACCGTCACGCGGCCGCCGGGCACGTCGACTGCTACCACACCGGTGCCCCGGCCCGCGTCGCGCAGGGCCACCGCGCCCACCGCGCAGGCACCGGTGCCGCAGGACAGCGTCTCGGCGCTGCCGCGCTCGTACACCCGCATCACTGAGTGCCCGTCGGTGCCGTCGACCGGGTCGCCCGCCACGATGAACTCGACGTTCACCCCGTTCGGGAAGACCGCCGGGTCGAACCCGGGCGCGACGGTCAGGTCCAGCGCCGACAGCTCCACACCGCCCGGCAGGACGCAGACCAGGTGCGGGTTGCCGACGTCCACCACCGCCCCGGTCAGGGTCAACCCGCCGAGGGTGGCGGCCGAGTTGTCGTACACCTGGGGTCGTCGCATCTCCACCGACACGGTGTCGCCCTCGACGAGGGCGCGCACGACGCCGGCCCGGGTGGCCACCGGGAGCGCCGCGCCGGCGGGCGTGGCCAACCCGGTGTCCAGCAGGTAGCGCACGAACACCCGGGCGCCGTTGCCGCACATCTCGGCGAACGAGCCGTCGGCGTTCCAGTAGTCCATGAACCACTCGGCCTCGCCGGCCAACCCGGCACCCTCCGGATGCTTCGCCGCGCGGACCACCCGCAGCAGGCCGTCCGCGCCGATGCCCCGCCGCCGGTCGCAGAGCGCCGCGACCAGCTCCGGGGTCAGGTCGAGTTGACCGTCCGGGTCGGGAAGGAGGACGAAATCATTGCCGGTGCCGTGGCCCTTGGTGAACTCCACTCCCCCATTATCGCGTCTCGGCCGGCACCAGACGCACTGCGGCCCCGATCAGGTCCGGGGTCGTCGAGTCCAGCCAGTGGATCCGCGGGTCACGCCGAAACCAGGACCGCTGCCGGCGGACGAAACGTCTGGTGGCCCGGACCGTCTCGTCGTGCGCCTGCCCCTCGGTCAGCTCACCGGCGAGCATCCGCAGCACCTGCTGGTAGCCGAGCGCCCGACTCGCCGTCCGCCCCTCGGGCAGCCCTCGCCCGACCAGCTCACGGGTCTCCGGCACGAGGCCGTCGGCCCACATCCGGTCGACCCGCAGGGCGATCCGCTCGTCGAGCACGGCGGTGTCCAGGTCGACGCCGAGCTGCACCGACGGGTAGTACGGCGTGGGCTGCGGCAACGAGGCGGTGAACGGCGCGCCGGTCAGCTCGATCACCTCCAGGGCCCGCACGATCCGCCGGCCGTTGCCGGGCAGGATGCCCTCGGCGGCGACCGGGTCGGCGGCGCGCAGCCGCGCGTGCAGCGGGGCCGGGCCGACCTCCGCCAACTCCCGTTCCAGCCGTTCCCGCAGCGCCGCGTCGGTGCCGGGAAACTCGAAGCGCTCCAGCACCGCCCGCACGTACAACCCGGAACCACCGACGAGCAGCGGCACACGCCCCCGGGACCGGATGTCGTCCACCGCCGCGCGGGCCAGCCGCTGGTACTCCGCGACGCTCGCCGGCTCGGTGACCTCCCAGATGTCCAGGAGGTGGTGCGGCACCCCGTCCCGCTCGGCGACTGTCAACTTGGCGGTGCCGATGTCCATGCCCCGGTAGAGCTGCATCGAGTCGGCGTTCACCACCTCCCCGTCGAGGGCGTGCGCCAACGCGATGCTCAGCGCCGACTTGCCGGCCGCGGTCGGGCCGACCACCGCGACGACCGGGCCGCCGTTCACACCCGCTCCCAGGACGCCACGAAGTAGGCCACCCCGTAGGGCGCGGAGTCGTGCAGCAACTCGCCGCGCCACCCACCACCGGCCGAACGGGCCGCGCCGGCCAGCACCTGCCAGGGGGCCCGACCGGCGGCCTTCAGCTCCGTCGACACCACCGGGTCCAGGCCGAGCAGGGCGTCCAGGTCCGCGTCGGCGAGCGCCGCGGCGACCCCTTGGTCGTACGTGAGGGCGCGCGCGTCGTCGTAGCCGGGTGCCTTCTCACCCCGGCAGGCCGACCCGTCCCCCAGCACCAGCGCCGCCACCCGGTCACCGGCGGCGTGGACCTCGTCGGCGAGCGCGGCCAGCTCGGCCGGGCCGGCGTCGGCGGCCACCTGCACGGCGGTGACCGGCGGTCGGGTGTCGTGGCGGGTCAGCAGCCACGCGCCGACGGTCAGGCTCAACGGCAGCACCGCGCCCCGGTCCGGCTGGCCGGGCACCAGCGGCACGTCCAGGTCGACACCCCAGGGCTGGAGGGACCCGGTCGCCGGGGTGCGGATCGGGCCGGTCACCGGACCGGTGCCCAACAGCAGCAGAATGTCCGGATCGGTGGCCAACAGCCGGCCGACGGCGGTGTCGCAGGCCCCCCGCAGATCGTCCAACTCGGGGGCCGCCGAGCCGGCCACCTCGGGCACGAGCAGGGGCGGATGCGGGCAGACGGCAGCGGCGACCAGGGGCACCTCCTCACCGTAGCGGGAATCCCCGGTGCGTCTCCGAGCCGATCCGGTCATTCGGCCCCTAGGACACCGTATGGTCACGGTCGGCGATAGGCGCTCGACGCGGACCGGGTCGGACCTGTGACAATGCCGGAAGCAACTTGGCTGCGCCGTGGCGGCGACGGGGGATCGATCCCTCGACGCCGGGAGAACGAGGATGGGCACATGAGCGACTGGACTGCCTTCGGACGGGTGGACGCGGACGGCACCGTGTACGTCAAGACCACCGAGGGAGAGCGGGTGGTCGGATCCTGGCAGGCGGGAGCACCGGAGGAGGGCCTGGCGCACTTCGCGCGTCGCTTCGCCGACCTGGTGACCGAGGTGGACCTGACCGAGGCGCGACTCAAGTCGGGTGCGGCGGACGCCGGGCACTCGTTGAGCACGGTCCGGCGGATCCGCACCACGCTGCCCGAGGCCAACGTGGTCGGCGACATCGACGCGCTGGCCGCCCGCCTGGACAAGCTGGCGACCCTCGCCGAGGAGAAGGCCGGCGAAGCGCGCGCCGCCCGGGACGCCGCCCGGGGCGAGGCCCTGGCCCGCAAGACCGCGCTCGTCGAGGAGGCCGAGAAACTGGCCGCCGAATCCACCGGGTGGAAGACCGCCGGGGACCGGCTCAAGGAGATCCTCGACGAGTGGAAGACCATCCGCGGCGTCGACAAGAAGGCCGACGGTGAACTGTGGAAGCGGTTCGCCGCCGCCCGGGACGGTTTCACCCGCCGCCGTGGTGCCCACTTCGCCTCCCTGGACTCGCAGCGCAAGCAGGCGCAGACGGTCAAGGAGGAGCTGGTCGCCGAGGCGGAGAAGCTCCAGGAATCCACCGACTGGGCGGCCACCGCCAACCAGCTCAAGGACCTGATGACCCAGTGGAAGGCCGCGCCGCGCGCCTCCAAGGAGGCCGAGCAGAAGCTCTGGGAACGGTTCCGGGGTGCCCAGGACGCCTTCTTCAGCAAGCGCAGCGAGGTCTTCTCCGCCCGGGACAACGAGCAGCGCGGCAACCTGGAGCGCAAGCAGGCCCTGCTCGCCGAGGCCGAGGCGTTGGACATCGACGCCGACCCGAAGGGTGCGCAGGCCAAGCTTCGGGAGATCCAGGCCCAGTGGCACGAGGCCGGCCGGGTGCCCCGCGAGGCGGCGGCCGGGCTGGAGCGCCGACTGCGCGTCATCGACGACAAGGTCCGTGACGTGATGGACTCGGCGTGGCGCCGCACCACCAAGGAGGACAATCCGCTGCTCGCCCAGATGCGGGCGCAGGTGGCGGAGGCCGAGGACCGGCTGGCCCGGGCGCAGAGCGCCGGGGACGCGCGCCGGGTCAAGGAGGCCGAGCAGGCCCTCGCCTCCAAGCGGCAGTTCCTTCAACTCGCCGAGCAGGCCGGCTGAGCTGACGACGTTCCGGAGCCCCCGGTCCCGTTCGGGACCGGGGGCTCCCGCGTGTCCAGCCCCGCCCCGGCATCCGCCGCGCCCGCGCCGCACCGCCAAGATCCAGACAACTTCCCGGATGTTGCTGCCTCCGAGGCGCGGCAGGCAGCAACATCCCTGATGTTGTGCGGATCTTGGCGGCGACGAGCGTCCCGGACCGGCCGGGAGGGGTTTCGCGGCACCCGCGTCGACCACTGTCGCGCTCGATAGTGGAGGTAGTGGCTTCCGGAGGCTTCTCGGGCCACTACATCGAGGATCGAGCACGATCAGGGGGTGGGGGTGGACGGCGGGCGGCCGGACGGCTGGTTGACGCATTGACGTGGGCTGATCAGAATGAGCGACGGAGCCAGGTAGGGCCACCGGGACGAGGGCAACGAGGGCGGGACGACCGCCGTCGGGGGTCGCCGGTGAGCTGCCGCGAGTGATGCGTCCGCGTGACATGGGCCGTCGCGCACTGTCCGCGTACCCATGGGGAAGCGTGACGTGCGGACGGCCGCCCGCCGGGCGTCCCACACCGGTGACGCTCGGCCTCCGAAGTGGAGCTCGAATGTTCCGTCCGAAAGCTCTCGGCGGCGCGCTCACCGCGCTCGTCACCGTCGCGGCCGGCGTCTTCCTCGCCGCCACCGTCAGCACCAGCCCGGCCGTTGCCGCCGGCACCGGTACCGGTTATCTGCACACCAGCGGCAACCAGATCGTGGACAGCACCGGTGCCACGGTCCGGCTGACCGGCATCAACTGGTTCGGCATGGAGACCGACAACAAGACCTTCCACGGGCTGTGGTCGAACAACCCGTGGCGGGGACAGCTCGACACGATGGCCCGGCTGGGTTACAACACGTTGCGGGTGCCGTACTCGAACGACGCGCTGAAGCCGGGTGCGACAGCCAGTGGGATCAACGACTTCGTCAACCCGGACCTGATCGGGCTGTCGCCGTTGCAGATCCTGGACAAGGTGATCGACTACGCCGGCAGCAAGGGCATGCGGATCATCCTGGACCGGCACCGGCCGACGGCGGCCGGGCAGTCGCCGCTCTGGTACACGTCGACGGTCTCCGAGACGACCTGGATCAACGACTGGAAGATGCTGGCCCAGCGGTACGCGGGCAACCCGACGGTGATCGGCGCGGACCTGCACAACGAGCCGCACGCCGAAGGCACCAACCCGGCGGCCACCGGGGCGTGCTGGGGTTGTGGCGACACCACCCGGGACTGGCGGCTCGCCGCCGAGCGGGCCGGGAACGCCGTCCTCGGTGTGCAGCCCAACTGGTTGATCTTCGTGGAGGGGGTGAGCTGCCCGAGCGGCGGCCTCTCCAACGTCTGGGACGGCGATACCAGCAACGACGAGGACTGCGGTTGGTGGGGTGGCAATCTGTCGAAGGCGGGCCAGTTCCCGGTTCGACTGAACGTGGCGAACCGGCTCGTCTACTCGCCGCACGAATACGCCACCTCGGTGTACCGGCAGACCTGGTTCGACGCACCGGACTACCCGGCGAACATGCCGGCCATCTGGGACAAGTACTTCGGTTACCTCTACAAGCAGAACATCGCGCCGATCATGATGGGCGAGTTCGGCAGCACCCTTGTCGACCCGAAGGACAAGGTGTGGCTGGAGAAGTTGATGGCGTACACCGGGACCGGGGTGACCGGGATGTCCTTCACCTACTGGTCGTGGAACCCCAACTCGGGTGACACCGGCGGCATCGCGTTGGACGACTGGACGAACGTCAACACCGTCAAGCAGGCGATCCTCCAGCCGTACCTGATCGCGCCGTCGGGCGGTACGGGCGGCCCGACGGGTGGGCCGACGGGTGGGCCTACCAACCCGCCGACCGGCGCCTGCACCGCCACCTACCGGCAGGTCAACGCCTGGCAGGGCGGCTTCCAGGGCGAGCTGACGGTGAAGAACACCGGCTCGGGTGCGGTGAACCCGTGGGCGGTCACCTGGACGTGGCCGTCCGGGGTGACGTTGGGCAGTGGCTGGAACGCCACCGTCACGCAGTCCGGCACGACTGTCACGGCGGCGGCGCCGAGCCACGCCCCGTCCCTGCCGGCGGGCGGGTCGGTCACTGTGGGCTTCACCGCCAACGGCACGGCCAGCACGCCGAGCGCTGTGAAGCTCAGCGGCACCAGCTGCTGAGCTGCCGGGACGGCCGATGCGGTGCGGACCGCATCGGCCGTCCCGACCATTTACATCGAGCTTCTTCTATGCTTTCATCGGGAAAGCGCTTGCCTTAGCAGCGGCGGGCGCGAGCGCGGGAGCCGCTTACCTTCACGAACCTGCACCGGCGGGCCCGAGGACCACTGGTCCCGGCCGAGACTCGCCGCCCACGGGCATGGGCGTCGCGACACCTCCGTCCGCCTCATCGAAAGGAAGCAGCATGCGCACAGGACGGCGTCGAACGACGCTGATCGCCACCACCGCCGCAGCCACCGCCACACTGGTCACCGCCAGCCTCCTGACCTCCGTGTCCGCCCAGGCGGCCGCCGGCTGCAAGGTGGCCTACTCGGTCGCCAGCCAGTGGCCGGGCGGGTTCACCGGCAACGTCACTGTCACCAACGTCGGCGACCCGATCGCCGGGTGGACGCTGCGCTGGTCGTACGGGGCCGGCCAGCAGGTCAGCCAGGCGTGGGGCGCCACCGTCTCGCAGAGCGGCGCGCAGGTCTCCGCGACGAACGTCGACTACAACGGCAACCTCGCGACGAACGGCGCCGCCACGTTCGGCTTCAACGCCAGCTGGAGCGACCCCGTCAACCTCGCCCCGACCAGCTTCACCCTCAACAACGTCGCCTGCACCGGCGGCGGCTCCCCGACCACGCCGCCGCCCACCACCGCACCACCAAGCACCCCGCCACCGTCGAGCACTCCCCCGCCCGGCCAGCAACCGTCGGCGCTCGTCGGATGGGCCACCCAGAACGGCGGCACCACCGGCGGCGGCAATGCCGGCACGACCACCGTCAGCAACGCCTCGGGCCTGACCAGCGCACTGAACGCCACCGGCGCCGCGGTGATCCGGGTGACCGGCACCATCACCTGCTCGGGAATGCTGCGGGTGCGCTCCAACAAGACCATCATCGGCAACTACGGGGCGACGATCGTCGGCTGCGGCCTGAACGTCAGCGGTGACCGCAACGTGATCATCCGGAATGTGACCTTCCGCAACTGGGACGACGACGCGATCAACGTGCAGGAGTCGGCCACCAACATCTGGATCGACCACAACAGCTTCAGCAACGGGTACGACGGCGCCGTCGACATCAAGCGCGGCTCGGACTTCATCACCGTCTCGTGGAACCGGGTCACCAGCCACGACAAGACCATGCTGCTCGGCCACAGCGACGACAACGCCAGCCAGGACGTCGGCCACCTGCGGGTGAGCTACCACCACAACTGGTTCGACGGCAGCAACCAGCGCAACCCCCGGGTGCGCTTCGGCAACCCGGTGCACGTGTACAACAACTACTACCGGGCCAACGGCGGCTACGGCGTCGCGTCCACCGAGAACGCCGGTGTGCTCGTCGAAGGCAACTACTTCGAGAACGTCGACGACCCGTACCACCTCGGCGAGGGAGACTCGGGCCCCGGCAGCCTGGTCGCCCGCAACAACCACTTCGTCAACTCGCCCACCGGCCAGGCCGGCGGCAGCGTGGCGGGAATCCCGTACTCCTACCAGCTGGACACCGCGAGCAACGTCAAGTCCATCGTGACGGCCGGCGCCGGCGCCGGCCGGATCACCGTCTGACCGCGGAGGGGCCCCTCTTCGAGGGGCCCCTCCGTGCGGTCAGTGCGTGGCGCACCCAGCGGTGGGCGCGGGCGCGACAGGCGGTGCGCCGATCGTCGGCAGACCAAGCAACACCCCGGGGGTACGCGGGGAGCGCCCCGCCTCGGCCGCGTCGCCGGCCCGGGTCCGTCGGTGCGCGACGAGCGCTCCGTCGGCGTTCAGGTGGTGCGGCGCGGCGTAGGTGATCGTGGTGTGCACGATGTCGCCCGGCCGGATCTGGCCGGCGAGCGACTGCCCCTCGGCGGACTCGGTGGCGAAGTGCACGAGTCGACCGTCGCGGGCCCGACCGGACATCCGGCCGGTCCGCTCGTCCTTGCGGCCCTCGCCGACAGCGACCAGCACCTCGACGGTCTCCCCGACGAGGCGCTTGTTCTCCGCCCAGCTGATCTCCTCTACGCAGGCGACCAACCGCTCGTAGCGCTCCTGCACGACAGGCTTGGGCAGTTGGCCGTCCATTGTCGCGGCGGGGGTGCCCGGCCGCTTCGAGTACTGGAAGGTGAACGCCGACGAGAACCGGGACTGCCGGACCACGTCCAGGGTGCGCTGGAAGTCGGCCTCGGTCTCACCGGGGAAGCCGACGATGATGTCGGTGGTGATCGCCGCGTCCGGCATCGCCGCCCGGACCTTCTCGATGATCCCCAGGTAGCGGTCGGAACGGTAGGACCGGCGCATCGCCCGGAGCACGTCGTCGGAGCCGGACTGCAACGGCATGTGCAGCGAGTGGCAGACGTTCGGTGTCTCGGCCATCGCGGCGATCACGTCGTCGGTGAAGTCCTTCGGGTGCGGGCTGGTGAACCTGACCCGCTCCAACCCGTCGATGTCGCCGCAGGCCCGCAGCAGCTCAGCGAAAGCGGACCGGCCGCCACTGCGCTTCCAGTTCGGCTCGCCAGCGTCGCCGAACGCCACGCCGTAGGAGTTGACGTTCTGCCCGAGCAGGGTCACCTCCAGCACACCCTCGTCGACCAGGGCGCGCACCTCGGAGAGGATGTCGCCGGGGCGCCGGTCCTTCTCCTTGCCGCGCAGCGCCGGCACGATGCAGAACGTGCAGGTGTTGTTGCACCCCACCGAGATGGACACCCAGCCGGCGTACGTGGACTCGCGGCGGGTCGGCAGCGTGGACGGGAAGACGTCGAGGGACTCCAGGATCTCCACCTCGGCGGCGGCGTTGTGCCGGGCCCGCTCCAGCAGCACCGGCAGCGCGCCGATGTTGTGGGTGCCGAAGACCACGTCCACCCAGGGGGCCTTGCGGACGATGTCGCCCCGGTCCTTCTGGGCCAGGCAGCCACCGACGGCGATCTGCATCCCGGGGTGCTTGTCCTTCACCGGGCGCAGCCGACCGAGGTTGCCGTAGAGCCGGTTGTCAGCGTTCTCCCGCACGGCGCAGGTGTTGAAGACGACGATGTCCGGGGTGTCGTCGGTCGGCACCGCGCGCACGTAACCGGCCTGTTCGAGCAGGCCGGAGATCCGCTCGGAATCGTGCACGTTCATCTGGCAGCCGTACGTCACGACGTTGTAGGTCCTAGCCACCCTTTTGGTGCCCCTTCCCCTCGGGCTACCAGGGTAGCGGCCCGTTCGGGTGGCCCGACCCACCGGCATTGACCCGCTGGCCCATGGCGGGCATCCACGACGGGCAGTACGCTGCACAACAAGAATGTGTTCTGGGCGATTTCGGGGGCTTTGCACTCGGCGCCGACGATGCGCGGCTCCGTTCACGGGGGAGCACATGACGACCCGCGGGAGGCCAACCGTGACGCGACAAGATGCGACACAGGGCACCGTCACGACCCCGGACGGACGGCACCTCGCCGTGGAGACCTCTGGCGCACCGGACGGGCCGGCGGTCTTCCTGCTGCACGGCACCCCGGGCAGCCGCAGCGGCCCCCGACCCCGGGGCATAGTCGTCTACCGCCTCGGCGTGCACCTCGTCTGCTACGACCGACCCGGGTACGGCGACTCCGACCGGCACGAGGGTCGACGGGTGGCCGACGCCGCCGCCGACGTGGCCGCGATCGCCGACGACCTCGGCATCGACCAGTTCTCGGTGGTGGGCCGGTCCGGTGGTGGGCCGCACGCCCTGGCCTGCGCCGCGCTGCTGCCGGACCGGGTCACCAGGGCCGCCGTGCTGGTGGGCCTCGCCCCGGCCGGCGCACCCGACCTGGACTGGTACGCGGGCATGGCGGAATCGAACGTGGAGGACTACGGGCAGGCCGACGAGGACCTGGCCGAGCTGACGCTCAACCTGAAGGTTCGCGCGGACGAGGCCCGCCGGGACCCGATGACGCTGTTGGAGTTCCTCCGCCCCCAACTGCCCGACGAGGACATCCGGGTCGTCGACGACATCGCGATCCGCCGACTGCTCACCGACATGTACTCCGAGGCGCTGCGGCACGGCCCCGAGGGGTGGATCGACGACGTTCTGGCGATCCGGCGCGGCTGGGGGTTCGACCTGGGCGCCATCCGCGCCGAGGTCCGGCTCTGGCACGGCGAGCAGGACCGCTTCTCCCCGGTGGAACACTCCCACTGGCTCGCCGCGCGGATCCCGCGTGCCGAGGTGCAGGTGCAGCCGGGCGCCGCGCATTTCGGGGCGGTGGAGATCCTGCCGCAGACCCTCACCTGGCTGGCCACACCCGACCTCGCCACCAGCCCGCAACTCTGAACGCCCCCGGGCCGGCGGGTCGACCCGGACACCCGAGCCACCCGCCGAACCGCCCGGTCAGATCGTGTGCGGGTCGATCACCCGGACCACGAACCGCCGTTCGCGCAGGGTCTGCACTGTGGGATGCTCCGGCCCGATCACCTCGGCCAGCCGGTCCGCCACGACGCCGACGTCCTCGGTGGCCGCGCCGTCGGAGGCCCGCCTCGCCACCAGGGCAAGATCACCGAGGCAGCGCAGCGTGTCGGGGTGGTCCGCGCCGATCACCGACGCCAGCCGGCCGGCGGTCTCCCGCAGCCGGTCCCGCGCCGACTCCCAGTCGCCCTCCTCGGCGAGACACACCGCCTGGTTGACCTCCGCCGCCAGGGTGTGCGGGTGGTCCGGGCCGAGCACCTTGCGCAACTCGCCCACCGCACGGGCCGCCGACGCGAGTGCATCCGACCGGCGACCGAGCGCCCGCTCCGCCGCCGAGATGTTGCTCACCGTCGCCAGGGTGTGCGGGTGCTCCGGGCCGAGCCGGAGCAACTCCTCGAACGCCTGGCGGACGGCGGTCATCTCGGTGAGCGCCCGCGCCGCGTCACCGACCGCCAACAGGTTCGCCGCGCGACTCGACCGGCACGCCACAGTCTCCGGGTTGTCCGGGCCGAAGCGTTCGTCGAGTTCGCGGTAGGCAGTCTCGAACATCGGCGCGGCCTCGCTGCCCCGACCGGAACTGCGCAGCGACACCGCCAGGTTGACCTGAGCGGCGAGACTCTGACCGTCATCCGGCCCGAGCACCTCGCAGTACGTCTCGTACACGGTGCGCAGCAGGGTGGCGGACCTCTCGTACTCGCCGGCCTCCCGCAGGTCACTGCCGAGCCGCAGGGCGGAGACGAGGGTGTACGGATGCGTGGGGCCGAGCACCAGCCGCCGCCGCTGGTGCACCTCGTCGTCCCAGCGACGGGCCGACCGGTAGTCACCAACCAGTCGGTACGAGACGGCGAGGTTGTTGGCGGCGCTCAACGTGCGGGGGTGGTCCTCGCCGAACACCTGGAGCCAGGAGGCGTAGGTGGACCGGTCCCGATCCAGGGCCTCGGCGTAGCGGCCGAGCGCCCGCAGGTCAGCGCCGAGGCTGCCGGCGGTCATCAGACTGTGCGGGTGCAGCAGGCCCAACAGCCGACGTTGCTCGGCCAGCACCGCCTCGTCCAGGTCCCGGGCCTCGTCGAACCGGCCCAGGCTGCGCAGGATGTTGGCCCGGTTGAACCGCAGGTGCAACAACTGGCGGCGCAGCGGCAGCGACTCCTCCTCGCCACTCGTGTCGTCGAGCCGAGCGCTCCAGGTGTCGTCCACGTCCTGACTGAACACGTCGGCCTGGTCCAGACCGCCGCGCTGCCACAGATAACGGACCCGGTCGATGAGCAGCTGACACACCGACTCGTCCGGGCAGGTCAACGCCTCGGAGACCTCCAGGTGCGGCCAGAGCATGCGCAGCCGGGCCCAGGTGCTCGGGTCGTCCACGTCGCCACGGGGCCGGGACGCGGCGAGCACCAGGTGCACCTGGTGTCGGGCGGCGGTGATCTCGTCGTCGGTCATCCGGTCGCGGACCACCGCCTGCAACAGCCGGTGCACCTGGACCCGACCGCCCTGCACGTCGAGTTTCAACAGTGCCAGGCGGTTGATCTGCTGCACCAGGGCGCCACGTACGAGCCGCTCGGACACCGACGGGTCGAACGGCACGAGGGCCGCCGCCATCTCGTCGCTGTAGATGAGCTCGAGGGCGATCTCCGGGGCCAGCACCGAGCAGAGCTGCAACAGCCGGTACGCGGCAGGCGCCTGCTCGAGCAGCCGGTTCAGCGACAGGTCCCACGTCGCCTCCACGGAGAGGGCGCTGGGGCCGTGCCGTTCGATCTGCCGCAGGTAGTCGGCGACCGAGGTGCCGGTGTCGGCGAGCCACGCGCCCGCGGCGGCCACCGCGATCGGCAGGTCGCCGAGCGCCTCGGCCACCCGGTCGGCCTCCTCCGGGCTGATCGTCGGCACCCGCTGAGCGAGGTGCGACACGCTCTCGGTGCGGTCGAAGACGTCCACCTGGATCGGGTTCGCCCGGTCACCCCAGGCGCGGTTACGGGAGGTCAGCAGGACGTGCCCGGGGCCCTGCGGCAGGAACGGCTCGATCTGGTCGAGCTCCTCGGCGTTGTCCAGCACGACGAGCCACCGCTCGTACGGCTCACCACGACCGAGCACCTGGAGCACCGACCGGACCGTGTCGGGCAGGGTCGGCCCGACGAGGATCCCGAGACGACCCGCGAGGTCGGCGAGGGCGGTGTCGACGAACTGCGGCGGGTCCGCCACGATCCACCACACCACGTCGTACGCGGCCTTGAACCGGTGCACGTACTCCAGAGCCACCTGCGTCTTACCGACGCCGCCCATGCCCTGCAGGGCGACCGGCAGCACCACGGCGCTGCCCCCGCTCTGCAACTGGGCGCGCAGCCGGGCCAGGTCGTCCTCCCGGCCGGTGAACCGGGCGTTCCGGTTGGGGGCGTTGAAGATCAGTGGCTCGGTGCCGGGGTAGCGGGTGGCGCCACCCGCCGGCCCGTCCGCCGACGACGGCACCGGCCGGCCGACCAGCCGCAACACCCGCTCCACGGCCGTCGTGGCGCTCACGTTCACCAGGTTCGTGGAACTCTGCGACGGGAACTCCGCCAGCGGCCGCAGGTCGGTGACGTACACGGCCAGGGCCGCGGAGCCGGTGCTGGTGTCCCGGTCGGGCAGACCACCGGACGGCGTCGCCACGTAGGCCGGCGAGACCACAGTCAACGTGCGCGGGGCCGGCGTACCGGCCGACCCCACGGCGGCCACGGGCTCCACCACCCGCAGCCCGGCCGAGCTGAGCACCCGCTCCAGCCACTCCGCCCAGATGGCGTCCTCCGGCGCGTACCGGAGCACGATCTGGTCGTCGATCGCCTCGGTGCGTCGGCGGAACCGCGCCTTGCCCCGCTCCCGCACCGACTCGTCCATCAGCGGCAGCGCTGTCACCGCGCCGTCGGTGAGGATCCCGGTCAACGTCTCGAACGCGGACAGCAGCGACGTCGGCGAGCCGGGCGGATCACCGAACGTCGCGAGGGTCTCCTCGTACGCGTAGAACGGCCGGTACGGGACCTCCACCGCGGCCCAGTACCGCCGCCGTTCCGCCTCGGTCATCCCGGCGGGCAACCCGGCGAACCGGCGCATGGCGAGCAGGCGACCCGCCTCGGCCCGCTCCTTCTCGGCCTGGTCGACGCGCATCGGCACCGGCAGGACCCGGATGTCGCGCCGCCGGTACCGGTCCCGCACCGAGTGCGCCACCCGGGCCGCGCCGTCGATGCCCTGGTCGCTGAGGGTGAAGCAGTCGACAAGCGTGTCCGGTAGGTGCAGCGTGCAGATGTCGGCGACGTCGCTCAACCCCGTGCGGCTGTCGATCAGGGTGAAGTCGTACTGGCGCTTCATGTCCGCCCGCAGCGCCTCGAAGAACTGCGCCCCACCCAGCCGGTTGTAGAAGTTGTCCCAGTCCAGGCCACTCACCGAGACGGCGTAGTCGCTGTTCTGCCGGCCGGCGGACAGGAAGTCGAGGCCGCCACCGTCGGGGAAGTTCCAGCGCAGCGAGAACGCGTGCCGCCCGACCCGGGCGTACTGCTCCATCCAGCGGTCCGGTCGGTCGTCGACCCGGGTGGTCTCCCACTCGTAGTCGCGGATCATGTCGATCACGCCGCTGGTGCCCTGGATCGCCTCGGCGTCGAGGAACGGGTGGAAGAAGCGGTGCAGACCAGGTGACTCGAGGTCCCAGTCGGCGACGAGCACCCTGCGGCCACTGGCCGCCAGGATCCAGGCCACGTTGGCCAACGCCATCGTCCGGCCCGTTCCACCCTTGAACGAATAGAAGGTGACGACCTGGCCTTCGCGATCGTTGTTCATCGGTCTTCTCCGTGGGGACGCGGTGGGGCCGGATCATCAGGCGGGGACGCCTGGTCGGTGGAAACGGTCGAGCCGGCGGGGGGCAGGCCGTCCCGCAGGCTCGGCACCGGCTCCGGCGGTGGTTCGAAGGGGACGACCGGGCCGTACTTGAGGAACTGCCGGCGCGCCTCGGTGACGAGCGCCGGCATCAGGTCGACGAACTCCGGCATGCTGCACGCCCGCTTCACCTGGGGCAGACCGGCGTCGTGCAGCAACTCGGTCACCCTGGTGGCCCAGCGGGTGGCGTCCTGGCTGTCGTCGTCGTCGGTGACCACCAGCGGGACCACCCACTCGCGCAGGCCGTGCAGCAGGCGGGCGAGGACCGCTGCCGCGTCCGGCGCCGCCGCGATCCACGGATCGACGAGCAGCACCGCCGGCCGCCTCTCGAGCAACGCGCCCGCCTGCGCGAAGTCCTCGGTGAGGGCCGACAGCCCGAGCCGCTCGGCGGTGCTGGCCGCGTACTCGGCGGCGGGCAACTGCTGGCTGCGCGCGTACGGCCGCCAGAGCCGGCCGCTGGTGGCGTAGCCGGCGGGGTCGCGATCGGTCGGCAGCCGGTCCTGGGTCGGGGCCAGCACGGCGACGACGAAATCCGGGTCGGTCGGCGCCGGACGGACCACCTCGTCCAGGCCGGGTGCCCGCGACGGGCCCATCGGTCGCCGCTCGGCGGTGTGCACGATCCGGCTCGCCAGGCGGCTCAGCAGCAGCTCGTACTGGGTGCGGTAGGAGGCGAGCATGCAGAACGCGCGCAGGCCGTCGGCGGCGTACTCCGGCACGTCCCGGCCCAGGTCCAGGGCACCGTCCAGCTCCGGATGGGCCTCCCACGGGGGGAACGGGATCCACAGCACCGGGGTGAGGTGACCGGCGGTGAGCCGGGCCGGCCCGGCGGCGGACAGCCGGGCCCGGAAGGACTCCTGCTCCCCCAGGGCCCAGGGGCGGCTGAAGTAGCCGGGTGAGTACAGCGGAACGAAGACCTCGGCGTCGCCGAGCGCCTCGGCGAGGGCGGCCTTCCAGTCGGCGCCCAACGGGATGTGCTTGTCGAAGAAGCCGATCCGCATCCCGGCAACCGGGCGGGCCTGCCGCCGCACCTCGTCGCTCAGGTCGGCGAAGAACTGGCCGACCCAGACGTCGGCGTCGGCCCGGGCCCCCGGGGGCGGTGCCGAGTGGGCGTAGCTCAGGAAGAAGTACGTCCCCCGCGCCCCCGATCGGCGCCGGTCCGTCGGCGGGCTCACGTCGGCTCCTCGGCGAAGCGGTTGCACAGCTCGTCCACGCTCGCCGGCACCCACGGCTCCACCAGGTACGACCGGTGGATGGCCACGATCCGCTGGGCGAGTCGCCACACCACCGCCCGGTACGCGTTTTCCCACTGCATGGTCAGCAAGCCGTAGACCCCGTCCCGCTGGTAGTGCACCGCGATGTCGGGATCCGGCATCGCGGTCGGGGTGAAGCGCTGGATGTCCCGAACCACCCGGGGCAGTGCGGTGCCGTTCGTCGGCGACCAGGTGACCGGCACGATCGCCGTCTCGTGGACCGAGGCGGAACTGTGTCGCGGGGTGATCCGTCGGCGGGAGAACGCGTCCCACTCCCGGCCACACCACTCGCTGCCGAGCAGTGCGCTGGACACCAGCGGAACGAAGACCTGGCAGGTGCCGGCGGCCTGGAGAAGCTCCGGGCTCCACCGTTCACCGCCGGCGATCGAGGTGTCGAGGAATCCGGCGTCCACTCCGGTCACCGGGCCGACCAGTTCGCTGACGTGGACGGAGAGGTCCTCGAAGAACCGGGAGACGTACTCGGCGGGTTTGCCGGTGGCCCGGCCGACCGGCGCCCGCGAATAGCTGATGAAGAAGAGCGGGGCGCGCGTTCTGGAGGGTGCGTCCACTGTGCTCACCGCTGCCCCTCCGCCCTCCCCACGCGGCCGGACCATCAGCGTAGTCCCCGCGTCAACGTCGCGCCGCCAACCGGTTGGCGGCGAACCAGGTAGTCGCGAAGTCGACAGCGGCTCGTGCCGGCAGCAGCCGGGCATCGGCCCGACCGACCCGACCACGCCGCACGACGGGCGTCTCGTCGAGCGCCGCCCCGACCGTCGGGAAGTCCCGGTCGTCCAGGTCGAGCCCCCGGAAGTGGAGGGGAACCCGCAGCCCGTCGACGAGCCGGAAGCAGTGGTAGTCACGCGTGGGCGGCTCGGGAAGCCGGTACTCGGCCAGGTGCAGTGCGGTGCACGCCTCGTAGCCGAGGCCGAGCAGCAGGATCTGCCCGTCCGCCGCGTACAGGCCGCCGACAGGTGAACGTTCCCCCAGGTGGCAGGCGAGGTCATGGTCGTCGGTGAGCTGCCGGGCCCGAGGGCCGAGCGCGGCGAACGAGGTCTGCGGGTGGTCACTGCGCACCGCACCGGGGGTGCACCTGACGTACTCGGCGAGCACACCCATGCGCTGGGAGGGGGTTGTCCGCCGGTCCCAGCCCGGTAGCGCCGCCTCGTACCGCCCGCGCTGCGCCTGGTCCATGCCGGCGATGGCCGCCAGGTGGGCCCGCGAGGTGGTCGAGTTGCCGTCGTTGTGGGTGGGCACCAGCAGCGTGCCGGCCGGGCCGAGCACGTAACGCAGCGCGCCGGCGAGGGTCGCCGGGCCGCGCTCCAGCCGGCCCACCCGGCGCAGGCCGCAGTGCACCAGCAGGCACACCCCCGGGCGTACGCCCAACGCCCGCAGGTCGTCGGCGAGGCGGGGGAAGGTCCAGCCTGGGCGGTGTGTACTCATCGGGACCCGACACGGGTCTCCTCCAGGGTGTGACGCAACTGGCCCACGAACCGCTCACCCGCCGGGGTGAGCGACCGGCTGGCCAACAGCGCGTCGACGCCGTCCCGGGTCCACCCGAGGAAGTGGGCAGCGTGAGCGGACGCGTCCCCCTGGTCATGCGCCGCCCGGGACTGCCAGACCTGGGTGACGGCGAGGTGCGCGTACACCCCCTGGAGCACGCCCTCCGGCGGCCGCGGGTCGGGGCGCCACGGCACCCGGATCCGACCGTCCTGCCCCGGCTCGACCAGGTCGTAAAGGTCGAGGACCGCACCCAGCTTCGCGTGCTGCCACTCGTGCACGAGCAGCACCGCCATCGTCTCCGGGTCGGCGTGCGGGGCGACGGCGACCGCGCCGAACGCGTGCCGGGCGGTAGCGCTCCGCAGGGGTCGCGCCGGGTCGGGCGCCAACGGGACGACGGCACGCAGACCGCCGTCGAGCGCCGCCGCGTGCGCCGGCACGTCGCGGTGCACGACCTGCCAGGCGGCCGCCAGGGTACGGCCCAACGCCCGCGCCACCGGCACCTCCAGCCGGGACTCCACCGGCTGGCCGTAGCAGTCGCGGTACGGGTCGCCGTCCTCCAGCAGCAGCCGGCCACCGGGCACCGGCACGTCGCGGGTCGGAAACCAGCCGGTCGACGGCGACGCCAGCGGATCGAGGAGGACCGTCCGCGCGACCGACCCACCCCGGACCTGGACCTCGCCGGGCCGAACGGTCACCTCGGCGCTCCGCCCCAGGCCGGGCAGCACCAGGCTGCCGAGTGTGGGCAACGTGATCGTGTCGGCCCGCACCGGGACGGGCAGCACGGTCGGGACACCGGCCCGCAGGGCCGCCGCGACGGCCAGGGCCGGCAGTGGGTCGACCGCCGGGCCGGGCGGGGCCGACGGGTCGAGGCGGTGCACGAGCCAGGGCCGGACGAAGGGGTGCGCCAGGACCGCCCGGACCGCCTCCGGCGCCACCCGGTCGAGGTGGACGAGCAGCTCCCAGGCGGCGGGGGTGGCGGACCGGTCCCGGGCGGCCACCAGCAGCGCCCGGGTGATGGAGAGCTGGGTGGCGGCGAGCACCGCGAGCGTCGACGCCGACCCGTGCCCGGTCGCCAGGTCGTCAAGCACCACGTCGACGGGCGAGGTGGCGGACCACTCGCCCGACGCGGGCGGGGCGGGCGGCGGGTAGGCGTCCACCGTGTCGATGAGGCGGAGCAGGTCGGGGCAGTAAACCGAGGGGTTGTCGAAGCCGGAACCGGTGCGCCAGCGGTGGGCGTACAGGCCACCGCCGCACCTGTCGACCACCGGGCAGGACCGGCAGGTCGCACAGAGGCCGTCCACGCCGTCCTGCCGGACGGCGACACCGGGGTGCTCGGCGACCTCGTCCACCGGGTGGTCGAACACGTCGAACCCGGTGCCGGCCGCGCCGTGGTACGCGGTCTTCAGCGAGTCGACCTGCTCCCAACTGCCGTCCGCCTCGACGACGAGCACGTCGGCCGGCGCGAGACCGAACGCCTCGGTGCCGCCGCCACCCGGGCGCAACGCCTCGAACATCCGGATCGACATCGACCGCCCGTCGTCCACCCACCGCCGGTGGATCCGCCCCAGCCAGTCCGCGTACGGGGTGGGGTCGGGGCCGGGGCGCCGCGGGGGGTCGTCCCAGGTGGCGTGGGGCAGCAGCAGGTCGACCCGGGGCGGGCTCTCGGCCAGCAGTGCCTCGTACACCCGGTCGGGGTCGTTGCGGACGTCGATGGTGCAGAGGATGCCGGCGTAGCTGGCGCGGTGTTCCGGCCGCCGAAGCAGGGCCAGTGCCCGCCGGACGTGGTCGTGGCTGCTGCCGCCGTGGGCGAAGACCCGGTGGCGGTCGTTGGCGGCGCGGTCGCCGTCGAAGGACACCCCGACCCGTACGTCGTACTCGACGAGGAGCCGGCACAGCTCCTCGTCGAGCAGCACGCCGTTGGTCTGCATGCGCAGGTCGAGCCGCGTCCACTCGGTGATCGTCGTGCGCAGCTCGGCCAGCACCTCCCGCAACCCGGCGGCGCCCAGGAGCAGCGGCTCACCGCCGTGCAGCACCACGTGCACGACCGGCAACCCGTGGTCGCGGGCGTGCTCGCCGATCCGCAGCGCGGCCGCCCGGACCGTGGCCGGCGGCATCCTCGCCGGCCGGCCACGCCAGGTCTGGTCGGCGTGCTGGTAGACGTAGCAGTGGTCGCAGCTGAGGTCACACCGGCTGTGCACCTTCAGCACGAACTGACTGATCGGCCGGCAGGACCCGTCCACGTTGGGTGGACCGCACCGGCAGGCCATCGATCAGATGGACGAGTTGAAGGCGGCGACGGGCACGGTGCCCGACGGCACCGAGCCGTTGGTGACGACCCGCCTGCGCACCGCCTCGGCGTGCTCGACGGGGATCCGGTCCAGCGGAACGTGCAGGCTACGGGTGAGATTGTCTAGGTCGGGACGGGATGAGCGGGCGGGGGCATGGTCCACAATGAGTCTCCGGGGGCCCGGGGCGCTGGGAGCGCGAGCGGCGGCTGTGGCTCGAACGGCTCTGGTCCGTGACCAGGATAGACAAATATCGACCCAGTGTCACCGTCGGTACCATTGCCGGCACGGCGAGTGGAGACCGCGGTGGACCGAGGAGGAGCTGACATGTGCCGGAGCATCAAGACGCTGCGTGAACCGTTCACCCCGCAGGTGACCGACGCGGACGTCGAGGCGGCGGCGTTGCAGTACGTCCGGAAGATCTCTGGCTTCCGGGCGCCCGCCGCGCACAACGCCGCCGCGTTCGACGCCGCGGTGGCCGCCGTGGCCGAGGCGACGCGCACCCTGCTCGACCAACTGGTGGTACGGGGAGCCGGTTCGGGCACCACCGACCGGTCGGCCACCGCCGCCACCTGACCACCGCCCACTCACCGGGCTCGTGCACCCGGCCGGGCCTGACCCCTGGTGAGGGTCAGGCCGCGGCGAGCACCGGGGCGACAGTGTCCGGCGCCCAGCGTGAGCGATGGCACTGTGACCAGCCCCGACAGCCCGGGTCACCGAGCGAGCAGAGCCGCAGCCTGCTGAGCACCTCGCCGTCCTCGGTGTCCCGCACGTCGAAGTGCACCGGACGGACAGTGCCGTCCGGGGCGACGAGCAGGTGCCGGCCCGCGTCGAGCGTGTCGTCGCGCAACAGGCAGTTGCGGCCCAGCAATCGGGCCAGTGCGGCGATGCTCGCGTGCTCGGACAGCTGCTCGGGCACGCCGTAGCAGTCCACCACCGTCGCGAACTCGCCGGGCGCCTGCCAGACGTCACACACCACCGCGTACGCCGGCAGCCGCGCCGGGTCGGCCACCGCCAGCGGCATCACCACCCGGCCAAGCGCCTCGGCCAGCGCCGGGTAGACCTCCACGGGTTGAGCCCCGTCGATTCTCCAGTTCCACAGCTCGGTCATTCCGCCTCCTCGCTGCGTTCGTCCCCACCGGCCTCCGAATCGGGCCTTACACACGATGGTGGGGGGCATTTGACCCCAGCCGGGGGCAAGTTACCGGTCTGTGACCATTCCGGGCAAAATTTCCCTGAGCGGCATTGCTCGGAGTAGCGGGAAGGTGACAGTTTATCGGGTATGGTGCGCCATCCGCACCACCGCCACCGCGTGTCCTCCCGCTCGTCGACCGCCCCCGGTCAGCGCAGAACGACCAGGTGCTCCCCACGGGGCAGCAGCTCGCCCACCACCGGGGCTCCGGGCACCTCGCCGGCCACCAGCAGACCACCGGAGGTCTGCGCGTCGGCCAGCAGCAACCGCTCCGCCTCGTCCGCCGCACCGAAGTCGGTCCACTGGGTCACCCACTCCAGATTGCGCCGACTGCCGCCGCTGACGAACCCGTCGCGCAGCGCCTCGCGCGCACCCGCCAGGTACGGCACCCGGGCGGTGTCGATGGCAACAGTGACCTGACTGGCCCGGGCCAGTTTCGAGGCGTGCCCGAGCAGCCCGAACCCGGTCACGTCGGTGCCGCACCGGATGCCGGCGGCCACCGCCGCGCGGGCGGCCTCGCGGTTGAGCGCGCTCATCGTGGCCACCGCCTCCGGGAAGCTCTCACCGGTCGCCTTGTGCCTGGTGTTCAGCACGCCCACGCCGAGCGGCTTGGTGAGCGACAACGGCACCCCGGCCCGCCCGGCGTCGAGGGTGATCAGTTCCTCCGGTCGGACCGTGCCGGTGACCGCGAGACCGTACTTCGGGCCGTCGTCGTCCACGCTGTGCCCGCCGGCCAGGTGACAGCCGGCCTCCCGCGCCACGTCCTGACCACCGCGCAGCACCTCCCGGGCCAACTCGAGCGGGAGCACGTCGCGCGGCCAGCAGAGCAGGTTGAGCGCCACCAGCGGGATGCCGCCCATCGCGTACACGTCGGAGAGCGCGTTGGCCGCGGCGATCCGACCCCAGTCGTACGCGTCGTCGACCACCGGCGTGAAGAAGTCGGCGGTGCTGACCAGGCCGGTCCGCTCGTCGAGGCGCACCACCGCCGCGTCGTCGCCATGATCCAGCCCGACGAGCAACTCCGCGGTGCCGGTCGCCGGGCCGAGACCGGCCACCATGACTTCCAGCTCACCTGGGGGAATCTTGCAGGCGCAGCCACCGCCGCGGGCGTACCTGGTCAACCGTACGGGTTCGGTCATCCCCCCATGATCTCGACAAGGCACCACGATCGCCACCGCGACCATCCATCCGGTGACCGAAATCGGACGCCCGAGAACGATCGTGACCGGTGTTACCGCTCCGTGACCCGCTGGGTTGCGTTCTGCCACATCAGGCCGCCTACAGTGGCCGCACCGGGGGTCAACCGACCCCGATCCGGGAGACGACAGGGGACGGTGGACGACGTGACGACGGGCGAACCGCTCATCGTGCTGGACGCGGTCAACAAGTGGTTCGGGCCGCTGCACGTGCTGGACGACGTCTCGCTGTCGGTGGGTCGGGGCGAGGTGGTCGTGGTGATCGGCCCGTCCGGCTCCGGCAAGTCGACGCTGTGCCGCACCATCAACCGACTGGAGCCCATCAACTCGGGCACCATCACCTTCGACGGCCAGCCCCTGCCGGCCGAGGGCAAGCCCCTCGCGAAGCTGCGCAGCGAGGTCGGCATGGTCTTCCAGTCGTTCAACCTCTTCGCGCACAAGACCATTCTGGAGAACGTCACCCTCGGCCCGATCAAGGTCCGCAAGGAGAAGCCGACCGCTGCCCGCGAGCGCGGCCTGGCCCTGCTGGACCGGGTCGGCATCGCCAACCAGGCGGACAAGTTCCCGGCCCAGCTCTCCGGCGGCCAGCAGCAGCGCGTCGCGATCGCCCGGGCGCTGGCCATGCAGCCCAAGGCGATGCTCTTCGACGAGCCGACGAGCGCCCTGGACCCGGAGATGGTCGGCGAGGTGCTCGACGTGATGACCTCACTGGCCAGCGACGGCATGACGATGGTCGTGGTGACCCACGAGATGGGCTTCGCCCGGCACGCGGCGAACCGGGTCATCTTCATGGCCGACGGGCAACTGGTCGAGGATGCCCCACCCGCGGAGTTCTTCGCGAACCCGCGCAGCGAGCGGGCCCGCGACTTCCTCTCCAAGATCCTCACGCACTAGGCGTCCGTAGTGGAGCGTGCCGCACCTCGGTGGGCTCCGTCGAAGAAGGAGAAAAGTATGCGTATCAAGCGCGTTGCGGCAGTCGCCGCGGTCGCCGCTCTGGCGCTCGGCCTCACCGCCTGCGGTGGCGACGACGACGGGGACACCGGCGCTGGCAGCAAGTCCTTCACCGCCGGCACCACCATGGAAAAGCTGAACAAGGCCCAGAAGATCAAGGTCGGCACCAAGTTCGACCAGCCCGGCTTCGGCCAGAAAGGCCTCTCCGGCAAGCCGGAGGGCTTCGACGTCGAGATCGCCAAGATCATCGTCAAGGAACTCGGCATCCCCGAGGACAAGATCGAGTTCGTCGAGACGCCGTCGAAGGTCCGTGAGGACGTCATCGTCAACGGCACCGTCGACCTGGTCGCCGCGACCTACACGATCAACGACAAGCGCAAGGAGCGGATCGCCTTCGCGGGCCCGTACTACGAGGCCGGCCAGAACATCCTGGTCAAGAAGGACGACACGACCATCACCGGGCCGGACTCGTTCAAGGACGGCACCAAGAAGGTCTGCTCCGTCACCGGCTCCACCCCGGCCGAGACGATCAAGCAGTACGTCAAGGACGTCGGCACCCAGCTGGTGCTCTTCGACACCTACGACAAGTGCCGCGACGCCCTCAAGGGTGGCCAGGTCAACGCCGTCACCACCGACAACGTGATCCTGCTCGGCTACATCGCCAAGGACGAGGCGTCGTTCAAGCTGGCCGGCAGCAACTTCACCAAGGAGCCGTACGGCATCGGGGTGAAGAAGGAGGACGCGGACTTCCGCAGCTTCATCAACGACACGCTGGACAAGGCGGTCGCCGACGGCAGCTGGAAGAAGGCCTGGGACGCCACCGCCGGCAAGTTCGGCGCGGAACTGGGCTCGGCGCCCACCATCAACCGCTACTGATCTGATCCTCGATCTGGAGGGTGGGGAGGAACACCGACCCGTGAACGTGCTCATCGACAAGTTCGACGTCTTTGCGGGTGGTTTCTGGCTCACCCTCCAGATCTGCATCCTCGCCGCGATCGGTGCCCTCGTCCTGGGGTCCATCGTTGCGGTGCTGCGCATCTCACCGGTGCCGCCGCTCCGCGCGCTCGGCACCGGCTACGTGAACGTCTTCCGCAACATGCCGCTGACAGTGGTGATGTTCTTCGCCGCGTTCGGCCTGCCGGCGCTCGGCTCCAACGCGGACTTCCTCCGCATCCCGGTGCTCGACTCGCTGTTCACCCGACTCGGCACCGATCTGCCGTACTTCCGGTTCGCGCTCATCGCCCTGGTGCTCTACACGGCGGCGTTCGTCTGCGAGGCGCTGCGGTCCGGGGTCAACGCGGTGCCCGCCGGCCAGGCGGAGGCGGCGCGGTCACTGGGCCTGACCTTCGGGCAGAACCTGCGCCACGTGGTGCTGCCGCAGTCCTGGCAGGCCTCGATCGTCCCGCTCGGCTCGGTCATCATCGCAATGATCAAGAATTCGGCGCTGGCCGGCTTCTTCGGGGTCGTCGGTGACCTGTCGGCCACCGCCGACCAGCTCACCGGAGCCGAGGGGTACGCCTTCATCCCGGTCGCCATCGGCATCTCGATCGGCTACCTGATCATGACGGTGCCGCTGGGCGCCCTGCTGGACCGGATCGAGAAGCGACAGGCGGTGGCCCGATGAGTCAGCAGACGAGCGTCCTCTACGACGTCCCCGGGCCGCGGCAGCGGCGGATCACCCTGATCAGCAGCATCGTCGCCGGCGTCGTCCTGCTCGTCGGGGCCTACTTCCTGATCTACCGGCCCCTGGACGAGAAGGGCCAGCTCTCGATGGAGCTGTGGGGCCCGCTGATCGACCCCTCCAACGAGAACTTCTCCCAGGTGTGGGAGCGGATCGGCCTCGGCTTCAAGAACACCCTGATCGCGGCTGCGCTGGCCATCGTCTCCTCACTGGTGCTGGGCACCCTGCTCGCCATCCTGCGGATCCAGCTCAAGAGCCTGACCCGGCTCCGGTTCACCGGGATGGCAACACCGGTGGCCTACCTGCTGCGCGGCCTGAGCACGCTGCTGTCGGCGATCACCAGGGTCTGCGTCGAGGTGTTCCGCGGCCTGCCCGTGGTGATCACCATCTTCTTCGTGGCCCGCGGCTTCCCGGAGTTCGGCCTCTACTTCGACAACCTCTGGTACCTGGTCATCGGCCTCACCATCTACAACTCGGTGGTGATCGGCGAGATCCTGCGCTCCGGCATGGAAGGGTTGCCGGGCGGCCAGGCCGAGGCCGCCGCCGCCATCGGGCTCTCCCCGGCCCAGACCACCTGGATGATCCTGCTGCCGCAGTCCTTCCGGATCATGCTGCCGGCACTGATCAGCCAACTGGTGGTGGTGCTCAAGGACACCTCGCTGGGATTCATCATCAGCTACGAGGAGACCCTGAACATCGGCAAGCAGATCATCGGCGTGCTGGGCAACCCGATCCAGGTCTACGTCGTGATCGCCGTGCTCTTCATCCTGGTGAACTACTCGCTCTCGAAGCTCGCCCAGTACGTCCAACGACGGCTCGCCCGGGGCCGCAAGACCGCCAACACGCCGGCACAGAACCCACCGCCGGCAGCCCTGATCTCCCAGGCCGAGGGCGGCGGCGCGGCCTCCTGAGCCACGCCACACCGACCAGACAGACCGAAGGCCGCCCCGAGTAGTTCGGGGCGGCCTTCGATCATCTCCACCGTCCGCGTGGCGAGGGCCGCCGGTCCGACTCAGCGGGCGATCTCGGTGACCCGGGACTCGCGGACCACAGTGACCCGGATCTGACCCGGGTAGGTCAGCTCCTCCTCGATCTGCTTGGCCACGTCGCGGGCCAGCACCGCCGCTCCGATGTCGTCGACGTCGTCCGGCTTGACCATCACCCGGATCTCCCGGCCGGCCTGCATGGCGAAGACCTTGTCCACGCCGAGCTTGCCCGCCGCGATCTCCTCGATCCGCTCCAGCCGCTTGACGTACGCCTCAAGGCTCTCCCTGCGCGCGCCCGGCCGACCACCGGAACAGGCGTCGGAAGCCTGGGTGAGCACTGCCTCGATGGTCTGCGGGGGCACCTCGTTGTGGTGCGCCTCGATCGCGTGCACCACGTCCTCGTGCTCGCCGTACTTGCGGGCCAGGTCCGCACCGATGATGGCGTGGCTGCCCTCCACCTCGTGGGTGAGCGCCTTGCCGATGTCGTGCAGGAACGCCGAGCGCTTGATGATCGGCACGTCCAACCGCAGCTCGGCGGCCATGATGCCGGCGATGTGCGCGGTCTCGACCAGGTGCTTGAGCACGTTCTGCCCGTACGAGGTGCGGTAGCGCAGCCGGCCGAGCAGGGTCACCAGCTCCGGGTGGATCTCGGTGATGCCGACCTCGACGAGGGCGTCCTCGGCGGCGCGGAGGCAGAGCTGCTCGACCTCCTGCCGGGCCAGGTCGTACACCTCCTCGATCCGGTGCGGGTGGATGCGCCCGTCCAGGACCAGCTTCTCCAGTGTCACCCGGCCCACCTCGCGCCGGACCGGGTCGAAGCAGGAGAGCAGCACCGCCTCGGGGGTGTCGTCGATGATCAGGTTGACGCCGGTCACCGACTCGAAGGCGCGGATGTTGCGCCCCTCCCGGCCGATGATCCGCCCCTTCATCTCGTCACCGGGCAGGTGCAGGACGCTGACCACGCTCTCCGCGGTCTGCTCGCTGGCGACCCGCTGGATCGCGTCCACCACGATGTGTCGGGCACGCTGGTCGGCCGTGTTGCGCGCGTCGGACTCGATGTCCCGCACGAGCAGCGCCGCTTCCCGCTTGGCAGACGTCTCGATGGCGTCGACAAGTTCCAGTCGGGCGGAGTCGGCGGTGAGCCCGGCGACCCGCTCCAGCTCCCGGCGGCGCAGCTCCTCCGACTCGGTCAGCTCGGCCTCCCGCTCGGCGAGGGCGGCCTCCCGGGTGGCGAGAGCAGCCTTCGCGGCGGTGAGCTGCCGCTCCCGCTCGGCGAACCGCTCCACCTCCTCGGTGTGCATCCGCTCCCGCTCGTCCATCCTCGCGGCCCGACGTTCCACCTCGGCGGCCTGCTCCCGGGTGGTGGCGGCGAGCACCGCGACCTCCCGCTCGCCGCTGCGCCGGGCTGCCGTCCGCAACTGTTCGGCGTCCGCCTCGGCCTGCTTGTGGGCGCGCTCCAGCACGGTGTCCGCCTCGGCGCGGGCGTCGTCGAGGACCCGCCGCGCCTCGGCGCGGGCCGCCTTCGCCTCGGCGTTCGCCGCCGCCGCCTCGGTACGGGCCGCCGCAGCCGCCGACTTCGCGACGTCGATGGTGCTGTTCGCCTGGTCGGCCGCGGTCCGCAGGGCGGCCAGGGACTGCTCCTGGCGGTCCTTCTCGGCGATGAAGGCGGGATCCTCCGGAGCCGGTCCGGTGCCCATCCGGCGCATTGTCCGGATGCCGACCAGCACGGCCCCGATCACCACCACCGCGAGGACGAGGACGGCCGCGAGGAGCACGACGTCGAACGCGTTCATGCCGGGACCCCGTCGGGTCTACCGATGAACCTGTGCCGCCGCCCCGCCATGGCCGCCTCCCCTAACGTCGAGACCGCAGCGACCGTGCCGGGGGCACACTCCTGCGGCTGTGGACGCCCGACCGGAGCGGCTGGCCGTGGGTAGCTTTCTCCGCCGGCGGTGCCCGTGGGCAACGTCGGCGACCGGGTGCAGTTGTCGCAGCGTTCCGGACCGGCCTGTCCGGAACTGCCGCCAAAGGCCGCGGAGTCGGCCAAAGTGATGCTGTTCTGTTACGCGATCTATGTTGTGCGCTTAGCCTGCGCTGGTCGGGCAATGTGAGCCTGTATGGCGAGGCTAGGTCGCCGGGGGTGCTCTGGTCAAGGACTCATGATCAAACCCCCCGAACGGAGAGAAGTTGTGGCGTCACTCAAAGCTGATGTCGTGTCGGACACGGCAGGACAAACGCGGCGAGCCGACGGCCCTGATACGGATGTCGTGCCTGTTCAGAGACGGCGACACCCCGCCCAGGAGCCGACTTTGTGACACCAGCGACCCTCGTCGGGCTTGTCACGTCAAGATCGCGCACGCTTTTGAGAGTCACACCGTCGCGCGAGGCTGAGAACGGCGGAAGATCGCGCCGATCTTGAAGTTTCGGTTGTCGACATGGGTGGGACGCCCCTCATGCCTGGGCAGGAAGTGCAAGATCGCGGAGTAGGGGCCGTTCAGGGACACACCCACCGCCGCAGCGCTCACTCGACCGGGCGGCTGTCGCGCTCCATCTCGCCCTCGGCGTCGGCGAGGGCGTCGGCGTCGATCTGCTCGGCGAACTCGGCTGCCTCGGCGCTCTGCGCGGCCAGCGCGTCCTTCACCGCCCGGATGGCCACACCGGGCGGGTAGCCCTTGCGGGCCAGCATGCCCACCAGCCGGCGGAAGACCGCGTCCGGCTCGCCTCGGGCCGTACGGAGTTTGCGCTCCACCAGGCCACGGGCGGTGTCCGCCTCGGTCTCCTCGTCCAGCTCGTCCAGCGCCTCGGTCGCCACCTCGCCGTCGACGCCCTTGCGGCGCAGCTCGTTGGCGAGGGCCCGGCGAGCCAGACCGCGCCCCGCGTGCCGGCTGGACACCCAGGCCCTGGCGAACGCGGCGTCGTCGATGATGCCGACCTCGTCGTACCGGTCCAGGACCTCGGCCGAGACCTCCTCGGAGATGCCCCGCTTGGCCAACGCCCCGGCCAGCTCGGCCCGGGTGCGGGGCCGTACGGCGAGCTGGCGCAGGCAGATCTCGCGGGCCACCTCGGACTCGTCGCGCGGAGGCGCCGGAGACTCGACGGTGTCGGCCTCCTCGGACCCACTCCGGCGGCCTCGCCGAGGGCGCGGCGGATCGGTGGCATCGCCCGTACGGGGCGGACTGGCATCCCAGCCCCGCCCCGTACGGGCGCGTCGTCCTGCCATGGGTCAGCGACCGGTCAGAAGTCGACCGGCGGCAGCTCCGGGCCACCGGCGGCGTCGCCCGCGCCGACCCCGACGCCGAGCTTCTCCAGGATCTTCTTCTCGATCTCGGCGGCCACGTCCGGGTTTTCCTTCAGGAACTCCCGGGCCTTCTCCTTGCCCTGGCCGAGCTGGTCGCCGTCGTACGTGTACCACGCTCCGGACTTGCGGATGATCGCCTGCTCCACGCCGACGTCGATCAGCGAACCCTCGCGCGAGATGCCCTTGCCGTACATGATGTCGAACTCGGCCTGCTTGAACGGCGCGGCGACCTTGTTCTTCACGACCTTGACCCGGGTGCGGTTACCGACCACGTCGGTGCCGTCCTTGAGGCTCTCGATGCGTCGCACGTCGAGCCGGACCGAGGCGTAGAACTTCAGCGCCCGACCACCGGTGGTGGTCTCCGGGCTGCCGAACATGACGCCGATCTTCTCCCGCAGCTGGTTGATGAAGATCGCCGTGGTGCCGGTGTTGCTGAGCACACCGGTGATCTTCCGGAGCGCCTGGCTCATCAGCCGGGCCTGGAGGCCCACGTGGCTGTCGCCCATCTCGCCCTCGATCTCGGCGCGCGGCACCAGGGCCGCCACCGAGTCGATCACGATGATGTCGATCGCGCCGGAGCGGATCAGCATGTCCGCGATCTCCAGCGCCTGCTCGCCGGTGTCCGGCTGCGAGACCAGCATCGCGTCCGTGTCGACGCCGAGGGCCTTCGCGTACTCCGGGTCGAGCGCGTGCTCGGCGTCGATGAAGGCGGCGATGCCGCCGAGTCGCTGGGCGCTGGCCACCGAGTGCAGCGCCACAGTGGTCTTACCGCTGGACTCGGGACCGTAGATCTCGACCACCCGGCCGCGGGGCAGGCCGCCGATGCCGAGGGCCACGTCGAGCGCGATGGAACCGGTCGGAATGATCGCGGTCTGGACGACCGGACGGTCACCCAGCCGCATCACCGAACCCTTGCCGAATTGCTTGTCAATCTGAGCGAGAGCAAGGTCGAGTGCCTTCTCCCGGTCAGGCCCTGCTGCCATGGTTGCCACCCCTGCCTTCGCCGGCGTCTTTGCTGAGCTTCGCGTCACGCGGACACGCTAGGCGCTAGGTCCGACAGAAAACCAGCCGACGGGCCGCGAGCTGTGGACGAGCACCCCGCTGTGGACAATAGCCGAACAGGTGTACGACTCGACAAGTGACACGCGGAAGGGGCGAAAAGGCTGCTCAGCGTAGTCGGGCGGGCACTCGGTCGGGGTATGCGGCACAGACCGCCCGCCACACCATGTGCGTCTGCTCCCCCGACGCCAGGGCCTGCTCGATGGTCCGTCCGCCGAGCTGGGACAGCACCTGATCGCGGGCGATGCTGGCCGCGTAGCCGGGCCCGAACGCCTCGTCCAGCCGCGTCCAGAAGTCGGTCAGCCGCACAGTTATCAGCCCTCCTCGTCCGGTGCCCTGGTCGGCACCGGGCGCAACGCTAGCGCCACCAGGGGCGCCGCCGCGACCGCCGCGAGCAGGGTGAGCACGGGATAACCGGCGAACTGCATGACAAACCCGCTCACCACGGCGGCCCCGGCCCCAGCCAATCCCATGATCAGGTCGCACAGCCCCTGGACGCTCGGCCGCACACCGGCCGGCACCGACTCGGACAGCAGTGTCGAGCCGGCCACCATCGTCCCCGACCAGCCCAGCCCGAGCAGGGCCAGACCGACCGAGAGCCGGGGCGTGTGGTGCCCGGCGGTGCCGGCGACCGCGCAGGCTGCCAGCAGCACCCCTACCCCACCGAGGATCACCGCCCGTCGACCGAGCCGGTCGGTGAGCCAACCCACCACCGGGGAGAACGCGTACATGCCGGCGATGTGCAGGCTCAGCACGATGCCGACCAGCCGCAACACGTCGGCGTCGGCGTGCGACTCACCGAGCCGGACCGGAGTCATCGCCATCACCGCCACCATCACCAGGTGACCCACCGCCACGGCGGCGATGCCGAGCCGGGCGGCGGGCTGTCCGCGTACCACCGACCAGGCGGCACGCATCCCGGCGGCGCGCGGCGCGCGGGCCTCGACCGGCGCGGCGGCCGCTGTCGCACCGCCCACCGCGGGCGCCTCGGTCGCCGGGGCGTCGGTGACCGGCGCCTCGGCCGCCGCGAGCCGCCGCGCGGTCAACAGCGGGTCGGGTCGCAGCAATCCGAGGAGTACGACAGCGGCCAGCACGAACGCGGCGGCGCTGAACGCGAACGGGCCGGCCAGCGGGGGCAGCCCCCAGCCGGTGGTGACCCGGTCGGCCAGCGCGGCGAAGTTCGGCGCGGCCACCGCACCGATGGTGGTGGCCCAGACGATCAGGGAGAGCTGTCGCCCCCGCCGGGCCGGCTCGGCGAGGTCCACCGCCGTGTAGCGGGCCTGCAGATTCGCGGCGGTGCCCCCACCGAAGAGCAACATGCCGAGGAAGAGCAGCGGCACCCAGTGGGTGGCCGCGGCCAGCACCACCAGCAGGCCGCCGACGGCCCCGATCGAGTACGCCAGGACCAGGCCCGGTCGGCGACCGTGCCGCGCCATGATCCGGGTGACCGGAACGGCGAGCAGCGCGGCACCGACCACCCCGGCGCTCTGCGCGACACCTGCCACAGCGGTCCCGGCGATCCGGGTCGCGAGCAGCGCGCCCACGGCGATGCCGATGGTCACGCCGATCCCGGCGATGATCTGGGTGGTGAAGAGCAGCCGAAGGGTCCGCCGCTGGATCGACGCGACGTCGGGTCGGGCGGCGGTACGCGGCAGGGTCAGGTCGGTCGCCATCGGCGCTCCTGTCGGAAAGGGTGGTTCATCCTCGCGCACCAGCACCGACCAGCGGCACCGGGTTTCACCGGAACGGGGTCGCCGCCGACGCGGCGCACGCCCGTGGTGCCCGGATGGGCGATGCCGGGGTGCTCGTGGTCGAACGGTTCGACGCAGCGTGGCACCGGGGCGACCTGACCGCGTCCACGATGGCCTGATCACCGCCAAGGAGGTGTTCAGCAAGATCACGGCGGGCGGCTGAGCCCTACCTCTGCGGTCCTGGCGCGGTCAGCCGGGTAGGGCGCGGGTGACGACGGTGAGGTCGGCGACCAGACCCTCGTACGCCTTGTCCTGGTCGTCGGCCCGCAGCACTGCCGACGGATGGATGGTGGCCAGCAGCCGGGCCGGCGGCGCGTCGGCCCGCTTTCCGGCGTCGTCCACGGGCACCTGCTCGAAGTCCGCCGGGTGCTGCGCCGACGCCGGCCACGGCAGCAACTCGCCCCGCTGCCGGGTGACCCGGAAGGACGGGCCGAGCAGCGCCTTGGCGGCGGTCGCGCCGAGCACCACCACGATCTCCGGACGCAGCCGGGCGAACTCCGCCACCAGCCACGGCCGGCAGGCGGTGATGTGCGTCTGATCCGGGGTCTGGTGGATCCGCCGCTTGCCGCGCAGCTCGAAGCGAAAGTGCTTCACGGCATTGGTGAGGTAGAGGTGACCCGGGTCCAGTCCGGCGTCGTCGACGGCGCGGCGCAGCAGGCGACCGGCCGGGCCGACGAAGGGCAGCCCCTTCTGGTCCTCCATGTCGCCCGGCTGCTCGCCGACGAGCACCACGCGGGCGCTCTCGTCGCCCCGGCCGAAGACCGTCTGCGAGGCGTCCCGGTACAGCTCGCAGCCCCGACAGCCGCCGGAGGCGGTGCGCAGGTCGTCGATGGTGTCGGCGTCGGACGGGATGAACCGCTGGGCGCCCGGAGCGCTACCGGTCTGCTCGGCCATGCCGACTGTTATATACCCGTTCGATGCTGACCGCCGGATACGCCCCGGCGCGCCTGCTGCTCCACGTCAGTACCCGTTACCGCCCCCGTCGCCGCCGGACGCGATAGCGATCAGCACGATGATGACGATGATGATCGCCACCGCAACCGCGATCCAGATCCCCTTACGAGCCCCACCAGACGCCATGTCCCCCACCTCCGGGCGCCCGCATACCCGTCCCGGCCGTCCCGAATCCCCGCGATCTTGCACTTTCTGCTCAGTCAAACAGGGGCCAATCCGACTTTCTGCCAACACCAAGTGCAAGATCGCGGAAACCGGGGGTGGGTGGGTCAGGTGGGGAAGCCCTGGGTGGGGGGTGGGTTTTCGGCGTGGGCCAGGGCGGCGGCCAGGGGGGCCAGGTCGGTGAGGTCCAGGGAGCTGACGGTGATGCGGAGGGCGGGCGGGGCGGCGATCCGGTACAGAGCACCGGGTGCCACCGCCCAGCCGGCGTCGCGCAGAGCGGTCACCGTGCTGGTCTCGTCCACGACCGGCAACCAGACGTTGATGCCGCTGCGACCGTGTGCGCTCAGGCCGTGCTCCGCGAGCGCGGCGAGCAGCCCTTCGCGCCGCTGCTCGTAACTGCGCGCCGCCCGCCGCACCGACTCGGTGACCGCCGGGTCCCGCCACAGGGCGAGCACCAGGCGTTGCAGCACCGTGGAGACCCAGCCGGCACCGACCCGGGTACGGCCACTCACCCGGGCCACAGTCGTCTCGTCGCCGACGAGCACCGCCAGCCGCAGGTCCGGACCGAAGGGCTTGCTCACCGAGCGGACGAAGGCCCAACTTCCGGTCGCACCGGCGAGCGGGTGCAGGGGTACGCGGGCCAGTTCGGCAGCGTGGTCGTCCTCGATCAGCAACAGGTCCCGGCGGCCGGCGAGCAGCGTCCGCAGCGCCTCGGCGCGCTCCGCGGAGACGGCGGCGCCGGTCGGGTTCTGCGCCCGGCTGGTGATGATCAGCGCCCGTGCTCCGGCGGCGAGCGCGGCGGCCACCCCGGCGACCAGCGGTCCCTCGTCGTCAAGCGGTACGCCGATCGGGCGCAACCCCAGCGCGGCCACCAGGTCGAGGAGGTTGGCCCAGCCCGGGTCCTCGACCGCCACCGCGTCGCCGGGGCGCAGGTGGGCGCCGAGCAGCCGCTCGATGCCGTCCAGCGCCCCGCCGGTGAGGGTCAACTCCCCGGCCGGTACGCCGTCGGCGCGCAGCCGGGCGCGGGCCGCCTCGGCCAGTTCGGGCAGCACTCCGGCGTCGGAGTAGCCGACCGACGGGCCGTCGGCGGCGGCGAGGGCCGCCAGGTGCGGGCCCAGCGGGGGAAGCAGCCGGGGGTCGGGTTCACCCCGGGTCAGATCCCGGGCGCCGGGCAACGGTGGGGGGCGCAGCGCGGAGCGGCGGGCGGCCACCGGCGGGCGGGGGCGCACCCGGGTGCCGTGCCGGCCGGCGGTGGCGAGCAGGCCGCGCTGGCGTAGCTCCTGGTAGGCGCGGGCGACGGTGGCGGGGCTGACGCCCAACTCGGCGGCGAGGGCCCGCACCGGCGGCAGGGCTGCCCCGGGTGAGAGGGCGCCGGTCCGGATGCCCGACTCGATGCTGGCCGAAATCTCGACGGCTGTCGTACCGGTGAGCTGATAGTGTGCTGACACAAACAAGAGATTGTACTAGAACAAAGGGGCGCGCGCATGTATCCACCCACCGCCCGGACCACACCCCACCGCTCCCGCGACAGGATGAGCTACGACCGGGCCGCCGCCCACGCCGTGCTCGACGAGGCGTACGACTGCGCGCTCAGCTTCACCGTCGACGGCCAGCCACGGGTGCTGCCCACCCTGCACGTCCGCATCGGCGACACGCTCTACCTGCACGGCTCCACCGGCAGTAGGCCGCTGCTCGCCGCCCGCGGCGACGACGACGGGTTGCCGGTATGCGTCGCGGTGACACTGCTCGACGGGCTGGTCTACGCCCGCTCCCAGTTCCACCACAGCGCCAACTACCGCTCGGTCGTCGCGCACGGCACCGCCCGACTGGTCACCGACGAGCGGGAGAAGCTCGCCATGCTCACCGCGCTCGTCGAGAAGGTCGGCGCGGGCCGCAGCACCGCCACCCGCCCGCCCAGCCGTCGCGAGCTGGCCGAGACCGCCGTCCTGGCGCTGCCCCTGCGGGAGGTCTCCGTCCGGGCCCGCACCGGCGGGGTCCGCGAGGACGACGACGACAGGCACCTGCCGCACTGGGCGGGCGTGCTGCCGCTGCGCCTCACCGCCGGGGCACCCGAGCCGGACGCCGGGGTCACCGCGCCGCTGCCGGCATACCTGCGGACGCCCCGTACGCCCTGGCACGACCCGGTGCCCCTGCACGGCGAGCACGTTCGGCTGGAGCCGCTGGAGGTGGCGCACACCGACGAGTTGCACACCGCCACCGCGGACCCGGAGGTGTGGCGGCACCTCAGCGTCGGGCCGCCCACCACGCCCGCCGACACCGCCGAGGTGATCGGCGCCGCCCTGGCCGCCCAGCACCGGGGCGAACGGGTCGCCTGGGTGCAACGGTGCGCGAAGACCGGAACGGTGGTCGGCAGCACCTCCTACTACGACATCGACCCCGAGCGGCGGGCGGTGGCGATCGGGCACACCCTCCTCGGCCAGCCCTGGTGGCGTACCGGGATCAACACCGAGGCGAAGTTGCTGCTGCTCAGCCGGGCCTTCGACGGCCTGGGCGCGGTACGGGTCGCCTGGCACACCGACATCCGCAACGTCCGCTCCCAGGCTGCCATCGAACGGCTCGGCGCGACCCGGGAAGGCGTGCTGCGGATGCACCGGCAACGCCCGGACGGCTCCTGGCGGGACACGGTGCAGTACGCGATGACCGTCGACGAGTGGCCGAACGCACAGGCCAGGCTGCGAGAAAGACTTCTGCGGACAGCACCGGTGGCGTGATGATGGCGGGCGTGCTGGGGATCACCGACATCTGGACGTACGTGCTGGGCACCGTTGCCATCATCCTGCTGCCCGGGCCGAACTCACTCTTCGTGCTCTCCACCGCTGCCAAACGGGGCGTCGCGGTCGGCTACCGGGCCGCCGGTGGTGTGTTCGTCGGCGACGGGGTGCTGATGTTCCTCTCCGCCGCCGGAGTGGCGTCGCTGCTCAAGGCGTACCCCCCGCTGTTCATGGTGATCAAGTACGCCGGTGCCGCGTACCTCGGTTATGTCGGGGTGACCATGCTGCTCGGGGCCGTGCGGCGCTGGCGCGACCGCAACGACCCGAACACGCCGCGGCTCATCGACGCCGCGGAGCCGGCGGCGATGCGCAGCCCGTTCCGCAAGGCGCTGGTGATCAGCCTGCTGAACCCGAAGGCGATCCTGTTCTTCATCTCGTTCTTCATCCAGTTCGTCGACCCCGGCTACGCCTGGCCGGCGCTGTCGTTCCTGCTGCTCGGGCTGATCGCGCAGGTGACCAGCGCGCTCTACCTGACCGCGTTGATCTTCGCGGGCACCTTCCTGGCCGCCCAGTTCCGCCAACGCCGCCGCCTGGCGGCCGGCGGCACCACAGCCGTGGCGGCTCTCTTCCTGGCCTTCAGCCTGAAGCTCGCCACCGCCAGCGCCGGCTGACCCCACCGGGCTCCGCCCCTGGCCGCCTGGCCGCCTGGCCGCCTGGCCGCGATCTTGCACTTTCGGTTGCCGGAATGCACGTTCTGAGTGGATTTGTTACAGCAGAAAGTGCAAGATCGCGGGAATGGGGCGGGAGCGAGGGCCGGACTAGGTTCCGTCGCCGCCGGAGCCGCCGCCTCCTATGCCGGCGCCGCCGGCGGTGCCGCCCAGGCCGTAGCCCGGTCGGATGGGCTCGTCGGGATGCCGGCTGACGTGGGCCGACCCGGCGATCTGCGCGGACCAGTCGGCGTGCGCGGCTGCGGCGGCGTGCCGGTTGATCGCGTGCCGGATCCAGCCGTCCACGGTGGCGACCCAGTCCCGCCGGTCGGCGTCCTCGTGCCAGATCCGGAACCGGCTGATGCTCTGGTGGGTGATTCCGGCCAGCGCCAGCTTGCGATCCATCCAGAGGATCGCCTCCAGGCCCGCCGAGTTCGTCACGAAGATGACCTCCATCTCGGTGATCGGGCCGGCGTAGAGGGGCCCCACCCAGAAGCCCCACCGCTGGTGCAACGGCAGGGCGTGCTCCACCCCCGGCAACCCGCCCTCGACCAGGCCGGCCTGACGGATCATGAAGCCCAGCGTGTCCAGCGCCGCCAGCACGTGCTGCTGGGTCGGGATCGGGTGCACGAAGACCGGCACCATGGCGCCCTGGTCGAGGTCGGGGTCGAGCGACACCTCGGTCCGCAGGCCCATTCGCAGGCTCAGCAGCGGCACCCCGCCGAAGGTGGTCACCGGGGTTTCCCACGGCAGGGGGAACGCGAAGTCGACAGCCCGTCGCCGACCGGCGGGTACGACGAACCGGCCGGCGATCGGTAGGTGGTGGAACTGCATGAGACGGCGGGCCCCGGCCGGGTCGTCCGGCTCCACAGTGGTGACGAGGCCGAGCCGGATGTGCCGCACCAGCACGTCGTCCGGGCCGGCCGCGAGGGTCACCCGCCCGGGCAGGCGCAGGCCCGGCCGGGTGCTCGGGTTGGGCAGCGCGGTCTGCACGGACAGCCCGGTCCGCCCGGACTCCGGTGACACTCCCGTCAGCCGCACCGCGCGCCCCCTTCCGGGACGGGGCTCCGCCAGCCCCACCAGGCACGCCTACCCGGACGGGCACCACTCAAGCCCGCCCACGCCGAGCAGCGCCCTCCGGCCGAGCAGCACGGCAAGCCCGCCCACGCCGAGCAGCCGCCGGCCCGGCCGCACTTCGCGAGTACGGCCGGGTCGGGCGGTCAGCGCATCCGACGCCCGCGGGGCACGGTGTCGGTCTCGTCGTCGAACTCCCCGATGACCTCCTCCAGGAGGTCCTCCAGGGCCACGAAGCCGATCGGTCGGGCCGGGCCACCGCCGTTGCGGACCAACGCGAGTTGCGACTGGCGGGCCCGCATCGCGGCCACCGCCTCGGTGACCGAGGACGTCGCGGGCAGTGTGAACGCCGGCGTCATCAGCTCACCGGCGGTGGCGACCCGGCCGGTGGTGACCACCCGTACCGCCTCCCGGACGTGCACGAGCCCGCACACGTCGCCCGCCTCGTCGAGCACCGCGAGCCGGGATCGGCCGCTGCCCCGGCTGACCTCCTCGATCCGCCCGGCCGGGTCGTCCCGACGGACGGTGACCATGGTGGCGAACGGTTCCATCACCTGCGCCACCGATGTGCCCTGCAACTCCAGCATGCTGGTCAGCAGTTGGTGCTGTTCGGCACCGAGCAGCCCGTGCTCACGGGACTGTTCCAGCAGCATCCGTAGCTCGTCCGGGCCGTGCACCTGGGCGAGCTGGTCCTGCTGGTTGACCCCGAACAGCCGCAGGATCGCGTTGGCCAGGGCGTTCAGAGCGGAGAGCACCGGCCGGGAGACCCGGGCGAAGGCGCGGAACGGCAACGCGAGCAGCGTCGCCGAGCGCTCCGCGTCGGTGATCGCCCACGACTTCGGCGCCATCTCCCCCACCACCAGGTGCAGGAAGGTAACCACCCCGAGAGCGAAGATCAGGGCGACCAGGTGGCTGGCCGCGTCCGGTAGGCCCACCGCGTGCAACAGAGGGCTCAGCAGATGCTCGATCGCCGGCTCGGCCAACGCGCCGAGACCCAGGGTGCACAGCGTGATGCCCAACTGCGCGCCGGCCAGCATCAGCGACAGTTCGCGGACGCCGTCGAGGGCGGCCCGGGCCGCCCGACCACCGTTCGCCGCCGCCTGCTCCAGGCGGTAGCGCTTGCTGGCCACCAGGGCGAACTCGGCGGCCACGAAGAATCCGTTCAACGCCAGCAGGATCACCGAGCTGAAGAGTGCGATCCCGGGGCTCATCGGTGCTGTCCTTCAGTCGCGACCGCGGGGCTCGCAAGCTCGCTCCTCGCGCTCATGCGGTCACCCCCGGTTTGGTCAACTGCAACCGCACCGAGTCGGCCACGTGCCGGTCCACGGCCAGCACCTCGACGAGCGCCCGCGGCTCCGCCTCGCTGTCCTCGCCGTCCGCCCCCTGGGGTTGCAGGCTGATCTCCAGCCGGTCACCGACCTCCGGTACGCGGCCCAGTTCCCGCATCACCAGCCCGGAGAGGGTGTCGTACTCCGGGGCCTCGGGCAGGGCGATGCCGGTGCTGTCGGCGACCTCGTCGATCCGCCAACGGGCCGGCACCACCCAGGAGCCGTCGTCCTGCCGGGCGGGTGCCCGGTCCGGTGGGTCGTCCTCGTCGCGGATCGGGCCGACCAGTTCCTCGGCGATGTCCTCCAACGTGATGACGCCTGCGAAGCCGCCGTACTCGTCGACCACGCACGCCATCTGCCGGTGCCCGGACCGCAGGCGGTCGAGCACCGTGGGCAGGGGCAGGGTCTCCGGTACGAGCAGCGGCGGCCCGGCGACCGCACTGACCGGGGTGGTGGCCCGCTCCGCCGGGGGTACGCCGAGAACGTCGGCGATGCCGACGATGCCGAGCAGGTCGTCGACGCCCTCCGCGCCGCGTACCGGGAAGCGGGAGTGGCCGGTGTCCAGCAGTTCGACGACCCGGCTGACCGGTTCGTGCGCCCGGACGGTGTGCACGTCGACGCGCGGCACCATGGCCTCGCCTGCGGTGAGTTCGCGGAAGTCCAGACCTCGGTCGAGCAGCGTGGACATCTCGGCGTCGAGGCTGCCCTCCTCGCGGGACTCGGCGATGATCTGTTCCAGGTCGGCCGGGGTGGCGCCGCTGGGCAGTTCCTCGATCGGTTCGATGCCGAGGCGGCGCAGCAGCCGGACCGAGGCCCGGTCGAAGAGCCTGATCAGCGGCCCGGCGACGGCCAGGTAGATCAGGGTGGATCGGCTCAGGGCCCGGGCCAGTCGTTCGGCCCGGGCGATGGCCAGGTTCTTCGGGGCCAGCTCACCGAGGACCATCTGCACGATTGTGGCGATGACCAGGGCCAACGCCACCGACATCGGCAGGCTCACCGCTTCGCTGACGCCGGCCAGGCCGAGCAGGTCGGCGAGACCACCGCCCAGGTACGGCTCGGCGACGTAGCCGACCAGCAGCGCGGTGACGGTGATGCCGAGTTGGGCGCCGGAGAGCACGAAGGAGAGCCGGCTGGTGACGGTCAGAGCCCGGGCGGCGGCCTGATCGCCGTCGTCGGCGAGCTGGCGCAGCTTGCCCCGGTCCACGGCGACGTAGCCGAACTCCTGCGCCACGAAGTATCCGGTGGCGGCAGTGAGAACGATGATCAGAAGGAGACCAACGACGATCAACACGGGTTGCTCAGGGCTCCCGGGGTCGTCGGTACGGGGATATGCCGGGCACGACCCGGCTGGCTACTGCTGCCCTCCTGGGCAGAAGAGTCGATCATGCCGCCATTTTATCCGCGCTGGCTGGGACTCCGCTGGGGGTGGGCCGAAGGAGCGAAACGTCCGGTTCGGCGGTCGTCACGCCGGCCCCGCCGACCCGCCGCCCGGTCCGCGTTCGGCCAGCTCGTCGGCGTCGAGCAGGCCCCGGTCGAGCCGCCCCGACCGGTACGCGGCCCGCGCGATCATCTGCGCCGCGACAGGCGCGGTCGCCAACTGGAAGACCGCCACGAGCAGGATCATGCCGAGGTCCGCCGGGGACCGCAGCCGCAACGCGATGCCCAGCAGCAACAGCAGCACCCCCAGCACCTGCGGCTTGGTGGCCGCATGCATCCGGGACAGCGCGTCCGGGAAGCGCAGGACGCCGATCCCGGCCGCCAGGCCGAGCAGTGCGCCCGCCACCAGGCAACCGGCGCCGAGCCAGTCCGCGATCGTCGCGATCACTGCTGCTCCCGGACGGCGAAGCGGACCAGCGACACCGACCCCACGAAGCCGAGCAGGGAGAGCACCACCAGCACGGGCAGTGTGGTGGCGTGACGGTTGACCGCCGCCTCGGCACCCACCGCGGCGACCATCGTGGCGAGCAGCATGTCCGCCGCGATCACCCGGTCCACGAGCGATGGGCCACGGTAGAGACGGGTCAGCGCGAGGAGCGCGGTGACCGACAGCAACACGGTGAGGACGACGGCCAGGAACGTGGTCACGGGCGGGTTCCCTTCTCGGGTGCGGTGACGTCGAGGCGGCGCAGTTCGGCGGTGGAGCCCACCGCGCTGACGATTCGCCGCTCGACGGCGAGCGTGCGGTTCCGGGCCACGTCCAGGTCCGCCGGACCGTGGGTGTCCAGGACGTGCAGGTAGAGCGTTCCGGAGTCCCGGTCCACCTCGAGAATCAGCGTGCCCGGCACCAACGAGACCGCCTCGGCGGTGAGCGCGAGGTTCAGGTCGGTGGCCACCCGCAACCGGACCGCGATGATCGCCCCACGCGGGCGGTAGCCGGGCTGCACGGCGATCCGGGCGATGTGCAGGCTCGCGCTCACCAGTTCGACGGCGAACCGGCCCGCGAACACCAGCAGCGCCCGTGGTCGCAACCGGCCACCGAAGCTGACCGCCGGCAGCGGGAAGAAGACCAGCACGGCCGCCCCCACCAGCAGGCCACCGACCAGGTTGGCCCAGTTGATGTCGCCCCAGAGCAGGTTCCAGACCACCACCAGCCACCCGAGCGCCACCGCCTGGTCCCGCCAGCGCCCGAGCCGTCCCCGCCCCGCCGTGGCGGGCCGGGAGTCGTCGGGAGCCGGCTCAGGGGAATCGGTCACGGCACACCGCCCGGCAGGACGGCCCGCACGTACGGGGTGCGCAACCGCAGGTCGGCGGCCGCGTCGGCGGTGACGTCGAAGAGCGGACCGGCCAGCACTGTCAACGCCAGCCCGAGCGCGACGAGGGCCACCGTCGCCCCCACCATCAGCTTCGGTAACCGGACGACCGGCTCGCTGGTGGCCAGCCGGGGCGCGCGCCAGAAGGCGATGTTCCACACCCGGGACGCCACGTACAGGGTGAGCAGGCTGGTGAGCGTGCCGGCCGCGACCAGCACCCCGGGCAGCGGGCCGCCGGTCGCCACCCCGGCCTGGAGCAGGCCGAGCTTGCCGAGGAAACCCGAGAACGGTGGTACTCCGGCGAGGTTCATGGCCGGGATGAAGAAGAGCACACCGAGCACCGGGGTCACCCGGGCCAGCCCGCCGATGCGGCGCAGGTCGGTGCTTCCGGCACGCTCCTCGACCAACCCGGCGACGAGGAACAGCGTGGTCTGGATGGTGATGTGGTGCACCACGTAGAAGATCGCGCCGGACAGCCCGGCGGCGGTGCTCAACGCCACCCCGAAGATCATGTAGCCGATGTGACTGACCAGTGTGAACGAGAAGAGTCTCTTCATGTCGGACTGGGCCACCGCACCGAGGATGCCGATCACCATGGTCAGTCCGGCGACGACCATGAGCAGCACGTGGGCACGCCCGCCCGGAAACAGCAACGTCTCGGTGCGGATGATCGCGTAGACGCCCACCTTGGTGAGCAGGCCCGCGAAGACGGCGGTGACCGGCGCCGGCGCGGTGGGGTAGCTGTCCGGAAGCCAGGCCGACAGCGGGAAGACCGCCGCCTTGATCGCGAAGCCCAGCAGCAACATCAGCTCCAGGGCCAGTCGGACCCCGTCGGGCAGGTCGTCGAGGCGCTGGGCGAGCTGGGCGAGGTTGAGTGTGCCGGTGGCCGCGTACACCAGACCCACCGACGTCAGGAAGATCATCGAGGAGAGGATGCTCACCACCACGTACGTCGACCCGGTCCGGATCCGGGTCGCGGTGCCCCCCAGGGTGATCAGCACGAAGCTGGCGGCCAGCAGAATCTCGAACCCGACGAAGAGGTTGAACAGGTCACCCGCCAGGAACGCGTTGGTGACGCCGGCGGTGAGCACCAGATACGTCGGGTGGAAGATCGACACGGGCGTGGTCTCGCTCGTGTCGCTGCGCCCCTGCCCGATCGAGTACAGCAGCACGCAGAGGGTCACCGCCGAGGAGACCACGAGCATCAGCGCGGCCAACTGGTCAGCCACCAGGACGATGCCGACCGGTGCCGGCCACCCCCCGACCGCCACCACCACCGGCCCGTGCCGGTACGCCTGCACCAGCAACACCACCGCCACCGTGAGCGTGCCACCCAGGCACAGCACGCTTATCGCGCGCTGAAGCCGGGGCCTGCCGGCCAGCAGCAGGGTCAGCGCCGCACCGAGCAGCGGCACCACCACCGGAAGCGGCACCAACATGTTCATCACGAGGCGTCCCTCCGTCGCAACCGTCGGCGGGCCGGCTCGGGATCGACCTGTTCCGAGTCACCGTTCGGGCCCTCCCCGCCGCGATCGACGGCACCCACCTCCTTACGACCGGCCCGACCGATGATCTGCCGGTCCTCCAGGTCGTCGGGGACCTCGTCGTCGCCGGAGAGATACCAACTGCGGTACGCCACCGCGAGCAGGAACGCGGTGAACCCGAACGTGATGACGATGGAGGTCAACACCATGGCCTGCGGCAACGGGTCACTCATCCGCTCAACCGGCCCGGTGCCGACGACCGGCGCACCGCCCGACCGCCCGCCCAACAGGATCAACAGGTTCACCCCGTTGCCGAGCATGATCACCCCGAGCAGGATCCGGGTCAGGCTGCGCTCCAACAACAGCATCACCCCGCACCCGACAAGCACCGCGACGGCCAGCACCAGCACCAACGTCGGCCCCGCACCGCTACGCGTCACGGCACTGTCTCTGTTCGCGACTGCGGGGCTCGCAAACCCGGCTCACTCCTCACGCTCACGGCGCCACCTCTGTTCGCGACTGCGGGGCTCGCAAACCCGGCTCACTCCTCACGCTCACGGCGCCACCTCTGTTCGCGACTGCGGGGCTCGCAAACCCGGCTCACT